>WTJR01000080.1:0-1150 GCA_011524755.1 Halieaceae bacterium | reverse complement strand
GAAGTGATCTCAGCCAGCATGGTGCTGGATAACGGATTGCGCTGATCAGCATTGTTTAGCGTCAGCCAGAGCACACCACGCTCCCGTGTTTTTTCGATTAATGCATCGGTCATAGTGCTCACTCCGAGCGGTGCTAATGACCTTGATTTAACCGAAGAATGAGACAGGAGGCAAAGTTTGGTGATGCAGAGTAAGGTTTAGCGTGCCGCCCGCCATCGCGCAGCAGCTGCTTTGTCGCCACCCATGGTCATCAGCTGTGCCATTCGCTGGTTCAGGCGTGGGTAGGACTCACTCGCCCCCGACGCGACCAGTGTGTTGGCGTAATTCTCGAGCGATGTCAGGTATTGTTCTGTCGCTTGGGCATCACGGCTATCTGAACTGTGCTTGATAAGATTGCCGTAAGCCCGAAGACTCATGCCGATTTGATCGGGGTAGTCCTCCGGAATAGAGAGCAAAAGCTCAGTGGCCTTGGCTGTGTTACCGGTTTTCAAATGCGCCGTGCCCAGCCAACCAACGGCCTCAACGACTAGCTCCTCACGACCACGTGTGTAACTCAATGATCGTTCCAGCAAAGGAATCACTTCAGCCCAGCGTCCATCTTGACTCAGCAGGGTCGCAAGATTGATGTAGCTCTCGCGGTTATGGGGGTAAAGCTTAAATAGTTGATCGAGGTGGTAGTACTGCGCCTGCTTGTTCTTGAGATGTCTTGCCAAGGCCGTCATTTCGAAATGGAGCTTCCAGTCGCCCTCGCCATCTACAAGCACCTGCTGACGTCGTCGAACCACATCTTTAGGCTCTCCCACCTTAGCCGTCACAGCAGAGAGCTCAGTCGCTAGGAAAGCCAAGTAGTCCTGATAGTTACTCTGCCCGGGAAACGGTGGCTGCTTTGCCATGCCTTGCAGGTTCTTCAGATTTTCAATGGTCTCGTGGTTTGGAAACCCGATGCGAGCAGCCACTTCCTCGGGTTTTAAGAGCTTGGGTGGCGTTGTCGGTGAGAGGTGTCGCGCAATCGCACGCGCAAAAATGCGCGCAAGGACGGCGTTACCCGAAAAGTCATAGTGAACGTGCTCAACCAACAAGTCCCAGCCCGGCGCGTAGGGTGCGCTCGCCCGGTCGAAGCCCTTCGAGCTATGCACGAAACTCACGTTAC
>WTJR01000200.1:21687-23023 GCA_011524755.1 Halieaceae bacterium | reverse complement strand
TAAGAGCCATCCTCATGGAACTGACCACTGCCACCGCTCATCCACACAACCGAGCCGTCTGAGGACACCTCTCCCTTGTGCTGCCGGTCACCGCAGCGCTTGCACACGATGTACGCCTTTCCGTCAGGGATATCCGCGGCATGCCCCGGATTGAAAGCGTGAGCCCAGCTACCACAGGCACGGCATCGCCCGAAAAAACCGATTAATCCGAGAACCAGGGCAATCGCGAGTCCAATGAATACCAAGACTTCCATTTAAAAAGAGGCCTCTCTACCTGCCAGTCTCACATTAAGTTGCTATCAAGGAAGCCGAGCAAACCCTCGTACAACTCGAGTCTATTTTTCAGGCTCCCCGCACCGTGGCCGCTGTCGTCGATCTTTAGCCACTTTGGATCTTTGCCCACCTCCTCGAGCGCATCACGCATGGCATAGGCATGATCAATCGGGGCTCTTATATCGTCCTCGCCATGAATCAACATGGGCGTTGCCTTAATGCGCGCGGCATGCGTGGTTGGGCTGAATTCATCAAGCGCGGCCTTCTCGCGGCCTATTACTCGCTCGAGATAGCCTGCACCTCCCCAGGACTTGGGTATGTCTCCGGTGCTGTACATGATGTTGAGATCGTAAACACCGACATAACCAATTACACAGCGCAGCATCTCGGGCTCTCGCACCGCCAGCATGTAGGAGGCGTAGGCACCGTAGCTACCGCCGTACGCGCAGACCCGTTCTTGATCGATGTCATCCCTGGCCATAGCCCAACTAGCAGCCTCAGCCAGGTCTTCAATCATTTTTCCGCCCCACTCCATATGACCTGCGTCTTCGAATTTCTTTCCGAATCCGCCGCTACCTCTAAAGTTCACCTGAAGCACGGCGTAGCCGCGGCTCGCCAGCAACTGTGTCTCGTAGTTAAACGCCCAGTCATCCGAGATGCCGTGAGGACCACCATGAGGGTTAACGATCAAGGGAGCAGGCTCATCGGTCGCCGGGAGCGTCAGCCGAACGGGAATCGAAAAACCGTCTTTGGAAATCACTTCGTCAATTTGCATGGGACGCATCTGATTTGGATCCATCCATGAGCGATTGGCCCAGAAGAACTCGGCGCGCTTTGCTTCGGTGTTGAAGATGAAAATGCTGCCCGGATTCGTGTCACTACTCGCGCGTAAAATCATGTCTTTGCCGTCAGCAGAGCGGCTCATCACACTCAGGGTTTGATCGCCATAAGCCTTTACCAGAGCACGATGTAACCCTTGATATCGACTCTCTCTAACGGAGTAGTGGTGCTTTACTTTCCCGCGTCGTGAAGAGCCAATCACGATCTCACCGGTGTCTGGATC
>WTJR01000200.1:17259-21587 GCA_011524755.1 Halieaceae bacterium | reverse complement strand
TGAGAGAATGGGAACTTGATGATGAGAATGTGATCCTCATCGTCCTCCAATACATCGATCATCGAGACTGCGGCACGATCGCCCTTGCGCGTACCGCCTAATCGGGAGCCCGCTCGCTCATTCGATGCACGGAATCCAGCCAACATGTCGGGGTCTGAGCCGTCGAAATTGACCGCATACAATTCGCCCATCGAGGACCGCTGGTCACTGCCAAAAAACTGCTGGGCGTAAGTGAAAACCAAACGATCCTCGTTGACCCAGTTAAAGCTGCTGATGGCATCGTCTGACTCGGGCTGAATACCGCCGATAATTTTCTTGGTCTCACGATCCATGACGATCAACACGACCTTGCCATCGAACTGCGCTCTGGCCGCTATTCGCTCGCCCGAGGGGGAGAGCGCAACATCGAGGTAGTCACTGTCCTTCAGGAAATATTCAAGGGGCTGCGGATTGGCCTGTGCGGCAAAAGAGGAGACTGCAAAAACGAGAAAGAGAAGGGCTCGCACATCACACCTGTTTGGTTATTGTGTGGGTTTAAGACTAGCAGAGCCTGAAATTTTTGCTCGCGCTTAGCACGTCAACCATATGACAGTCCGCCGTCATGCTTAATGCGTCGTGTTGGCAACTATTCTTTCAGTGCGAAAACAACAAGTACGATGACAAGCGTGCCCAAGAGGACATAGCCAAAATAAGGCCCCGCCTCTGGGTTCTTTCGCGCGCCAAACTTCACCCACTGGCTACGGGTAACTTCAACGAGTATTACGTAAAGCTTGAACAGCGCCATCAGCGCTTTAGCCTTGGCCAATTGAACTACCTCTTTGATCTGCGACCCGAGGGCCTATCAGCGTCAAACATCACTCCGCGTAGTCGGACCCCTCATGATCCAATATAGACTTCAACTCTGAAAAATGCCTCTCGTCTTGCTCTGGATACGCTTCCAATTGCTGCGCTGTCTTCTCAGCAACCTCATCAGCGAGCACACGAAGGGGCCGTCCAGTCTGTAGCGCCTGAATGTAGTTCGCGGCGGCTCGCTCGAAATAATATAGTCGGTTGAAGGTCTCCGCGATGGTGCGTCCAATCACCAGAACACCGTGATTACCCATGATCATGACCTTATGTTTTGGGTCAGAGAGCAACTGAGCGCAGCGATTACCCTCCTCCTCTAACGCCAACCCACCGTAATTATCGTCAATCACGTAGCGGTTATAGAACATGGCCGCGTTCTGATCGATTGGCGGTAGGTTACTGTCTGCGAGCGATGCCAGCACCGTTGCGTAATTTGAATGCACATGCATCACGCATCGAGCATGGGAACAGTGCCGATGAATACCTCCATGCAAACCCCAAGCCGTAACGTCTGGCGCATCGGGTCCAGTTAATGACCCAGGATCATTGGCATCAAGCTCAATAATGTCACTGGCCTTAATGAGAGAAAAATGACGTTGGTTGGGGTTCATGATGAATCGGGTACCGTCATCATTCACTGCGAGCGAGAAGTGATTAGCAACGGCCTCATGAAAATTAAGTCGCGCCGCCCAACGAAATGCAGCGGCCAAATCTGCTTTCTGTTGATCAATCAAATTGGCCATACTTGGTCTTCCCGCCCTGTTCTAACCAACCTATTAGCTGGCAAACACATCACTTAAGAACGCGGCAGCGAGGACCACGCCTAAAATCATGATAGGTGACATGGCAATCGCATCCGCAATCGTTACGCCTGATGATAGCTTGCGGTCTAATCCATGATTCCCCATCAGCTTGGCCAGCTTCACGAACTGCGGGGATAATCCAACGAGCAGTAGCGAGAGTCCCACCATAACTGTCGCAAGCCCTTATAGGGAATCGATGCCACCGTTCACAAGCGGAGTTACCAGAAAAATAATCCCAATCTGCAAGCTGAAGTATCTCAATAGCACCTCCTGACACTTAATTTTAATTGCAGTACTGCAATCTCATCTGAGTAGGTAAGTCTAGGCACCAACTACTTAACTTTCCATTTAAGGGATAATCGTGTCGGTCATGCATTGTTCCCCCAATTTGAGTCATCCAAGGTGGCACTTTTTGCATACAACCACCAATAACAACGTGCATGCTGGAAACCCAAATGAAAGCCCTTGTCAAAAAGCGCGCCGAGGAAGGCCTATGGCTCGAGGACGTGCCTATTCCCGAGATTGCGGGAAACGAAGTTCTCATCAAAATCCACAAGACGGCCATCTGCGGTACGGACGTTCACATTTACAACTGGGACGACTGGGCGCAGAAAACGATTCAAGTGCCCATGGTCAGTGGGCATGAGTACGCAGGCGAGATCGTCGAGATAGGTGAAAACGTTACCGGGCTTTCGATCGGTGACATCGTGTCTGGCGAAGGTCATATTGTTTGTGGTCGATGCCGCAACTGCCTCGCGGGTCGCTTACACCTCTGCCCGAATACAAAAGGCGTCGGTGTAAATCGTGATGGTGCCTTCGCGGAGTACCTCGCGATTCCAGCAACCAATGTATTTAGACCGAGCGTTTACATACCCACCGACCTACTGGCCATTTTTGACCCCTACGGCAATGCAACCCATACCGCGCTGTCGTTCAACATGGTGGGTGAAGACGTCATCATCACTGGCGCGGGACCCATCGGCATTATGGCTGCCATGGTCGCTGGGCATTGCGGCGCGAGGAACGTGATTCTGACCGACGTCAACGAATACCGACTCGACCTCGCCAAGCGGATTGTGCCCAAGGTCAAACCAATCAATGTCAGCAAGCAGCAAATCACCCGGGAATTTATGGAAAGCCTCGGAATACTCGAGGGCTTCGATGTGTGTCTCGAGATGTCGGGCTCACCCGTGGCGTTCCGCGATGTGCTGGACAAAATGATCAATGGCGGCAACATCGCCATGCTCGGCATCATGCCGGACGATACCGGCATTAACTGGACCGACGTTGTGTTCAAGGGTCTCAATATCAAGGGCATTTACGGCCGGGAGATGTATGAGACCTGGTATAAGATGGTGATGATGATTCAGAGCGGCCTCCCCGTGGAACGCATCATTACGCACCGACTTCACTACACCGAATTCCAAGAGGGCTTTGACATTATGCGCTCTGGGCAATCGGGCAAAATCATCCTCGACTGGAAGGACTGACATGAGCTACCAAGCGGCAAAAGCCAGCTTCGCCGACGAAATTGCTGGCATCAAAGAGGCGGGTCTCTGGAAAACAGAGCGGGTTATTGCCTCTGACCAGAAAAACGACATCACGCTGGCGGACGGCTCTAATGTCGTCAACATGTGCGCCAACAACTACCTCGGACTGGCCAACCATCCCGATGTGATGAAAGCCGCGAGCGACAGTTTGAACACCTGGGGTTTCGGCCTGGCGTCTGTTCGGTTCATTTGTGGCACCCAGGGGATTCACAAGACACTCGAGGAGCGCGTATCTCGTTTCCTCGGCATGGAGGACACCATCCTCTACGCTGCCTGCTTCGATGCCAATACAGGTCTGTTCGAGACAATCCTTGGTCCTGAAGACGCCGTGATTTCAGATGAGCTGAATCATGCATCGATTATTGATGGTGTCAGGCTCTGCAAAGCTGCACGCTACCGCTATCGCAACAACGATATGGCCGATCTCGAGGCCCAGTTGCAGACCGCGCGAGACAAGGGTGCGCGACGAATCCTCATCACCACAGACGGTGTTTTTTCGATGGATGGCACCATCGCACAGCTCGATAAGATCTGCGACCTCGCCGATAAATACGACGCCATGGTTCACCACGACGACTGTCATGCAACAGGCTTTATGGGCGCCACCGGTCGTGGTGTTCACGAGTACTGCGGCGTCATGGATCGAGTAGATATCATCACTGGAACTTTCGGCAAGGCGCTTGGCGGTGGCTCAGGTGGCTACACCTCGGCTCGACAGGAGATAGTCGACCTGTTGCGTCAACGCTCAAGGCCTTATCTCTTCTCAAATACACTTGCACCCTCCATATGCGCGGCCTCCCTGAAAGTACTCGACATGCTGGAAGCATCGACCGCACTGCGGGATCGACTTGAAGAGAACACGCATTATTTTCGTGCGCAGATGCAAGCGAACGGCTTTGCTGTTCCTGAAGGCGATCACCCCATCGTGCCTGTGATGTTAGGTGATGCTGTCGTCGCACAAAAAATGTCTGAGCGCCTGCTGGAACTCGATATCTTTGCCATCGGGTTCTTCTACCCCGTGGTGCCGCAAGGTAAAGCGCGCATTCGCGTACAAATCTCAGCAGGACATACAAAGGCAGATCTCGATAAGGCCGTTGCTGCTTTTGCGACTGCACGGGACGAGCTGGCT
>WTJR01000200.1:15656-17159 GCA_011524755.1 Halieaceae bacterium | reverse complement strand
CCATCGATGGGGTCGTGGTGCATACAACGGAGATTCCGCTTTACGCGCCTGAGAAACGTGCGACCTGCGTCTACGAGCTCGAATCGTCCTACTTCTCGACGCGCGGATTCGTTCGCTGCAGCGGCGGCTCATCCCAGCCCGTCAAGGTCTCTTCAAACAGTCCGATCGCTCACTGGATGCGCGAGTATTTCTAGAGCGTCCACATGCATCGGCCTCGGTTTCGCCGAGCGGCTTGCCAGCGCTCACTGAGATAGTGTTTATTAGGTGATAACAAATCTAATAAGCAGGGCTCAATGGCAAGCGAGACCGAAGTCAAAATCCGAGCGGCGGTTACTAAGGCTTTAAACACGTCAGCCGCTTTTAATCGGAAGCTCAAGAATCCCTTCCGAAAGCATATGTTCTTGACGGGCATCCATGAGCCCATGGCGGAAGAGCTGTCGCTCGATGACCTCGAGGTATCGGGTGAGATACCAGAAGCGCTTGCGGGGACATACGCGCGAATTGGTCCAAACCCTTTTAAACCTGACCCAAGGGGTCACCATTGGTTTGTCGGTGATGGCATGGTTCACGGCATCCGGCTATCCGGCGGAAAGGCTGAGTGGTATCACAACCGATATATCAAATCAGGCACACTTGAGCGAAACGGCGGACCACCCGCAGCAGGTGGACCGCGACGTGGTGCACGCGATACGGTCAACACCAATGTCCTGAAACTGGCTGGAAAAACCCTAGCGCTCGTTGAGTCCGGGCCGTTTCCCTTTGAGCTTGACGGTAATCTCGACACGGTAGCATCGACAAACCTGCAGGGAACCTTAACAGCTCCGCTTACCGCCCATCCTCATGAAGATCCAAAGACAGGCGAGTGGCATGCGATCACGTACGAATCAGAAACGCAGGACACCGTATGGCACGTCGCTATTAATCGTGCGGGAGAGGTTATTGCCGAACGCCCTATTGCGGTAAGCGATGGCCCGTCAATCCACGAGTGCAGCATCACTGACGACTACGTCATTGTGTTTGATCTGCCTGTCACCATCTCGTTACCGACCCTTGCCCAGGGCTACAACTTTCCCTATCGCTGGAATAAGGCGCATCCCGCGCGCGTTGGGCTACTGCCGCGTCGCGGCGACGTAGATGACATTATTTGGTGTGAGGTTGATCCCTGTTACGTTTTTCACGTCGCTAATAGTTTTCAGAATGACGACGGTAGCGTGACCATTGACTGCTGCGCCTATGAAAGCATGTTCGCGCACGGCCCAGACGGCCCTAACGGCGTCCCCTGTGGATTTGAACGATGGCGGGTCGATCCTAAGACTCAAAAAGTCACTCGAACCGCCATCGATGAATCACCGCAAGAGTTTCCAAGGGTCGATGAGCGCCATTTTGGGCAGTCCTACCGACACGCCTGGATCGTCAGCCAGCCCAACGAGACAGTCTCAAATTTTGTCGCTGAGAATGCGCTATACCATCATGATCTTGAGACAGGTGAAAAGCGCAGCTACA
>WTJR01000200.1:6863-15556 GCA_011524755.1 Halieaceae bacterium | reverse complement strand
AATAACGATAAAGGATGACTCACATGCAATTAGATCTAGCAACGACGTCGATGCTCGCAGGCATGATGCTCAATGAGACACCTGCACTCAACACGCTGACGCCGGATGAGGCGCGGCTGGTGTTCTCGGAAATTAACCGCTCAATGCCGCCCGGCCCTGCTCAAGTGAGTAGCCGTGACGTGGAGATCCCGGTTAGTGGCGGCAGTATTAGGGGTCGAGTCCTGGCGCCATCCACCCCTGCTAAAAGCCTGATGGTGTATTACCACGGCGGCGGCTGGGTCATTGGTAACATCGACGACTACGACGCTGTGGGCCGACACCTTGCAGAGGTCTGTAACTCGGTTGTTGTCATGGTCGACTATCGGAAAGCCCCAGAGCACCCATTCCCGACACCGGTCGATGACTGTTATGCCGCACTTGAGTGGGCCGACAACCACAGAGCCGACCTGAATGCTGCTGATCTACCATTGGTGGTCGCAGGCGACAGTGCTGGCGGCAATCTTTCTGCCGTTATGGCAATACAGTCACGTGACGAGGGTGGACCCAAAATCGATCTTCAAGCCCTGATCTATCCCGTAACGGATGGGAGAATGGGCGCCAAGAGTTGGGGCGATGAGGACAAGCAATTATTCCTCACCAGCGACATCATGACCTTCTTCTGGGAGCACTACGCGGACAGCTCGCAGAGGCTGGATCACAGGGCTTCACCACTGTTAGCCGATGATCTCAGCAACCTGCCACCCGCTGTCGTGCTAACTGCGCAATACGACATTTTGGTTGACGAGGGTAAAGCCTATGCAGAGGCCCTAGAGGCGGCTGGTGTCACCGTCAGCTACAAAGATTTTGCTCAGCAAATGCATGGTTTCTTTGCCATGCCTGCAGCATTACCCGCTGCCGGCAAGGCCATGCAATGGCTGGCACAGGAGATGGACCGTCGCCTCACGGCAGCCGAACACAAGGATGTGGTGGTGGTTGGCGCAGGTTTTTCGGGCATGTACCAGCTGTACAAACTCCGTGAACAGGGGCTTGATGTTCAGGTATTTGAGGCTGGCAGCGATGTGGGCGGTACTTGGTATTGGAACCGTTATCCCGGTGCACGTGTCGATATCGAGAGCATGGCCTACTCCTTCTCGTTCTCAGAGGAGCTACAGCAGGAGTGGGAGTGGTCCGAGAAGTACTCGCCTCAGCCAGAGCTTCTGAAGTACGCCCAACACATTGCAGATCGCTTTGATCTCAAAAACCACATTGCGTTCAACACACGCGTCGCCAGCGCCCACTTCGATGAAGACGCGGACGAGTGGCTCGTCACTACCGAGTGCGGTCGACGTATCAGAGCACAGCATCTGGTCATGGCAACCGGTGTGCTCTCAGCCTCCAAGGAACCAGACATCGTTGGCAGAGAGCACTATCAAGGTGATACCTACCGAACCGGTTTATGGCCAAAGGAAGGTGTCGACTTCACGGGCAAGCGGGTTGCCGTCATCGGTACAGGATCGTCGGCCGTGCAAGCGATTCCATTGATTGCCGAAGAAGCGTCCGAGCTCGTCGTTTACCAGCGCACGGCGACCTTTACGACGCCCGCGCTTAACCATGCACTTAAGAAGGAAGATGCAGACGCCATCAAGGCGAACTACGGGGAGTATCGAGCCACACAGAAGCTCAACGTGCTAGGCGTCGTTAACGAACGCTCAGTTGATCGGGCCATCGATGCGACCTCGGAAGAGCGAGAGCGGCGGTTTACCGAGGGCTGGGAGAGCGGGATTTTGCCAGGAATGCTGTTCCAGTTTGCCGATCTGCAGGTTGAGCAGGAAGCGAATGATCACATTTCCGAATACATCCGCGACCGCATTCGCGACACCGTTAAGGATCAGCAGACAGCACAGGATCTGTTGCCCACTGACTATCCTTACGGCACCAAGCGGCCTTGTATCGACACGAACTACTACGAGACCTTCAACCGAGACAATGTCTCCCTGGTGAACCTTCGTAGAACTCCCATAGAGACCATCACCGACAAAGGCATCAAGACCATGGAAGGCGAGCGGGAATTTGACGCCATTGTCTACGCGACAGGGTTTGATGCTATGACCGGCCCGTTGCTGCGAGTCGATATACGCGGTCGAGGTGGTGTCAAACTTCAGGATGCTTGGGTTGACGGACCGCGCTCCTACCTTGGCATCGCAATACACGGATTCCCCAACCTGTTCACGATTACCGGCCCGTCGAGCCCATCGGTTCTCAGTAATATGTTGGTGTCCATCGAGCAGCATGTCGATTGGGTGAGCGACTGTATCCAATGGATGCGCGAAGAAGGAAAAGCCACCATCGAGCCGTCAGACAGTGCCGAGCGCGAATGGGCGGAGCACACTGAACAACTAGCCAACATGACCCTCTACCCCAAGGCAAATAGCTGGTACATGGGGTCAAACGTACCGGGCAAACCACGCATGTTCCTCGCTTACGTGGGCGGGGTCGGCACCTACCGACTTATTTGCGACCAGGTTGCGGCCAGTGGCTATCACGGTTTTGAAGCGGCTTAGCCAAGAAGAACGTAAACTAACGACCCGGCTACGGCCGGGTTTTTTCTGTCCGTAGGATTATTAAGACCAACTGTGAGAGCACCGCATGGAAATTTGGGTCGACGCTGATGCATGCCCGGGCGTAATTCGCGAAATCATCGCAAAAGCCGCGCATAAACGTGCGATCAATACGACGTTCGTTGCCAACCACAGCTTCAGCTTACCTAAGTCACCACACGTGCGGCTCTATCAGGTCCCAAGTGGCTTTGATGAGGCGGACAAGGAAATCGAGCGGCGGGTGAGCGAGGGCGACTTGGTGATCACCGCAGACATACCACTCGCGTCTGATGTGCTCGACAAGTCCGCACTGGTGTTGACCCCTCGCGGTGAGCGATACACGGAAAACAACATCAAGCAGCGGCTACAAATGCGCGACTTCATGGAGACCATGCGCTCATCGGGCGAGCACACTGGAGGCCCATCAGCTTTGAGTCTCACCGATAGGAAGCACTTCTCAGATCAGTTAGATCGACTGCTGACCCGAGCGCAACGTGCTCAGGCTTAAGCCGAGGTATAGCGCTTCACCACCCGATTAAATTCAGGAAGCGCACCCTCAAAGCGACCAAAGGTCATTTGCTCGTTGGCACCTGTCGCAAGACCGGCCTGAATACTTTCGCCAATAACAAAATCCTCATTGAGGGTGTTTGAGGTAATGCGATGGTTCTTCTCCCAATAAGTGTCGTCCTCAAGCCGAGATGTCGGCGCCAGTGTCACCAAGCGAAGTTCTGTCTCGGTCGCGGAAACAGGGCGCGAGTTGATCCAAACAACATGGTCTTGCTGAACCAACAGCTGTGTTGTCGGGAAGAAGGTGTAAATGATGTTGGCGTGATCGCGCAGACGCCATTGCGATGTAGGGAGTTCTTTTAAGGTATGCATAGACGATCGCATTAAGACAGACCGCATGTGATCTCCCAGCATTTGGTAAGAGGACAGGTTGTCCTCGAAGTAAGGGCCAATGGTTTTCCGATGCGCCACCTTAAAATGGTATGACTCGAGCCCGCCCTCTACGAGTATCTTCCAGTTGGATTTGTGAACCTTCTTCTCTTCTCGCGCAATGGCCATGTCAGCCAAATCGAGTGCCTCAGCTTCATCAGCAATCGGAGCAAAGTACTGCTCGAAATCGATCGTTACCTCAGGGTTTGCGACCACCCAGATAAAACCAAACCGCTCGTCACACTGAAGCGCCTTAAGCGAGTACTGTGCTTTATCGAGGCCTGGGAATCCAGACTCCAGATGCGGCGCAGAGACAAGTTCACCCGAATTTGCATAGGTCCATGCATGATAAGGACAGGTAAACCGGTGCTTGCAACCGGACTCCTCAGAGACCAATTGTGTCCCTCGGTGTCGACACACATTAAGAAACGCGCGCGCTTTACCTTCAGCATCCCGCGTCACAATAATCGACCGTCCAGCGACCTCTCGTTTCACAAAATCACTGGGGTTAGGTATTTCGCACACATGCGCCGCCACCGCGGGGAGCCGAGTAAAAATCGACTCCCGTTCCTCATTAAAGATGATCTCAGACTGATAATGATCCACCGAATTAAACTCGATGGCTTGATCGAGAAAATGTGTCTTCGCCTCTCTGAGGCCAAGTAGCTCTTCGATTAAATTCAGCTCCAGCGCTCTATCCATCTCATAACCTTAAACAGATATCAGTCTTTGGTAACTCATAGGACCTACCACTCGGTAGGGAGCGTACCCTACCATGTGGTAGGCTAAGATTGAAAGAGGTTTTTATGCACGCAGACACCCGCCAACGACTCCTAGATATCGCCGAGCAGCTGTTCGCTGAGCGAGGGTTCTATGGTGTGAGTATTGCCGCCATTGCCAGTGAAGTGGGCTTAACCAAGCAAGGCTTACTTCACTACTTCAACAGCAAAGAGAAGCTCTATGGCGCGATCGTGCAACGCATATCAGATGATTTTCAAGACCACCAGCGAGAAGCATTACAAGCCTCAGAGGACCCCGCAGAGCGCCTTGAAAAATTTTATGCTGCGCTTGCCGAACCCACCGAAACAAATGTGCAAAGGACGCGATTGTTGATGCGGGAATTACTTGATAACAATGAGCGCGCCGCAAAAGCAGAGAACTGGTATTTGCGCCCTTTTTTAGACCGACTCATATCGATGGTAAAAGATGTCAATAAGTCAGAAAAATTGTCAGACGCGGAGGCGCTTGCATACGGATACCAATTACTTGGAGCCGTGAATTACTTTTTAATTTCTACAAGCACTCTAAAAGCAATGTATGGAGCAAAGTTTATAGAGGCAATAAGCACTGATTTCATCAAAAATCTGAATAGATTAATTAATCAGGGGCTCAACTCAGGCACCTAGTTACATCTACGTTTTAAAAATGCGACAAGTGCCCAGCGTGCAACTTGAAGTGCCGCGCTGATAACGATGACTTATTTGTTACTTATATTCGAAAAAGAGGTTGTACAGACAATCTCAATAAAATCTTTAGGTGTATAATTAGGCAAACAGTTTTTCTAGTCGGGGCTGCACGAGAAAGCGGTCTAAAAAGTTCAAAATACACTGATGCTTATACTTCGTAGGGTCCTTAAATGAGTAGTAAGGCCAGAGATTTTTACCACACACAAGATGAGCTTAATTTGGCTTGGCGCTATCTGGCACGCTCACAAGTAAGTGCAAGTATTGAACTGGACGCTCTCTCAGCAGAAATAGAGTCAATATCAGAATCACTTCAATCGTACTCTCCCGAGATTGATAAGTTTATTGATCTGACTCAAAAAAAAATATCGTTGCTAGAAGCTGCCTTGCAAACCGAAGTTGTGCACACAGATGAAGCAAATGATCTGGTTGAGTTAGTTAGGCGGCGTGTAGAGGTTAGCCTGAGCAGCAGCGGTATGGGCTTTTTTTCACAAGAAAGCATCGATGAAGATGCTGTGATCGAAATTGTTCTTTACCTCGATACAGTCGATAAAGAGTTAAACCTCGAAGCCTCCGTGTTGGAGTCTCGAGTATCTGCCGACTCCGAGAACCCGGGCTTTTGGGTAAGAACAAGATTTACTCGAAAACAAGACCAAAAAATTGATCTCCTACTTGCTCATGTGTCCCAACGACAAATAGAAAAGTTAGAGAGAAAATCTAAAGTGATAGTGCCAAGTTGAGGGCGGTAGCCAATACTGGTAATGATCTTCTAGCCCAAACACTTGAATCGAGGGACGAGTTGGCCATCGAGATTCACCTGCTCAAGGAAGTTTTTTAGAGGCCTCACCCAAAGACCATAATCGCCATATTCGGCGCGATATAATACCATCCATTCTTCGGTCTCCGAGTGCCTTACCACATCGATGACCGTGTAGTGCTTACCGTTCTTGTAATGCACATAGGTGCCGGGGTCAGGTCGATCGGTCATTCCGAAATACCGCCGAACGTTTTTGCTATGGCTGTTTGAAGCGTGCTCAAAGTCTCTCCCATAAGAAGACAGTCAGCATCTCGACGTGCAAGCGCATCCTCGTGAAGCTCCTCATTGATATCTTTCAGCTCATCGCTAAAGCGAATGCGGCGCAGGCTTAGATCCTTATCGACCACAAAGTCGACTTGGTCTTGCCATGATAACGCCAGCCGCACCGCCTGCTTGCCGGACTCGATGTGTCTTTTGATTTCATCAGATTCGAGATACATACCCCGCACTCGAACAACACCACCCTCCTCCTGAGGATCCTCCAAATCGACATCGCCCCCGAGACTCAGACCCTCTGGTAGCCCCCCGTTAAGTAGCCACTGGCTCATAACAACGACAGGTGATTTTCGTGTGTCGGGAATCACCACGGGTAGGTTACCTAGGCCTTCTCGCAATAACGAAAGCAGCTCTTCAGCACGCGCCGCACTGGCCGTATTCACCCACACCCAGCCCTCGCGGTCGTTGATAAGTGCCTCGAGATGCTGCGACTTGGTAAACGCACGCGGCATTAGGTCCTGCGTGACCTCATCGACAATATCCAAGCGCTCCTTTCGCTGAACACGGCGCCCTTGGCCTGTCTGAATTTCCTGAATGCGCGAGTTCACCTCGCTTCGAATGACTGATGCAGGTAACAGTCGCTCCTCGCGCTGTAGGCGAATAAGCCAGTAATCACCTGATTTGTGAACAAAATCGCTCGCGTCATCTGAAAGAGCGGCCACCCATCCACTTGATACGGGTTGACTCGGGCGGCAGGGCTGAAAAGGGCGCCTCGACAGTCGTTGCGACAATTCGCTGGCATCAATACCAAGGCGACCGGGCAGTCTGTAGGGGCGGGCGTTACGGAACCACATGAAAAGTACTCTCTGTTTCTGCAGGCACGCGCGTTAATCGCGCAAAGACGCAATCTTTTGCGAGCGCGACAGTGTAGGAGGATTTTCAAACTATTGCTCGTCTGATCGCACGAATACGTTAAATTACGTATCCATTGAAATAGCAGGCGAAGGAAATCAATCAATGCGCTACTTGCACACCATGATCAGGGCCAGCGATCTCGATAAAACACTCGAGTTCTTTGTCGGTCACCTGGGCCTTGTCGAGGTGAGACGATACGATAGCGAGCAAGGGCGGTTTACCTTGGTGTTTCTGGCCGCACCGGATGATGTCGACCACGCCGAAGTAGCGCAAAGTCCCCTCGTAGAGATTACTTATAACTGGGACCCCGAAGACTACGACGGCGGCAGAAACTTTGGTCACCTTGCCTACCGGGTCGACGACATATATGAAACCTGTCAGAAGCTACATGATGCGGGGGTGGTGATTAACCGACCCCCGCGCGATGGGCGCATGGCCTTTGTAAAATCACCCGACGGCATTTCGATCGAACTTTTGCAAGACGGCGAGGCACTGCCAGCGCAGGAGCCGTGGGCATCAATGGAAAATACGGGGTCGTGGTGACTCTCTACGTTTTCTTCAGCCTCTCTGTAACGCCTGAATAGCTCCCCTGAACAATTGGCTAACTTGCCAGGAAACTCAGCATCCAACCGGCGACGCGGCCGCCCTCGTGATCGTGCTGCTGTAACGAGGCCCGCCCCTCGGCAACACGGTCGGCGCCAATCATGTCGTAGCGAAATGACATAATCGCCTCCGAGTACTCGTCGACGAACTCGGGGTGTCCCTGAAGGGTAAATATATGATCGCCAATGACAAATCCCGCATTTTCGCAGTGCGCATTGGAGACAATATTGCGTGCGCCTGGCGGAAGTTCGTGTACTTGATCTTGATGCGACACCACCAACTTCAGCTGACCAGACTGCGCTCCATCAAAGGGCGCTTTATCGAGCTCATAGGTGTGAATACCGACACCCCAACCTTTATCAGACTTTGAGACAACGCCGCCTAGAGCCTTAGCAATGATTTGATGACCAAAGCAGATCCCGACCATCTTCTTTCGCCTCGCATGGAGCTTCTGGATTAAGGCCTCGAGATCTTGAATCCACTGCTTATCGTCGTAAGCCGAGCTTTTGCTGCCCGTGATAATAAAACCATCCACCGCATCGATGTCGCCATCCGTGGGATGAACACCCTCCTCGACATCCCAGACTGCAAAACTCACCGAAGAATCAGCCTCCCAAAGGAGACGCTTAAACATGTCGGGGTATTCGCCAAAGTCTGGCACCCATTCCGGTCTTACGGCGTCTGTTTTGAGAATCCCTATATGCATATTGGCTGTCATCTAATCATTGTTTTGCGGTCACATTTTTGTGATATTTCAGAAGCACACTACGTGGTATTGTGACCCGAAACGCCGTTAAAAGGCGATCTGGGGGAGGAGTAATCTTACTATGGCGATCATGGCAGCACTCCAACAAATCGACGTCGCACTTTTCGATAAAGTGTTTCACCTTGGTCGAGAATACAAGGCAATGACCAACGGAGCCATTACCCTTTCACGTAGTGGCGATGGTTATCTACAAGTCCTAACACCGGCATTGGTCTGGTTATCCGGGTCTCTGTTGGCACCGACCTACGCTATTGCGCTTGCGATCGCGATGCTCGCCGAGCGAATCATCTACTACATCATGAAGAACACGCTGAAGCGTCTGCGGCCATGCGACTTTAAGAAAAACCTCAAATCTCTCATCGCCGCATCCGACAAATTCAGCTTCCCATCGGGCCACACGT
>WTJR01000200.1:4197-6763 GCA_011524755.1 Halieaceae bacterium | reverse complement strand
GTAACCACTGCCTGGCTTCAAGGTTTCCCTGACCAGTCCTTTATTCAATATTCGCCCGAGGTCAGTGACGGGGTGCAAGGTAATGTGGTGCGACGAAAAGCCAATATCCATGGCTTCAAACGCGACCTTGCGGCTGCAAAAGGTGTTATTTGCAATACTGGCTTTGAGCTGATCTCCGAGTGTTTGCAGTGGAGGAAGCCCGTTCTCACCCGCCCATTAGCAAAGCAGATGGAGCAGCTATCTAACGCGGCCGCACTTGAGCAATTGGGGTATGCAACCACCATGCAATCGTTAGAAACACAGACGGCACGTAAATGGTTTGACGCCATGCCTGAGGCACCCGACGTTCACTTTAAAGATGTCGCAGGCGCACTGGCCGAATGGCTTGCACGAGGTGCAAGCAGGCCTGTCGCTGAACTGAGCAGACAGCTCTGGTCGTGAAAAGTGTGCGTTCAATCGTTATTCGCATCGGCACTCTTTCGCTGTCTGTCTTGCTGCCTGTCTTGCTGTCTCCAGTCGCTCTAGCAGACAGCACGCAAGGTAGCTTTGTCGGTAATGCCGCCTGTGCATCCTGCCATGAAGCTCAGGTGCAGGACTGGACCAACTCACACCACGATCTGGCCATGCAAGACGTCAACGAGAAGACCGTACTTGGCGACTTTGATAATGCCACCTTTATCTACGAAGGCGTCACCACCACCTTTTTTCGTAAGGGTGATGAGTACTGGGTGAAAACTGACAACGAAAGCGGGGAATTGCAGGACTATCGCGTCGCATACGTCTTCGGCATTTATCCTCTCCAGCAGCTGCTTTTGCCTATGCACAATGACCGGCTCAATGCCTTAAGTATAGCTTGGGATGCGCGTAATGCATCCGAAGGTGGCCAGCGGTGGTATCACATTTACGAAGATCAAGAGCCTGTCACCTCAGAAAGCCCGCTGCACTGGACCGGCGTCTACCACAACTGGAACAGTCGGTGTGCAGAGTGCCACAGCACCAATGTCGTAAAGGGCTACGACGGCGAGCGCCGGCAATACACGACGACCTATGATCAAATTGATGTTGGCTGCGAGGCGTGCCACGGACCCGGGTCACGCCACGTTGAACTAGCCACAGCGGGAAAAGTTGATCGCAGCCAAAGTCCTGCAGAGATGGGACTAGCGCTCTCACTTGCCGCTCGAGGCCAATGGAGAAGAGCGCCCGAGGACGATATCGCGCATCGTGTTGCCCCACTGACCGACCAGACACAAGTCGACAATTGCGGACGGTGTCACTCGCGTCGAGCCACACTCGGTGACTACCACTACGGACAGTCGTTACTCGACACTCACCGGCTTTCAACACTCGAATCCCCTCTCTATTGGCACGACGGTCAGATTCTCGATGAGGTTTATGTTTACGGGTCCTTCATGCAAAGCAAGATGGCGCAGGCGGGCGTGGTATGCAGCAACTGCCACAACCCCCACAGCAATGAGCTGGTTGCCGAAGGAAACGCCGTCTGCACCCAGTGCCACAAAAGCGAGACTTACGACGCACCTGCGCATCATCGCCATTCAGTGACCAGTACTGGAAGCGCCTGCGTTGCTTGCCACATGCCATCGCAGGTCTATATGGCCGTCGATGCGCGGCGCGATCACAGCATGCGCATACCACGACCCGATATTTCGCTCAGCATTGGCAGCCCCAATGCCTGCACGCAGTGCCATGAAGATAAGAGTGACGCCTGGGCCTACGATGCGCTTCAAACCTGGGGGGTTAATAGTCGCTTTCAAGATCTCAATCTCGCAAAGGCTCGGTACAGTGCTGATCGAGGTGATCTGAGAGCGCTGCCGACGCTCGAATCTCTGGTGGCGGACGACAGCCAATCCAACCTCATGCGCGCGTCAATCATTGAGCAGCTCGGCAATTTAGGGTCACGCCAGCTGCCTAGCACTGCGGCGATGTTACTGAGATCTGACAGCCCAGTATTACGAGCATCTGCAGTAAGGGCACTTCGAAGCGTCGAGCCTGTCCAGCGCTACCTCATGCTCCGGCCTTTCATAAAGGACACTAACCTTACTGTTCGTATGGAAGTCGCTCAGCTCCTCGCAGGTATCCCAGCGTCAGAGCTACGGCCGCAGGATATAGCCGATCTTGAACCGCTGTTTGAGGAGTATCTCGCCGTACAAAGCGATCATCTCGACATGCCTTCAGTACAGCTTCAAATTGCCAACTTCTGGATTGATCGAGGCGACAGTATAAAAGCGACGGCCGCGCTCGAAGAGGCGCTTCGACTCAACCCCCAGCTAGAACCCGCAATCGTGAACCTGGTCGATATTCTCCGAAGAGAGGGCAAAAATGATGAGGCGTCGGCGCTTTTATCAAGTGCCCTTAAGCGCATCCCCGACTCAGGGAGCCTGTGGTTCTCACAAGGTCTTCATCTCATCCGCCTTGGTCAAACTGATGAAGCGCTTGTGTCATTGAAACGGGCGGCAGATCTGGAAGACGAAGGATCGCGGCACCGATACGTCTATGCGATTGCGCTTAACGATACTGGCTCAGGACCTGAAGCCATGTCAGTGCTGGA
>WTJR01000200.1:0-4097 GCA_011524755.1 Halieaceae bacterium | reverse complement strand
GCACTCACTGACAGATTGGCTGTCTTATTGACGGTCTTGCCGTGGAGGCTAATGCTCACGCCCACGCTCTCGGTTTGAGCACCACCGGCTTCTAACGACGCAATCTGGCTATCAGTTAACAACGCATCAATCGTTGCCGTTGGAAAGCTGGCAACTTCAAACAACATTTTCTGGAGCCGTTCATTACGGATGCCAACCCCGGTTTCCACGGAAGACAGATCGACACTGACCGAAACCTGGCCACTCGCGGAGATGCTGCCGGAAACACGCTCGAAGGCGTTGTTTTCGCCGATACTGTTGTTCTTAATCGAAACAAAGCCGATGCGTGAGCTGTCGCTCAACGTCCAGTCTGCCTGCGCCGGGGCCATAACACCCAGAGCGCTCAGTAGGATCACGAGTTTCGGAAACATTGATTTGGCCATCGATACCTTCTCCATTCGACAGATCTGATGGGTTATAGCGCTCAACGGAGGCCACGACCAACCCACAGACAAAACTTAAAAACCAGCTTGGGTTATACGTCGGCGAGGTCGCCCTTAGATTCGAGCCATTCGCGCCGGTCACCCGCGCGCTTTTTAGCCAGCAGCATGTCAAAGACACTATTGGTGTCATCGTCTGCGTCCAGCACAAGCTGCACCAGGCGACGTGTATCAGGGTCCATGGTTGTCTCGCGCAACTGCGACGGGTTCATTTCTCCCAGGCCTTTGAAGCGCTGGACATTCGGTTTAGCCCTGGAATTCTCCGCAGCGACGCGCTCCAGAATTCCGTTCTTTTCGGACTCATCGAGGGCGTAATAGACGTCTTTACCGACATCTACCCGATACAAAGGCGGCATCGCAACAAAGACGTGACCTGCCCGCACCAAGGGTCGGAAATGACGAAGAAAGAGCGCACAGATAAGCGTTGCGATGTGAAGCCCATCTGAGTCGGCATCAGCCAAAATACAGACCTTTTGATAACGCAGGCCCTCGAGATCGTCACTCGCAGGATCGATACCCAGGGCCACCGAAATATTGTGAACCTCTTGCGAGGCAAGAATCTCCCCTGCGTCCACCTCCCAGGTATTCAGGATCTTACCTCTGAGCGGAAGAATCGCCTGGAACTCGCGATCTCGCGCCTGCTTTGCTGAGCCCCCAGCAGAGTCTCCCTCCACCAAAAAAAGCTCGCTTCGCGCTGGGTCTTCAATGGAACAATCGGCGAGCTTCCCGGGTAATTGAGGGCCTGAAGCCACCTTCTTTCGGACGACTTTCTTGGCCGATCGCATCCGCGCTTGAGCACGATTGATGCACAGTTCGGCCAGTAATTCAGCATCCGATGTGTGCTGATTCAACCAAAGCGCAAATGCATCTTTTGCAACACCAGATACAAAGCCTGCGGCCTCTCGAGACGATAGCCGCTCCTTGGTCTGACCAGAGAACTGGGGATCACCCAGCTTCGATGACAGCACGTAACAGCAGCGATCCCAGACGTCCTCGGCCGTCAATTTCACGCCGCGCGGTAGCAGATTTCGAATCTCACAGAACTCGCGCATCGCCTCTAACAGCCCAGAGCGAAGGCCATTGACGTGGGTCCCACCCTGAGCGGTGGGGATCAAATTCACATACGACTCAGCGGTTACTTCACCTCCCTCAGGAAGCCACTGTATAGCCCAATCAACGGCCTCGGTTTCGCCTGCAAAGCTCGCAGTAAAGGGCTCTTCGGGGATGACGGGATAATCGATGGTGGCGTCGGCGAGATAGTCCGAAATGCCGTCCTCGTAAAACCATTCCTGCTTCTCGCCCTTCTTCTCATCATTCAGCGTGACGCGGAGCCCAGGGCACAACACCGCCTTGGCTCGAAGCGCATGGACCAATCGTGACATCGCAAAATTGGCACTGTCGAAGAACGTTTCATCAGGCAGGAATCGAATGCCGGTCCCGGTGTTGCGCTTACCGCATTGTCCGGTAATGGCAAGATCTTCGACCTTATCGCCATTCTCGAAGGCCATGCTGTACACATTGCCATCGCGGCGAATCGTGATGTCGAGCCGCTTGGACAGCGCATTTACCACAGACACACCTACGCCGTGCAGACCGCCACTGAACTGATAGTTTTTATCCGAGAATTTACCGCCTGCGTGCAACGTCGAGAGAATGACCTCTACGCCGGGCTTCTTTTGCTCCGGGTGTAAATCAACCGGCATACCCCGACCATTATCGGTAATGGTAATCGCACCATCGGCATGCACAACAACATCAATCTGATTCGCGTGGCCCGCCAGGGCCTCGTCGACCGAGTTATCGATAACCTCTTGGGCAAGGTGGTTGGGGCGAGCAGTGTCGGTATACATACCGGGGCGCTTGCGCACCGGCTCTAGCCCCGTCAATACCTCGATGGCGTCTGCGTTGTACTGCGTCATTACGTGGGTTTACCTTAGTTGAATGCGTCTTACGGCGTGCGTGTCGCCGTGCCGCCTAATGATAACCTGAGGAAGTCAGTAGAGGTCGGTTCTCTTCATCAGAAATACGAACAACCTGTGTCTCAATGCAAGCATTTGGGTGTAGCAAAAGACGTCGATAGCCCGGATCTTTGCTGTCGAGCGCAAAGTCTTGAGAGCGCGGTGCAAATTGCACGCAGGTCGACGGCGTCGTCATCATGCGAACCCCGTTTACGAGCTCGTCACTTTCTTGATGCACGTGACCACTGATCACTGCAGTCTGATCGGCAATGGGCTTAAGAATATCGAGCGCCTCCGATGCGTTCTTTACCGATTGCTCGTCGAGCCATGCAGATTCAAGACGGCGAAGCGGATGGTGCGTTGCAACCAGTAGGGCCTTATTCGCCAGCCGCGCATCATCGACAGCAGACCTCAATGCTGCAAGCTCAGTGGCGGAAAGGACGCCACCCACCTCACCCTCAACTTGCGTCTCGAGCATCACCACATCCCAGTGCTTTGCGCGCAAGCGACGCTTCATATGCGACGCATAATTATCTTTATGGCTAGACACATCGTCATGGTTGCCCGGCAACCAAAGGCTGGGCAACGAAGTGCCAAGTAGGGCTTCAAGCTGTCCGTAAGCTTCGGGCTGACCATCGGCGGCAATGTCACCGGTCACTAAAATACAGTCAGCGCTCTCAGCAGCGAGCGCAGCATCAATGACACCCCTAGCAGAACGCGCAGTATTCATGCCTAAGAGGCACCCTGTTTCAGTGCCTGTTAAGTGGGTATCGGTGACCTGCACCAAGGACAGTGTGTCCGCTCCGTCAGCGACGACCAAATCACCACTGAGCAGCGACTCAGTCGACATTGCCCACCTCAAAAATGACACCATCGGCATGGGCCTCGGACAAACAGAGGCTCAAGAGCTCCGAAACAAACTGGTTTTGCTGTTGCTTCTCGTCGGGCTGATGCATCTCGGAATTTGGATAATCGTAGCGCGACTCCAAGCGTCGGCTTGACCGGTGCTTCACCACCTCGGCCATAGCGACGTCGTGATACATGCGTAAATACAGATTAGAGTCCATCAACTTTGGCAGTTGGGGAGCGTGATACTGCACGTTAAGCGAGGTTGTGTGCCGGTCCCGATCGATAACGGTGAGCACCACCAAGCGCTGACCTAATCGGAAGCGTCGCTCATTTGCCTGTTGATAGTCTGGGAAGAGCTGCAACAGGCGCGCATAGTTGGCCTCGCAGAGCGCGTGCAGCTCCGCTAGATCCATCTGAAAACGCTTTTTGTTTCTGCTTTTCTGCACTCAACTTCCTCAAAACATCAGCAGCCATCGCTGCAACTGTCCACCAAAGTGTAGCAATCAATAATCAAAATTGTGCCAATACAGAAGATGAACGTATTTTATCCGCCCACCCGTATACGATGTTAAACTCCGCCGCACCGTAGGTCTAAGGACACTAGCAAGGAATATTGCATGATTTCTCATGTCACTCGACGCGCCGTTTCGGCCGTCATCGCCGGCACGTTGCTGACGGCAGCGCCCTTCGCTTCAAGCGAAAGCCTTTTAGATATTTATGAGATTGCGCTCGATAACGATGCGCAGTTGAAAGCTGAAACCGCTCAATACAGAGCCGATCTCGAATTGAAGACTCTGGCTCTCGCGCCCTT
>WTJR01000209.1:20334-23189 GCA_011524755.1 Halieaceae bacterium | reverse complement strand
CTATGTACATGGTTGTTGGCTACGACATCATGTATGGCGGAGGCATTTTCTTGGATGGTCTAGCGGCCGATGGAGTGACTGGGGCGGAAGAGCCAGCTGGCTATGCGCCGTCTGCCGACTTTTTCTTCCAGGTAGTGTTCGTCGCTACCGCAATGTCGATCGTATCGGGCGCCGTTGCCGAGCGCATGAAACTCTTCGCATTCCTGGCTTTCGCTGTAGTTATGACGGCATTTATCTATCCGTTGGAAGGAAGTTGGACATGGGGTGGTAATGACGTTTTTGGTCTTTACAACCTCGGCGACCTCGGGTTCTTGGATTTCGCGGGATCTGGCATCGTGCACATGGCAGGCGCAGCCGCAGGTGTCGCTGGTGTACTGACCATTGGTGCACGAAAGGGTAAGTACTCGGCCGATGGTAAAGTGAATGCGATCCCCGGTGCTAACATGCCTTTGGCCACTTTAGGCACGTTCATTCTTTGGATGGGTTGGTTCGGATTTAATGGCGGATCTGTACTTGCAACCGCGACCGTCGGAGACGCAAACGCAGTTGCGGTTGTGTTCTTGAACACTAACGCAGCTGCCGCGGGTGGATGCATTATTGCTCTACTCGTAGCCAAGTTCGCCTTTGGTAAGGCCGACCTGACAATGGCACTAAACGGTTGTTTGGCGGGGCTGGTGGCAATCACTGCTGGTCCAGATACGCCATCTCCATTGGGCGCTACCATTATTGGTGGTCTCGGAGGAGCCTTAGTGGTCGCCTCCATTGTCACGCTAGACAAGTTGAAGTTCGACGACCCCGTTGGTGCAATTTCGGTACACGGTGTCGTTGGTCTACTAGGTCTGTTAGCAGTGCCATTCACCAACTCTGATGCAACTATCTCAGGTCAGCTAATTGGCGCCGCCACCATCTTTGGCTGGGTTTTTGTCACTTCGTTTATCGCTTTCAAGGCTATTGGGGTTGTCATGCCAGTCCGAGTATCTGAGGAAGAGGAGTACGAAGGATCCGATATTGCTGAGTGTGGTCTTGAGGCCTACCCAGAGTTTACTACCGCCCGCTAGATGTTTGAGTGAGACGTTGGGGGAGCTTTGCTCCCCCTTTTTTTATCTGAAAAAGCATGGACAGCGTGACTTCCGCATCCAAAACTTACCTTGTAAACGGCGCGCATTACGATATCGCGTAGCAAACGACGCCTTTTAGGGTTAGCGTGATGTTTTTCTTAGATCGTAAGGGACGCCCCTATGTTCTCAAGCGTTTGCGCTGCCATTGCCTCTAAATTAGTTGCCAGCGGGCAGTCTGTCTCGGTCGCCGAGTCCTCAACCGGAGGGCTTATCGCGGCAAACCTATTATCCGTTGCTGGCGCATCCAGCTACTTTCGCGGCGGTAGCGTTATTTACACCCGCGAATCGCGACATGCTTTTCTTGACCTTGATGTGATCAAACTGAAAGGACTCAAACCCCTCACGGAGCCCATGGTGGCTGAATTCGCTCATGCTGCAAGACTGAAACTTGATGCCACCTGGGGCATCGCGGAGCTCGGCGCTGCAGGACCAACAGGTACGCCTTATGGACATGCGCCCGGCACCAGCGTTATTGGGATCAGTGGGCCCGTCAACGCTTCCATCACAGTAGAGACATTCTCGGAGAAACGAGAAGAAAATATGGTCCAGTTCACGGAGGCGGCTCTAGCTCTCTTCAAAACGATCTTAATAGAGTGTCTCGAGAGCAAATCAAAGGCGTGAATAGCCACGGGCGTCCGTTCGTTTTAAAAGCTCACTTGGTTACACCAACCATTGATTAGAAATATCGATCAAGTTCGACAGATATTCCGATTGGAACGCCACCGAAAAGAGGAATAGATTGGTTGTCATGGTGGGACTAGTTTCAGTCTCTTCCCAAAAAAACAATAAGTCTCTTTTGGAGGTGGTATTTATGAAAGCTCTCAAGCTCGCCGTCGCTGGCCTCGCGGTTTTCACCGCAATGTCGGCACCGGTTCAGGCAGAAAACACATTCGCCAAGCCCCCTAAGTTCTGGTGGCCTGATCGTATTGACTTGACTCCGCTGCGTCAGCACGCACCTGAGTCAAATCCTTACGGGGCGGACTTTAATTACGCGGAAGCGTTTGCACAGGTTGATCTGAACGCCTTGAAGGCCGATATCCGCGCAACGCTGACAGACTCACAAGACTGGTGGCCAGCTGATTATGGTCATTACGGTCCCTTCTTTATCCGTATGGCCTGGCACAGCGCAGGTACTTACCGTGTGGCCGATGGCCGAGGTGGTGCTGGTGGTGGTCAGATGCGATTCGAACCACTCAACAGCTGGCCTGATAACGGCAACCTCGACAAAGCACGTCGTCTACTCTGGCCCGTCAAAAAGGCTTACGGCGCCAACGTCAGCTGGGCGGATCTCATGATCCTCGCTGGCAACGTGGCTATGGAAGATATGGGCTTTAAAACATTTGGTTTTGCAGGTGGTCGTACCGACGACTGGGAACCCGATCTTGTTTACTGGGGTCCCGAAAAAGTCATGCTCGCAGACGAGCGTTACACGGGTGATCGCAAGTTAGACAGCCCCCTCGCTGCGGTTCAAATGGGCCTGATCTATGTAAATCCAGAAGGCCCTAATGGCACCCCGGATCCAGCTCTGGCGGCGCATGATATTCGCGATACATTTGGTCGAATGGCGATGAATGATGCGGAAACTGTGGCGCTTATCGCGGGTGGTCACACCTTCGGTAAGGCTCACGGCGCACACAAGCCGGGCGAGTGTGTGGGCGTTGAGCCTGCAGGCGAGGCTCTGGAAGAGCAAGGCTTTGGCTGGAACAACCGTTGCGGCAAAGGTCACTCAGAAGACAC
>WTJR01000209.1:9455-20234 GCA_011524755.1 Halieaceae bacterium | reverse complement strand
GCTTACCGAGCAATCTCTAAGCGATTCCTCGAGAATCCATCCGAGTTTGAAGATGCATTTGCGCGTGCTTGGTTCAAACTGACTCACCGTGATATGGGCCCTCGAGCTCGATACGTGGGTTCAGATGTGCCAGCTGAAGTGCTTCTTTGGCAGGATCCAATCCCCGCGGTTGATCACGCGTTGGTTGATGCGAAAGACGTGAAGAAGCTTAAGAAGGCGATTCTTAAGTCGGGAGCAAGCGAAGCTGCTCTCATCAAAGCAGCGTGGGCGTCAGCGTCATCCTATCGGGACAGCGATATGCGTGGTGGTGCCAATGGTGCCCGAATTCGCTTGGCGCCAATGAACAGCTGGGACGTTAACGATACCGATGAGCTTGCAGCGACACTCTCTGCCCTGGAGAGCGTACAAAGCAAATTCAACGCTAAGGCCCGCGGTGGCAAGCAAATCAGCATGGCTGACATGATTGTCTTGGGTGGTGCGGCTGCTATCGAAAGTGCGGCTGCGAAGCGTGGTCACAACCTCGAGATAGCGTTTGTGCCAGGTCGTATGGATGCATCGCAAGCTGAAACCGACGTTGCTTCATTTGGTGCACTAGAGCCCGTTGCTGACGGATTCCGCAATTACTACGATGCGGATCGTAACTACATGTCACCCGTTGGTGCGATGATCGATAAGGCGAGTTTGCTCGACCTCACAGTGCCTGAGATGACCGCGCTCACCGGTGGCTTGCGTGTACTGGGTGCTAATGCCGGTGGTTCTTCACATGGTGTATTAACTGATCGCGAAGGCGAGCTCAGTAATGACTTCTTCGTGAATCTGCTAGACATGGGTGTTGAGTGGACTGCATCAACGGAGTTCCCCGGTGTTTACGTCGCAACTGACCGTGAGACAGGGGATCGTCGATGGACAGCTACGCCCGTTGACCTGATGTTCGGATCAAGTTCCGAGCTGCGATCAATCTCTGAGGTTTACGGAGCGGATGACGGCGAGGCAAAGTTCGTCAGTGATTTTGCTGCGGCATGGACCAAGGTCATGCAGTCTGACCGCTTTGATCTTGAGGCGGTCAGTTCTAAAGGTTCGGTCGCGAACCGCTGATCAGTCAGCCCTTGAATCGAAACCCGGCTTAATTGCCGGGTTTTTTTTATCTGGAGCATTAACTCCTGCCACGTTACTTCATAAACGCAGCCGCATACGCCATACTCTGGCAACGACGGCGCTCAGCCGTGAAAAAAAGAATAGGTGTGAGGTTTTCATGAAGTTAGTCACCGCAATTATTAAGCCCTTCAAGCTGGATGATGTTCGAAGTGCGCTTTCAGAGATTGGTGTGCAGGGGGTAACGGTTACCGAGGTGAAAGGTTTTGGTCGCCAGCGGGGGCATACCGAGCTCTATAGAGGAGCAGAGTACGTTGTTGATTTTCTTCCGAAGCTAAAGCTCGAGATAGCAACGTCGGCCGAACAGCTAGATCAAATCGTAGACACGATTATTGCTGCAGCTAGTACCGGGAAGATTGGTGATGGCAAGATCTTTGTTTCCGAGTTGGAGCAGGTCGTTCGTATTCGCACCGGTGAAACGGGCGAGGAAGCGATCTAAGCAATCGCTTCGTATACTTAGTGCCTCTCGCTAAGTTGCTGAATCATTGAAGGGAGCTCTGATAGGGCTCCTACTTCATTAACTCCTAGCGTGTTTTGTTCTTTACTCGGGTTGTACCAAATAGGTGTCACTCCAGCATTGATCGCACCCTGAACATCATTTTCAACACTATCGCCTATATGGATAACGTTGCTTGATTGGCAGCCAAGTTTCTCCCAGGTCAGGTCGAAAATGCCTCTGTCCGGTTTTGCTATTCCGGCTTCGTCTGCGCGAATCGAAAGATCGAAATAGGGTCCGATCTCCGTCTTAAAAACATCCGCATTGCCATTAGTAATGGCGACAACAGCGTATGACTCCGAGACGCTTTCGAGCATGGGGATTGTCTCAGGAAACAGGATCACGTCGTTTCTTTTTGCCATAAAGGCCTCGAACGCCATTCTTGCTGATTCATCGGCCTCTGCTGACGCGATATCGAGCGAGAGTAAAAGCCGATACATCACCTCAATTCGCAGGGCTGTTACATCACCCGCGATAGACGGCGCATCGGTAAGAATCTGCTTTCTACAAACGAAGATTTTATCCCGGGTAAAGCGTTCTGCCAGATCGGGGTAGCGCTGAGCGAGTGCCAACCACTGCGCTTTATCAGCGGCGACGAGGGCTGGTCTTGGATCCCAGAGTGTATCGTCAAGATCGAATGAGAGGGTTGTGATCATGAGTCCGTATTTCGTTTGCCGCGCTTTTGTGCCCGCGGGTGCGCCTGATCATAGACTTTGGCAAGGTGCTGAAAATCGAGATGTGTATAAATCTGGGTCGTTGCAATATTGGCGTGTCCCAGGAGCTCTTGTACGGCGCGCAAGTCGCCACTGGATTCTAGTAGATGACTCGCGAAAGCGTGACGCAACACGTGAGGATGCACGCGTTGTGTCATGCCGTGTTTAATCGCTAGCTGACGAATTCTGTCTTGTACGGCTCTCGGACTGATTCGCGTTCCGCGTTGGGTGACGAAAAGTGGCGAGTCGTAGCCAAGCGCTTCGTCCCCCATCGGCCGATATTTCATCCACTCTGCCAAAGCGGCCAAGGCAGGGCCACCTACAGGAACAACGCGGGTTTTCTGGCCCTTACCAATAACCGTAATGATCTTCTCGTTTCTATCGAGATCGTTGAGATTCGCACCTACCAATTCTGACAGTCGCAAACCGGCTGAGTAGAGCAGCTCAGCCATCGCCAGATCACGTGCCATCAATGCGGTTTCGCTGTGGTGGTTGAGCAGTTGATTGACTTGATCGGGCTCAAGACTTTTTGGCAGTGTTCGCGGTGTTCTCGGCGCTTTGACGCCTGTCGTTGGATCGTCGAGATCCGAGCGCGTACGCGCCAAGAATTTATACAGTGATCGCGTCGATGATAGATGCCGCTGAATCGACGTTGCCGAGAGTTTTTCTCTACTCAAGGCCGCTACCCACTGGCGAAGAAGCGATTGATTGAGCCGGGTTATGTCGTCGATCGCATATTCGCTGCAAAACTCAATGAGTTTGCTCAGGTCACGGCGATAGTTCTTTACGGTGTGTGCGGAGTAGCCTCGGACGACTTCAATATATTGTAGGTAATGGTCAACCGCCTGATTGAGATTATTCTCAGCCAAAGGATTAATCCGAAGCTCGGTTGATCGGTAGACTACCGATAACATTTCCTAAGTATTCGAGAAATAACGTGCCATCGCCTATGCCATAGCGCACGGCATCGGTTGACCCTACCGCAATGACCGCGCCGTCTCCTGACCGCATGCTGAGCCGAGCAAGAGCAGCCGAACCTTCGCCCTTGTCTTCTCCGAAGAGCGCGTTTAACTCGTGCGCTCTCAGCGGTCCGCTGGAGGCATTTTTGTTGCCCATTAAGTGCGAAGCCACCGAGATAGCTTCAGCACTGATCTCGGCATCGCACCAGTGAAAGGCGACAAGCTCAACCTCGAAGCGTTTCCTAACAAGATCGCAAAATAGCGTGGCGAGATCTTCGTGAGAGCCTCGCTCCGCGATAGAAGCGATAACTTCCTGAGTAGCCTCTAATAGCGCTTCATTTTGCTCAGCGACTGACATGAGGGCATCCAGTCGGCGGCGTAACTCGGCGTTTCGCTCCCGCAGTGTCGCCACTTGACGCTCCACCAAGGATACGGCGCCGTCCCCGACGTGAGTGATCTTCAGTTCACTCAGCACCTCGGGGTGTTGATTAAAGAAGTCAGGATTGTCTCTGAGGTAGTCGCTAACGACCTCTGCAGTTACCTCACTCGCTGTCGACTCGTCGCTCATAGTGTCTACCGAAGGTTTACTTTGCCCTGAAATACGGTTTCCGCTGGACCCGAAAGCCATACGGCGTCCTTGCCGCCAGTCCAACTCACAACGAGCTTACCGCCGGGTAGATCGACTGTCACCTCGGGTGATAGCAGACCAAGCTTGATACCGTGAACGACAGCGGCACAGGCACCTGAACCACAGGCTAGTGTCTCGCCGGCCCCTCGCTCAAAGACTCTCAGTGCTATCGCATCGCGACTTTTAATTTCCATAAACCCAACATTGACGCTGTCGGGAAAGACATCGAGCGCCTGAATCATGGGTCCAATCTTCGCAACGGGCGTAGCAGCGCAATCATCGACCATAATCACGGCATGCGGGTTACCCATCGACAGGATGCCTGCGTTTAACGTCACGCTACCAAGCTTTAGCTCGTGTTCAGTGCTTGAAGCCACATTGCCGTCGGGTATTACAAAGGGGACAGCCGCGAGGTCAAATACGGGTGCGCCAAGTTCGGCTTTCACATCGAGATGTTGAGACAGCGACAAACGGCGGAGGCAGTCGCCCACCTCAAGTGCTATCTCCTGTTTGGGAGAAAGACCCTGTTCACGAATAAATCGGCCCACACAACGAGCACCATTGCCGCACTGACCTGCACTTGACCCATCCGCGTTGAAAATCTTGTACTCAAAATCCGCGTCACCGCGCTTCGGTGGTTCAATAACGAGTACCTGATCACAGCCAATGCCGGTGTGCCGATTGGCAATCGTCTGGATCTGTTTAGCGGACAGGCTGACGGCCTTTCGCACTGCATCGATGACGACAAAATCATTGCCCGCGCCGTGCATTTTGGTGAAATCAATCATCATGAGCTTGGCTCCCAATATGCTCGGGCAAACACTCATCGGCCCAGAGGTCCTCCACTCGCTCTCGCTTTCGAATGACATGAGCGTCGGTTCCGCTCACTAATATCTCAGCTGCACGAGGGCGGGAGTTGTAGTTTGAAGACATCGTGAAACTGTACGCACCTGCACCCAGGACGGCTAGTAGGTCACCTTCAGTAATGCCGAGCTCTCGATCTTTGCCCAGAAAGTCACCTGTCTCGCAGACCGGTCCAACAACATCGTATACCCGCGTTTGTGCTGAGCTAGGAGCGGTCTCCATGATCGTCTGCCATGCTGAATACAGTGCGGGTCTCAGCAGATCATTCATGGCAGCATCGACGACAGCGAAGTCTTTTGTCTCGCCCTCTTTAATCACCATGACACGGGTTAGCAGGGCGCCTGCGTTGCCCACGATTGATCGTCCCGGCTCAATCATCAGCTCCATCGAAAGATCGTCTAGCTGGTCTCTTACCGAGGTAATAAGTGCCTTGGCACTCGGGACCTCCTCGTCGCGATACCGGATACCCAAGCCACCCCCAATATCGATGTGCTGTAATTCAATGCCACTTGAGCGAAGGTCTAGCACGAGGTTTTTGAGGTGCTTGACTGAATCGATGAAGGGCTCGATCTCGGTGAGCTGGCTGCCGATGTGGCAATCGATTCCGACGGGCAGTAGCGCATCGGATGCATGTGCCGCGCGGTAGAGCGTCTTCGCTATCTCGGCGTCGACCCCAAACTTATTCTCCTTGAGGCCGGTTGAGATATAGGGATGTGTCTTGGCATCCACATCAGGATTGAGCCGGACCGAGATGGGTGCGACTTTATTCAAGTCTCGAGCAATCTTCTCGATGAGCGCAAGTTCGGATGCAGACTCGACGTTGAAGCAGCGAATGCCAGCGGTGAGCGCCAATTCAATCTCCGCTGCTGACTTACCGACACCCGAGAAAACCACCTTTCCTGCATCACCACCTGCTGCGAGTACGCGTTGCAATTCGCCACCCGAGACAATATCAAAGCCAGATCCTAGGCTTGCCAGCAATTTGAGAATCGCGATGTTCGAGTTAGCTTTTACGGCGAAGCATATGAGATGTTCAACTCCGCCGAAGGCGTCGGTCCATTCAGCAAATGCGTCCGTGATTGCGGTCTGAGAGTAGACGTACAAGGGTGTGGCAAAACGCTGGGCAAGGGAGTCAGCCGATACTGCCTCGCAGAAAAGAGAACCCTCGCGGACACTAAATCCGTTAGGCATGTTGTGATCATGCGACATGGTAGAAGTTAGTTAGTCGTGGTGGGTTCTGGTTCCGGGTGCCGTAACTCGCCGGGCTGTCCACAACCCAGGGTGAGGGATAACACGACCGCTATGCAATGAATGAAAAGTAGTCGCACCGGAGCCACCAATGGTTAAACCGCTAGTATACCAGCTGTTATCCTATGTTCGTGACTCGAGATCCTTATCTGGTTATGGTCTCGGCCCGACATCTCACTTGAGCCCATGAAAAGGACACAGAATGTCTGCATCGCCACAGTACTATGAATGTATCGATGAAACCTTCGAGGAGGTTGAGTCGAAGTTGGAGGAATTGGAATCGGACCCCGATATTGCCACGGCCGAGGGGGTGCTCAATGTGACCTTTAGCAACGGCGTGGTCTTCGTGCTCAGTCGGCAACCTGCGGTAGAGCAGCTTTGGTTGGCAACCCCGGGCGGTGGCTTTCACTTTGTGTGGCGAGATGCCGATGAAGAGTGGTTCGACACCAAAACCAACGACGGGTTTCGTCAGCTGTTGAGCCGCGAACTAGCAGAGCATGCGGGTGAGCACATCGAATGGTGAGATTGCTGCGGCGTCTAACGTCGACCTGTGCGGTATTACTTCTGCCTTTGACAGTGTCGGGCGAGGTGATTCATGAACCATTGTGGGTGGAAAATCTCTCTCCGCTTGCGCAGTTGGTTGCGCTGCCTTCACAGCGCTCAGCCGACATAAAAGAGGGGCTCTCGGTCTCGGTGCATACGGATATCGCGACCCATTTTGTCTCTCAGGCGTCCGGGCGTGAGCGGGTATTTTTTGACGGGGAGACACAAAAGCACAGCGTTAATCTTCGATGGGGTCTGTCGCCCAAGTGGGAACTCAGCGCGCATCTCTCGTCCATCAAACATGATGGTGGCTTTGTCGACGCCTACGTGAATCGCTGGCATGACTTCTTTGGAATGAGTGATGGCGGTCGGAGCACACTGCCGGAAGATCAAATACGGTTTCAGTTTGATGGCATTGAGCAGGAGTCGTTGCTCGATCGTCCTGTTTCCGGTCAGAGCGACTCGACGCTCGAGCTGAGTTACGTCGCAGAGCGCCAACCAGCGCTGCAGATTGCCTACGCGGTCGGCTACAAAGCCTCTAATGGTTCGTCAGAGCAATGGCTCGGGAGTGGTGCTGATGACCTCTATGGGGTTGCGCGCTTCAGTGGTGCGCATCAAGGGGATCTGCCCCTTTATTGGCACGGACAGTTTGGTGTCACTCGAGTAGGAGAGAGTGCACTAATGGGCGCTCAGCAAAAAGATTGGTTGTGGTTCACTGGCTTGTCAGCCGAGTGGCTTCTTAATGACCGCTGGTCGCTGATCGCCCAGCTAGATAGTCACAGTGCTCTAATGAAAAGTGAGGTTGATGCGGTCGGTGAAACGGCTGGGATGCTCAGCCTTGGACTGCGGCGTCAGCTTGGTCGGCAGTGGGCGCTTGATGTCAGTTTTGCTGAGGATATTGTGGTCGAGAGCGCCCCCGATATTATCTTTCAGGCATCGCTGCATTTTCGTCCCTAGATCAGAAACCCGCGCGATCCTAGGTGTATAGGCCTTAGGATTATGAGTTCAGCGCGTCTCTTGCTCGCTTAGCAGCGGCCAGGACCTGTTTTGGCGCAGTGCCACCAATATGATCTCGCGCTGCAACGGAGCCCTCTAGTGTTAGCACGTCAAAGACATCGTCAGTGATGTCCGCGCTGAGGTTTTGAAGCGTCTCGAGCGACAGTTCTGCCACATCCACGCCTTCGGATTCAGCGATTCCTACCGCGGTGCCCACAATTTCATGCGCATCGCGAAAGGCGACACCCTTTCTAACCAAGTAATCAGCAAGGTCGGTCGCTGTCGGATGCCCCAAACTCGCTGCGCGTCGCATCGACGCCGGTTTTGCGGACATAGCAGGTATGAGATCGGCAAAAGCAAGCAGTGAGTCGTGCACGGTTCGTACAGCATCAAAGACAGGTTCTTTATCTTCCTGGTTGTCTTTGTTGTAAGCGAGCGGCTGTCCTTTCATGAGCGTGATAAGTGCCACTAGATGCCCTTGAACTCGTCCGGCCTTACCACGAATCAACTCCGGAACATCCGGATTTTTCTTTTGCGGCATGATCGACGAGCCCGTACAGAACCGATCTGGGAGATCGACAAAATCGAACTGGGCACTCGTCCAAATAATCATCTCTTCAGCCATGCGCGAGAGGTGCATCATGGTGATCGCTGCGGCGGACGTAAATTCGATGGCAAAGTCCCTATCGGATACCGAGTCCAAGGAATTTTCGGTTGGTGCTTGGAAGCCGAGCGCTTTGGCTGTCATATGCCGGTCGATGTCGTATGACGTGCCTGCGAGTGCTGCAGAGCCCAGAGGGCAGTAGTTCATTCGGGAAGAGCAGTCAGCGAGTCGGCTATCGTCACGGGCCAACATCTCATTCCAGGCTAGCAGGTGATGACCGAACGTCACCGGCTGTGCGACTTGCAGGTGGGTAAAGCCGGGCATGACGGTGTCCGCATACCGCTCAGCCTGATCAATCAGCCCTGTTCGCAGGCGGGTCATTTGGCTTCTTATGCTCTCGATGGCGGCACGCAGGTACAGCCTGATGTCAGTGGCAACCTGATCGTTTCGTGAGCGTCCGGTATGGAGGCGCTTGCCGGCATCGCCAATCAGTTGGGTGAGTCGTGCCTCGATATTCATGTGCACGTCTTCCAGCTCTACCTGCCAGCGGAAGGCGCCAGACGCGATCTCTTCTTCTACCTGTGTCAATCCACGGTGGATATCGCTCAGATCTTCATTACTCAAAATGCCAGAGGCAGCGAGCATATCGGCATGCGCGCGCGAACCCTGAATATCGTAGTGAGCAAGCACGTGATCAAAGGAGTAGGACCCCGTGAATTCTTGAACGAACGTATCGGTGGCCTCGCTAAAACGACCACCCCATGTTTGACTGGTATGACTGTCTAAAGAACTGGACACGCGATACACTTCTCTTGGTTTACAGCTTGCTATTGTATCAGGTGCAGTGCGTTGCATGCGCGGGTGGTAAGCTGAAAAGAAATAGGGGGAAGCATGAATTCAATAACAATAGCGACTCGCGAGAGTCCACTCGCTCTGTGGCAGGCCCATTTTGTCGAGGCCGAGCTGAAGCGGCATCACCCAGGCATTGAGGTGAAATTGCTGGGCATGACGTCGAGGGGTGACCAACTGTTGGATAAGCCCTTGTACAAAGTGGGTGGTAAGGGTCTGTTTGTTAAAGAACTTGAAACGGCCTTGTTGGATGAGCGTGCTGATATCGCTGTTCACTCGATGAAGGACGTTCCAATGGAGTTGCCGCCGGGGCTTACGCTGGGTGTCATTTGCGAGCGAGAGGACCCGCGTGATGCGCTGGTCGGGGTGACGAGCTTTGATGATTTGCCAGAGGGGGCTCGATTGGGCACCTCAAGTTTGCGGCGCTCGTGTCAGGTCATGCAGCGACGACCTGATCTGCAAATTGGATTCCTTCGCGGTAATGTGAATACCCGTCTAGCAAAGCTCGATGCGGGCGAGTTTGATGCCATCATTCTGGCGTGTGCTGGTCTCAAGCGTCTGGGCTTTGATGACCGTATTGGTGCTGCAATCGATGAAGACTTTCTGCTCCCCGCGGGCGGGCAGGGTGCGGTCGGTATTGAGTACAGAGAGACGGATAGTCGCGTTGCCGAGCTGCTAGCGCCACTCGCACACGAAGAAACATCCCGGCGTGTCATTGCTGAACGAACGGTTGTGAGACGACTTGATGGGGGTTGTGACGTCCCTATCGCCAGTTTTGCGGTGGCCGAGGGTGACTCTCTCTGGCTGCGCGCTCGAGTTGGCTCGCCTGATGGAAAGACAGTTATTGTCTCGGAGGCTCGTGGATCTGAACCCGAAGCGCTTGGGCTCGAAGTTGCCGACGCGCTGATTGCAAAGGGGGCAGCAGACATTTTGAAAGCAGCGCGATCGTGAAACGCGTTGTTGTCACTCGTTCAGTAGAGGATGTCGATCGCCTTGCCGAGCGTCTGACAAGCGACGGGCATTTGCCCATAAAGCTGCCCTTGCTGGCTATCGAGCCACTACAAAGTTCAGTTGATATCGACAATCTGCCACCGACTACCACGGTCATTATCTACACGTCGGTTAATGCGGTCCGTCATGGATTCGAAGCAATCTCGCAAGCGATAACAAATGACGGTTTAGTGACCATTGCGGTGGGCGCTAAAACTCGAGATGCATTGGGCGAAGAAGGTGTTCGCGCTGAATCGCCAGCTAGGGAAGACTCTGAGGGTATCCTCGCTTTTCTAGCATCACTCGATCAGTCGCCTACCCACGTGGTGCTTGTGAAGGGTCAGGGAGGTAGAGATCTCATCGAGACCCGTTTGGATCGCCTGGGTATTCATCTCAGCATCATCGAATGTTATCGCCGTGTTTGGCCTGATGTGCCCCAGGCGAATTTCCTGTCCGCGGTATCGATTGAGAGTCCCAGCATTATCCACGTAGCCAGCGGCGAAACGCTAACTCGGCTAACGGATCTGTGTTGGGCGCATGGCGTTGATGCCCTAAACACCCATACTCTGGTGGTACCCTCGCAACGAGTTGCCGATCAGGCTCGAGAGCTGGGCTGGCAATCGCGTATAGTAGCGGACGGGGCAGGGGATGAAGCACTACTCAAGGCAGTTGCTGATCTCTCCTAGCAAGCAGAGTTCCGAGGTGATGTTATGAGTGAGCAGCGCGTTGCAAAGAAG
>WTJR01000209.1:0-9355 GCA_011524755.1 Halieaceae bacterium | reverse complement strand
CTAGCAAGCAGAGTTCCGAGGTGATGTTATGAGTGAGCAGCGCGTTGCAAAGAAGCCGAGTCGAACCGGTGGTTGGATAACCCGGAGTCTCCTGCTTATTTTGCTCCTCTGCCTTGCAGCGCTTGGAGCCGCTGGCTACTACTATGGTCTTCCACTTGCCAATCAACTGCTCGATGAGCGCGATTCGATTAAAGCGTCTGTCGCGGAACTCGAGGCCAGTCAGAAGTCGGCACTCGACACTATTCCTGGACAAGTTGATGCTGCGATAACCGAACGCCTGGCAGCAGTCGTTCAGGAGCAGGACAAAAAATTGTCACGGCTAACAGGGGAGGTTGATCGCATGACGGCCTCCGAGCAGCGGTTAAAGGAAGCACTTGCCCGCGCCGAGGCGCAGTTGGAACGACAATCGGGCGTTGACCAAGCAGCTTGGCGAACAGCCGAGGCCGAATTTAATGTTCGTATGGCAAGCCAGCGCCTCGAGGTCGCCAGAGATGTCACAGCAGCACTCGTTTTGTTGCGGGGAGCTGATCAGTTGTTGGCAGGTGTTGATACCGGTAAAGCGGAATCGCTTCGGCGGTTAGTGGCTTCGAATATCGCTGCGTTGTCTGCATTACCGCAGGTGGATCGCATCGGACTTCTCAGTCAGCTGCAGGCCCTCGAGCAGCAGGTAGGACAGTTAGAGCTGGTCTCGCTCGGGTTTGAGCCGCAGCCGCTTTCGGGGTCTGCCTCAGATAATCCATCAGATTCACCATCGTTCCTCCAGCAGGCGATTGGTGTTTTGTCGTCTTACTTCGTAGTCACTACGCTTGAGTCCTCTGAGGTGCGACCCCTGCCCAGTGAATGGGCTGCACTGGCACAATCTTCATTGACTGCCATGTTTGAGCAAGCTCGATTGGCTCTATTAATGGGTGATGAACCGAATTTTGTTGCGTCAGTTGATCGCACCGCGTCATTTATCAAGCGGCATTCACGCGCTGATGACTCGCGTGCGATAAGTATTGTCGAGTCGCTTGTGGCACTGAGGGTCATCGACATAGCACCACCCCTTCCTGATCTATCTGAGACTCTGCGCGTCTTCCGCGACGAGCCGCGACCCATTCCCGAGGCGCTAGCTGACAGTGTTGGAGGGGGGACGGAGTAATGCGGCGACAGGTGTGGTTAATTCTTGGCGGTCTTGCTGCCGGTGTTGCTCTTGTGTCGTTGCTTGCGTTCGATGCAGGTTACGTCCTGATTCAGTTTGGTCAGTATCGACTCGAGACAACGCTGGTAGCGGCAGGCATCGCACTATTCCTACTCTTGTGGATAGTGCGAGTAAGTTTTCGTTTTCTATCCGCTATTCTGGGGCTCGGACCTGGCGTCGGGCGCTGGTTAGAGAAGAGGCGCGAAGACAAAGCGTCTGCCTTGTTGCGAGAAACCTTGATTGCCATGTTTGATGAGCGGACCGACACCGTGGTACAGCGGCTGCCAAAGTTAATGAAATTTGATCTTTTCTCTGACGCCGAACGCGCTAACGCAGATGTCTGGGTATTGAAGCGACAGCTCGAGGCAACGGCAAACTCCGACCAGCTAAAGCGGGTGTGGAGTGGTGCTAAAGCAGAACTCAAGCAAGCTCCGGAAATGACGGCGCATTATGCGAGTCAGTTATGTCGGTTGGGGCGCTCGAAAGACGCGGAATTAGAATTACAGGCGCTGTCAAAACGTGGCTGGACAGCTTCAGCGACGCACGCCTTGGCGCAAATTAACCTCGACGATGCGCCCTCGATGGTCAATGCCTTAACTGAACTCTCGGGCAACCGGAGTGCCACCGATGTGGCCAATGGGTTGGTGATTGCGAAAGCGCAGCTACTGCCTAAGGGTGACGCAGAGAAAACCTTGATTGAGCACTATGGGAAACAGCCAGCACCCTTTGTGGTGACAGCCCTGGGAACCATTGGGGTCAAAAAGTCTTAGCGTTTGCGCCCTGGCAGGTGGATGCCGAGAGAATCCCACATCGAGTCCACGCGCTCTTTGACCGTTGCGTCCATCTGAATCGACGTGCCCCACTCGCGATCAGTTTCCCCTTCCCATTTGTTGGTCGCATCCATACCCACTTTGGAGCCGAGACCAGCGACAGGTGACGCGAAGTCAAGGTAGTCGATGGGCGTATTATCGATGAAAACAGAGTCGCGACGCGGATCCATGCGCGTTGTCATGGCCCAGATCACATCCTCCCAGCTTCGGACATCGACGTCCTCGTCTGTGATGACAATGAACTTGGTGTACATGAACTGACGGAGAAAACTCCAGATGCCCAACATAATACGCTTGGCATGCCCCGGGTATTCTTTGCGTATGCTGACAACGGCCATTCGGTAAGAGCAGCCCTCGGGTGGCAGATAAAAATCAACGATCTCAGGGAATTGCTTCTGTAGAAGCGGCACAAAAACTTCGTTCAAGGCCACACCTAAGATAGCGGGCTCATCCGGTGGTCTACCGGTGTAAGTGCTGTGATAGATGGGGTTTTTACGTGTTGTCATCGTCTCCACAGTAAAGACCGGGAAACTCTCTACTTCATTGTAGTAACCTGTGTGATCTCCGAATGGACCCTCGTCTGCCATCTCGTTCGGATCAATATAGCCTTCCAAAATAATCTCTGAGTGCGCCGGAACGAGCAGTTCGTTGTCCTTGCATCGAGGGGTGAGGCAGTTGGCCAACTCCGTTTTACCGCCCCGCAGTAATCCGGCGAATGCATATTCTGACAGTGCATCTGGGACAGGTGTTACCGCGCCGAGTGTTGTCGCAGGATCGGCGCCCAGTGCGATGGCGACAGGGTAGGGCTCACCGGGTCGTTTCAGCGTCCAGTCGCGGAAATCGAGTGCACCTCCGCGATGCGACAGCCATCGCATGATGAGCTTGTTAGGACCCAACAGCTGCATCCGGTAGATGCCAAGATTCATGCGAGGTTTTTCAGGACCGCGAGTGATGACCAGTGGCCACGTGACGAGCGGTCCCACGTCACCTGGCCAGCAGGTTTGGATCGGCAGGGTCGTAAGATCAATGTCATCACCCCGCAAAACAATATCTTGGCATGGCGGTCGACTAATAATCTTAGGCCCCATGTTCAGCACTTTTTTGAGCAGCGGTGCTTTGTCGATGAGGTCGCGCATGCCTTTGGGCGGATCGGGTTGTCGCAGATAGGCGAGTAGCTCGCCGATCTCGCGCAGGGCCTCGATAGAGTCCGCGCCCATACCCAGGGCCACGCGTTTTTCGGTACCAAAAAGATTCGCGAGCAGCGGGGTGTCGTAACCTTTGGGGTTTTCAAAGAGCAAAGCCGGGCCACCGCCACGGAGAGTGCGATCGGCGATTTCGGTCATCTCAAGATTAGGATCTATCTCTTCTTTGATTCTCACCAAGTCGCCGTTGGCTTCCAAGGTGTCAAGGAATTCGCGGAGGTCCCGAAATTTCATACGATGATTCTTTATCAAACTGACAGTGCGAGCATGCCACACTTAGGGTTTAAGCGTGCATCCACGTCTCATTATTGACGTGGATACTCGACTGCACGATCCCGTTCGATCGAATTACTTTCGCTTCATCGAACGGAAGAATTCGTCGTTTGACTTCGTATCTTTCAGCTTGTCCAACAGGAATTCGATGGCTGGGAGGTCCTCCATGCCATGCAGAAGCTTGCGAAGGATCCACATGCGCTGCAATTCCTCTTCGCCCGTGAGCAACTCCTCGCGGCGGGTGCCTGAACGACGAATATTGATGGCAGGATAGACACGCTTCTCCGAAATTTTTCGGTCAAGGTGGAGTTCCATGTTACCTGTACCCTTGAACTCCTCGTAGATGACTTCATCCATTTTGGAGCCCGTCTCGGTCAGAGCCGTTGCAATGATGGACAGGCTTCCTCCCTCTTCAATGTTTCGCGCTGCACCAAAGAATCGCTTGGGACGCTCCAATGCATGAGCATCAACACCACCCGTGAGTACTTTGCCTGAGCTGGGCACCACGGTGTTGTAGGCACGTGCGAGTCGCGTAATCGAGTCGAGAAGAATCACCACATCACGCTTGTGTTCGACCAACCGCTTCGCTTTCTCGATGACCATATCGGCTACCTGAACGTGCCGCGAGGGTGGCTCATCGAAGGTCGATGCCACGACTTCGGCACCGCGCGCTCCAACCGATCGCTGCATCTCCGTCACTTCTTCGGGGCGCTCATCAATCAGCAGAACAATAATGTAGCACTCTGGATTATTGCTGATGATGGCCTGCGCCATGCTCTGCATCATGATGGTCTTACCCGCTTTCGGGGGAGCCACTAGCAGGCCTCGCTGGCCTTTTCCGATCGGTGCACACAGATCGATAATTCGACCCGTGAGATCTTCAGTGGAGCCGTTGCCTTTTTCGAGTGTCAAACGCTCGTCCGGGAACAGAGGTGTCAGGTTTTCGAAAAGGATTTTTGCTTTCGCCGTCTCGGGTGATTCAAAGTTGACCTCGCTCACCTTCAACAGTGCGAAATAGCGCTCAGAGTCCTTTGGTGGGCGAATCATGCCGGTCACGGTATCGCCGGTTCTCAGATTGAATCGTCGGATTTGGCTCGGACTGACATAGATATCGTCTGGGCCTGCGAGGAATGAGCTGTCCGCTGATCTTAGGAAGCCAAAACCATCTGAAAGGATCTCAAGCACACCGTCGCCAAAAATGTCTTCTCCGCTTTTTGCGTGTTTCTTGAGTAGCGAAAAGATGATGTCCTGCTTGCGCGAGCGGGCCATGTTTTCGATGCCCATCTCAGCGGCCATATCGATCAGTTCCTGAGTCGATTTGGTCTTTAATTCTGTCAAGCTCATCGGATTTTCCGATGGCACATGCGGTTCTCGTCGGTTGCGACGATTGCGGTTTCGTCGATTACGACCGCCACCTTGGTGCTCGCCTTCTTCAGTAGCTTGTGCAGTATCGCCATCAGCCGCTACCGCCGGTTCTTCGCCGCCGGCCGACGATGCGTCTTCTTCCGTCGAAGCCGCGCTGCGGTTGAGTTTCAGAGTTCGAGTCGGCTTATCTTCGCTACCGGCTGCTTCTTGATGTTCGGTGTCGGGTGTCGCTTCAGAGATTGGCTCTACAGCCTGATCGACAATGTTTGTTTCTTCTTCTTGCACGCGGTTGTACCTGTGGCGTTGGGAAAGTTTTGTTACCCGCTAAAAGGGCGCTAAAGGATCTTTTGATGACCCACAGCCAACGCAAGTGCGTGTTGAATTTGCTGGTCGTTGACTAGGGGAGGCGGGGCGAGATATCGCCCACAACTGAAAGGTAGCACCGCTTTAGCGGTGCGTCTACTAAGACGGGGTATAAATTTTTTGGCGGAGCGAGGTGCTTAGAGGCAGCCGTCTACGAACTCAGCCAGTTGTGTCTTGGAGAGTGCGCCCACTTTTGTTTCAACAGCACTGCCACCCTTGAAGACAATCAACGTAGGGATGCCACGGATACCAAACTTACCGGGTAGGTCCGGGTTTGCATCCACGTCCACTTTGCACACTTTCAGGCGATCACCGTATTCATTGGCAATTTCCTCAAGAACGGGTGCAATCATCTTGCAGGGTCCGCACCACTCTGCCCAGAAATCAACCAGGACGGGTACGTCTGATGACAAAACCTCATTTTGAAATTCTGCGTCCGTTACGTGTGTAATGTTGTCGCTCATGGTGCCTCCACATGTGTCGCGACATATACTCTCAAAAAATATGTTCGGATGACAGTGTTGAAAACGAATGAGCGCGAACTCCGATGATTCTTGGTTTGTTTATTTAGTGCGGTGCTCGGACGGCTCTTTTTACGCTGGGGTCACAACTGATCTAGAGCGCCGGGTCAGGCAGCATAATGGTGAGATTGTCGGCGGTGCGAACTATACCCGCGCAAGGAGGCCTGTGGCACTTGCCTGGTACGAGGAGTGCGAAAACCGCTCCGTCGCTCAGCAACGCGAGTATTCCGTTCGTCGTTTGTCCAGACGGGAGAAGCAGCACCTAGCGGCAAAAGCGGCGGTAGTGAAAGATGACGAAAGGTGATGAGACGTTGGGTAGTGATTTGCTAGAGGAGTTTTGGCGTTGGGCAGTTGCGCAGTATGAGGATGTGCAGGTGCGAGAAGGGCTTCTGGAGCTTCAGGAGAGTGCCGGTCTCATTATTTTGGAAGCCATGTTTCTTGCATGGTTGGGCCATCGAGGTCAGGCCATCGGAGAAGAAGACCAACGGCGCATTCGCATGGCCATTACACCGTGGGTGGAAGGTGTTGTGTTGCCGCTTCGTCGGCAACGGCAGTCTTGGACTGATATGCCGTCTATGATCACGAATCGACGGGCCCTTCTCGGGCTCGAGCTGGAGGCGGAGCACGTGTTAGCTGGGTTGCTCGTCGATGCATTACCCATGAAAGAGCAGCTTACCGACGTTTCTACGCCGGTAGTGGAAAGAAACTTATCTCAACTCCCGGAGCTCAAGGATGTGGTCCCTCGTCGGCGGGTGGTCGACATGCTCGGGCGGTAGCCAGTACTGCCGGACCCGCGTACCATGCGCGGACCTTTTTGTTTATTACCTACACAGGACAACCTGCCATGTTAAATGCGAGTTTTTTCTCGAAATCTGCGTGCAAAACTGCAGCGCTGACGGCGCTAATGAGTGTCGGCTTGGTCGCTTGTGATCAAACTGCGGAGACAACTGAAATGAGTTTAGATAGCCAAGAGCAACGCATCAGCTACGGCATTGCCATGAATATGGGCCGACGCATGAAAGCTGAAGGCGTGCCAATCGACGCGGATGCGTTTGCCGAGGGACTTCGCGATGCGTTGTCAGGTGCAGAAGCGAAGATGACCGACGATGAAATAAACGCCGAAATGATCGCTATGCAGGAACAGATGCAGGCCGAGCAAGAAGCTGAGATGCGTGCAGCAGGTGACGCTAACCTTGAAGCGGGTGTTGCCTACCTTGAGGCGAACGCAGGCGCTGAAGGCGTTCAAACGACAGCGAGTGGCCTCCAGTACCGCGTGGTTCGTGAGGGCACAGGTGCGAAGCCTACGTCGGCTGACTCGGTTGAAGTGCACTACGAAGGTCGTCTGATTAACGGCACTGTGTTTGACAGCAGTTACAGCCGTGGCCAAACAGTCACTTTTGGTGTCACGCAAGTAATCCCCGGTTGGACAGAGGCATTGCAACTGATGAGCGAAGGTGCCGAGTACGAGCTGACCATCCCATCCAACCTCGCTTATGGCGCCGGTGGTGCGGGCGCTGCAATCGGACCAAATGAGGTGCTCATCTTTAAGGTAGAGCTCGTGGCGGTCGTTTCGCAATAAGCAGCTAAACGCCCGCGCTTAAAAATAGTGATATCGCCTGGCGGTTCACTATGCCTAAAGGAACGGGTAATGAGGACGGAGTAGGTCCTACCTCTCGCGACAGCGGTCGATATCGGCCGCTTCCGCTTGAGTTTTAGCGCCGGTACTGCGCGTAGAACTCGTGTAGGAAAGCATCAAACGACACACTATCGGCGGATTCGATGTCACGCTGGCGTCGTAGCGATGCGATTGCCTCATCAGCCAGACTGGTTCTGATCTCGCTCGATATCGGGTGGGCGTCAAATTCACGATGCCACTCTTCAGCATAACGCCCCATCAGATTTGAGTAGCTGATGTTCTGCTCGAAGATTTCCCTTAACACACGGGAAGATGGGGTTTCGACATCGCCCGTTAACATGCCCCGAGCTCTATTCACAGCGTCGCTGTGACGCGTTGTACTCGTTGCACTGTCGAGCCACTCAGCGGCCTCTTGCATCGCATCAAGAATGGGTTTGGCAAGCTCGTTACGCGGTATTGCCTGACCATCTTCTGTCAGTAGCTGAAGAGACGGATCACGTCCAAAGTTAAGGATCCGTTGAGTATTGGTGTTATCGATGCTGCGAGTGGCGGCATCACATAGTGGGCTATCTGACAGGACACACGACAGAAGGAAGGTATCGACCAAAGCAATAATTTCTTCATTGATACCCAGGGGCGTGAAGGGATTAATGTCGAGACATCTCACTTCGACGTACTCGATGCCCCGCTCTTCAAGCGCTCGCACCGGTGCCTCACCTGATCGCGTGACACGCTTTGGACGGATGGCACTGTAGAACTCATTTTCGATTTGGAGTAATCCGTCATTTAGCTGGGTGCGCTCACCGCTGGTGACATCAGGTAGTCGGCAATAGTCGTCGTGGGGCGTCACAATGGCCTTGGTCAGCGTTTCAATATAGGTCTCTAGTTGGTTGTAGCAAATTTGCAAACCATCCTGCGCAGAGCTGGTGTAACCGAGATCTCCCATACGAAGTGATGTCGCAAACTCGCCATAAAGTGTGTGGCTGTTAATGCTCTGCAGATGCTCCGGTAACTCGCCCCGAACAAACGATCGGCTCAGCGCCGGAGAACTACCCGTCAAAAAGTTGAGTAACCAGCCGTGGCGCTGGAAGTTTCTTATCAGCGCCAGATAGCCTTGTGTTCGCCAATTGGCGAGCGAACAGTCTGGGTTGCCAATACGTCTAGACGTCTCCCAGAAAGCATCGGGTAACGAAAAGTTGTAGTGAATCCCGGCGATGACCTGCATGGTTCGGCCATACCGTGCGCTCAATCCGTTTCGATAAACACGCTTCATCGTGCCGATATTGGATGAGCCATAGTTCGCTATGGGAATTTCTATCTCGGGTCCCAGCTCTCCCGGCATACTGGCGCCCCAGATGATTTCGTCGGGAAGTGACTGAGCTGTATAGGCATGCAGTTGATGGAGCTCGTTCAGCGCGCCTGCAGGCGTGTCATGGACACCTGTGATGAATTCGAGAAGCGCTTCCGAATAATCCGTTGTTATGGCGTTGTGGGTTAAGGCGGAACCCAGTGGTGTGGGGTGGGGCTTCTGCGAGAGCCTATGGTCGCTTGAAGAGACGCGAAGGCCTTCCTTTTCGATGCCTCTGGTAACTTGCAGAATGTCAGACGGGCTACCGTTTGTTATTGCTGTTCTAAATGCCGCAGCCATCATCTTGTAGTACCTTACAAACCACTGGGGTCATGTACGTCGATGCGTTATTTCGGATCGCTGTACAACATCGGTCGCAAGTGTACGCTCTATGAGATCAGTTGGTACAGCAGTTCGACGTAAACCCGAGAATGTGCGCAGCGGGCATCTTGAACATTGGCGTAAGACCCTCGCCGATGAGCGCGTTGCCGGTGGCGTCGACGGACTATTGTTGGAGGAGACTGATTAGCTCAACTGTTGAGCTGAACTAGTAAGTCATCAATAACCCGCTCTAATTGCTTGAGGGTGCTGCACTCGGCCGCCACATCGCAGTTGCGGATGACGCCCGGCATTTCAG
>WTJR01000029.1:4048-6130 GCA_011524755.1 Halieaceae bacterium | reverse complement strand
GCGACCACCACACCCCCAGTGTGGTGCGCTACCAGACTGCGCTACGCCCCGAAGGCCGCGAAGTATACGGGTATTCGTGGCGTTAGGGAATCTTAGTCGTCGAGTTGAAGCAGGGACTTTGCCGCTTGCAAATCTTTAAGGCTATCGCTTACCGCTGACATGACCGCCACCGGGTTGGGGCCGTCTTCACTGGTCAGACGCTGGCGTGCACCACCGATAGTGTAGCCCTCTTCGTACAGCAGGCCGCGGATGGCTCGAACTAGTTCGACATCGCCCCGTTGATAATAACGTCGGTTACCACGACGTTTGACGGGCTTCAGCTGGGGAAACTCCGCTTCCCAGTAGCGCAGCACGTGCGGCTTTACGGCACATAATGTGCTGACTTCACCAATGGTGAAATAGCGTTTTCCCGGGATAGGTGGTAGTTCGTTGTTGTGCGTGGGCTCAAGCATCGTTTTGCATCTTCTCTACCCGGGCTTTGAGCTTTTGTCCGGGCTTGAAGGTAACAACACGTCGAGCAGAAATAGGGATCTCTTCACCCGTCTTAGGGTTACGACCGGGACGCGAGCCTTTATCGCGAAGATCAAAGTTGCCGAAGCCTGAGAGTTTCACCTGTTCATTGTTTTCAAGACAGATGCGAATCTCTTCAAAGAACTGCTCCACCAGCTCTTTCGCTTCGCGCTTGTTGAGACCCAACTCCTCAAAGAGCTTATCGGCCATCTCTGATTTCGTTAATGCGGACATGTTGTTATTAGCTTCGCAATTCGATACCCAGTTTTTCTCTCAATGAATCAAGCACTTGGTCTATGGCGCTTGATACTTCGGACTCGTCGAGAGTGCGACTTTGATCTTGGAATGTCAAACCGATGGCCAGACTTTTCTTCCCTTCTGCCAAGCCAGTCCCCTCGTAGACGTCAAAAAGATCTAATTTGGTTAGCAAGGTCCCAGCAGCGGCGCGAATCGTCGAGAGCACCTCGGCCGAGGCAATTCCCTTGTCAGCCACCAATGCGAGGTCTCTACGGGTCTCGGGATATTTGGAAATATCGTCGTATGCAGGCATGGCAACCTCAGTCACCACCGATTGAAGTACCTCAGCAACAACCGTGTTCGCGGGAATACCCATGGCTTTGCGCACGCTCGGGTGCACTGCACCGATACGTCCAACGGGCTTACCGTCTACTAAGATCGCCGCACTTTGCCCGTCGTGAAGCCCCGGGAAAACGGACGCCTCAAAGGTCAGTCGATCACCCAGATTCGCAAGCAAGCCCTCGACGGTTCCCTTCACATCAAAAAAGTCAGCCGCCGCCTTCTCCGTTGACCAACCCTCAGTGTCTCGCAAGCCCGAGACCGCGAGCGCCAGCATTGGGATCTGCTCCGCATCGCCTTCACCCGGGATAAATTTCAGGCCCGTCTCAAACAACCGAACACGGCTCTGCTGTCGACTGGCATTGTGCGCAATCGCTTTCAACAAGCCAGGAATGAGGCTGGTACGCATGACCGCGAGATCAGCTGATATCGGATTCTTCAGAGGAATAGGAGCAAGCTCCGGATCGAAGAAAGTCTGCACCTCGGGCGCAACAAAGCTGAAAGTCACAGCTTCAAAGTAACCCCGTGCAACAAGGTCATTCTTCGCCATACGCAGCGCACGGCGTGTCTCGGGAACGCCAACCGGAATAAGGCTCGCTGTAATGGGTTGCGCCGGGATGGCATCGAATCCAATGATGCGGGCGAGCTCTTCAATTAGATCCACTTCAAGACCCATATCGAACCGCCAACTGGGGGCAGTACACAACCAACCTTGCTCGTGCCCAACAACCCAGAAACCAAGGCCCTCTAGGATGCGCTCTACCTCTATACGGTCGACGCTAATGCCGAGCAGCTTTTCGATTTGCGTTTCTCTCAGAAGAACAGCTTCGTTCACCGGCAGATCGGCATCGGAGACCACTTCTGTCACAGGACCCGCTTCACCACCCACGGCGTCAATGAATAGCTGTGTCGCGCGCTCCATCGCCTCGCGCTGCAGCTGAAAGTCGACACCGCGCTCGTAACGATGAGATGCATCCGTATGCAATCCATACGACC
>WTJR01000029.1:0-3948 GCA_011524755.1 Halieaceae bacterium | reverse complement strand
GATAGGTCAACGTTTTTGATGACACGACCGAGGTATCTTGGACATTTCGCCGTGGCCTCAATAGCGACTGGGAAGGTGTCGGCAATCGTACTTTCGACAGGCGGTATCGCAGGCTCATTTAGGTCTTCATCAAAAGCAACCGCCACGTCGCGAGCAACACCACGAATGCTGAGGCAGTCGGCTCGATTCGGTGTGAGGCCCAGCTCAATGACCTGATCGTCAAGCGACAGATACTCCCGAATATCGGCACCAATGGGCGCGTCAGCGGGAAGCTCCATAAGACCATCGTTATCTTCAGAAATAGTCAGCTCAGCGCCCGCGCAGAGCATACCTTGAGACTCCACGCCGCGGAGTTTGGCTTTCTTGATCTTGAAGTTGCCAGGCAGCACTGCCCCCACCTTGGCGAGTGGTGCTACCAGCCCTGCACGGGCGTTCGGTGCACCGCAGACAATCTGCACGGTCTCGTCGCCAGCGTTGACTGTACAGACCCGCAGCTTGTCGGCATCAGGATGTTGCTCCGCCTCAATGATTTGCGCAACGACAACGCCCGAGAACGCCTCAGCCGCGCCTTTGATACTGTCGACCTCTAGGCCAATCATGGTCAGCTTGTGACTCAAAGCGTCTGTCGTCACTTGAGGACTGACCCAGGTACGCAGCCACTGTTCCGAAATAATCATCGTGCTAACTCACATAAATTGCGCTAGGAAGCGCAAGTCGTTGTCGAAATTCAGGCGTAAATCGCCAATGCCATAACGCAGCATTGATAGGCGCTCTACTCCCATACCAAAGGCAAAGCCACGGTATTTATCCGGGTCGATACCACTCATCTCGAGCACCTTGGGGTTAACCATCCCGCAACCCAAAACTTCAATCCATCCGGTGTGGCTGCATACTCGGCAGCCCGCACCTGAACATTTAACGCACTGAATATCGACCTCAGCCGAGGGCTCAGTGAACGGAAAATACGAAGGACGCAATCGCACCGATAAGTCGTCGCGCTCGAAGAACGCGTGCAAGAAGTCTTCCAGCAGACCCTTTAGATGCCCAAAGTTGGAAGTCTCATCAATCAATAACCCCTCCACCTGATGAAACATCGGCGAGTGGGTCAGGTCAGAGTCACAGCGATAGACCCGGCCCGGACAGATCACACGGATGGGTGGCTGCTGAGCCTCCATTGTGCGCACCTGAACACCTGAAGTGTGCGTGCGAAGCACATGTGTGTCGTCGACGTAAAACGTATCGTGCATGGCGCGAGCCGGATGATGCGCGGGAATATTGAGCGCCTCAAAATTGTGGTAGTCATCCTCAATTTCGGGTCCTTCGACAACCTCAAACCCCATTGAAGAAAAGAAGGTTTCCATGCGCTGAATCGTGCGCGTAATTGGATGCAGCGAACCGGTCTCAGCGCGACGTCCTGGCAAGGTAACATCGATTGCCTCTTCGGCAAGCTGCGCGGCAAGTGCGGCGCCCTGTAAAGAGGCTTTACGAGCATTCAGTTGCTCGTTGAGCTGCTGTTTAACGGCATTAATTTCAGCGCCAGCCTTGGGTCGTTCTTCTGCTGAGAGCTGGCCCAGATTCTTTAACAAACCCGTGAGCGCACCTTTCTTGCCGAGGTAGCTTACCCGCAACTCTTCAAGGGCCGCGATATCCGACGCTGCCTCTATGGCGACGACGGCCTCTGCCTTGATGTTTTCCAATGACTGCATTTGTTACTCACGCTCCACTCATTCAAAAAAGGAGGCCGTAGCCTCCTTCTGATTATCGCTCTGCATTATTGCAGTCGGTAGCCCGAAAACTGCAATTAAGCTGCGAGTGCAGCTTTAGCACGCTCCACCACTGCAGCGAATGCTGGCTTATCGTGGACAGCGAGATCAGCAAGGACGCGACGATCGAGAGTAATCTCAGCTCGCTTAAGACCATTGATGAACTTGCTGTAGGTCATACCGTTTGCACGAGACTGCGCGTTAATACGCGTAATCCAGAGCGCACGGAACTGACGCTTGCGCTGACGGCGGTCACGGTAAGCGTACTGTCCCGCTTTGGTGACGGCCTGCTTGGCCACTCGGAACACACGTGAACGCGCGCCGTAGTAACCCTTTGCTTGCTTGAGAATTTTCTTGTGTCGACGGTGAGCCGTGACACCACGTTTTACACGAGGCATGTCTTATCTCCTAAAGAACTTAACGATTACTTGGCGCGCAACATACGATCCACAAGTACCACGTCGGACTTATGAATCATTGATGTGCCTCGAAGCTGACGCTTACGCTTAGTCGTCATTTTCGTCAGGATGTGGCTCTTATAAGCACTCTTGCGCTTATAACCACTGGCCGTCTTCTTAAACCGCTTAGCGGCACCACTGTGAATTTTGGCTTTTGGCATCTTAGATACTCCTGCTTAAGGCTCTTTCCAGTTTCCTGTCGGAGCGTTTCATCAACCGAGCAATAGGGCATTCACGGGCCACTATCCTCGTTTCTTGGGCGCTATCACCATCGTCAGCTGACGACCTTCCATTTTTGGAAACTGTTCAACAGCACCCAACTCGCTGAGGTCACTCTCAACTCGCTTGAGAATTTCCATACCGAGCTCTTGGTGAGCCATCTCACGACCGCGGTATCGCAACGTGACCTTGGCTTTATCACCGTTTTCTAAAAACCGGACCAAACTACGAAGTTTGACCTGGTAATCGCCTTCGTCCGTTCCCGGACGAAACTTCATTTCTTTAATTTGTGTGCGCTTGGCCTTCTTCTTCTGAGCCGCTTTTTGCTTCTTTGCTTCAAAGATGTGCTTGCCGTAATCCATGATCTTGCAAACAGGTGTTTCACCGTCTGCCATCATCACTAGATCCATACCCGCCGCGTCGGCTTTTTCCATTGCCTCCGCATTCGAGACAATACCGACTTGGCTGCCATCGGCGTCGATCAAGCGCACCATGGGCGCCTCGATCTGCTCATTCGTCAGAGCTCTTTTGCTCTTGCTATCGTTCTTGATACTGACTCTCTCCACACACGGGTATCGGCTTCGCGGCTTAAGAAATCAGTAAAAGACGCACTCACCACCCAAAATAGGGCGGCGATTTTATAGTGAACAGCGCGGGATAACAAGGCACTAGGCGGTGCTAATGCCTTGTATTTATGCCAATCAAGCGGTCTTGTTCACCGCCGATTTATTAGCAATTTCAGTCTGTAAATGTGCGCCGAAGTCGGCAATCGACATCACACCCAGGTCAGCACCGTGACGACCTCGAACCGCGACCGTGCCCGCCTCGCGCTCCTTCTCGCCCACAACTAAGACATAGGGCATTTTAGAGAGCTCGGCTTCGCGAATCTTAAAGCCTACTTTCTCATTCCTGAGATCGCTCGCGACGCGGAAACCTTGCGCCTTTAACGTGCTGACCACATCTTCGGCATAATCGCTCTGCTTATCGGTAATGTTGACCACCACCGCTTGCTGGGGTGCTAGCCATACAGGGAAATTACCCTCGAAGTGCTCGATGAGAATCCCGATAAAGCGCTCCAAGGAACCAAACAGCGCGCGGTGCAACATCACAGGACGCTTATCCCGGTTACCGTCTTCATCAACGTAGGTGATATCGAAACGCTCCGGTAAGTTCATGTCGACCTGCAAGGTACCGCATTGCCAATCACGTCCAATGGCATCGCGCAGAACAAACTCCAGTTTGGGGCCGTAAAATGCGCCCTCTCCGGGGAAGAGTACGTAATCCAAACCCATCACATCGAGTGCATTGCTGAGCGCACCCTCGAGCTTGTCCCAGACCTCATCGGAGCCAATACGATTTTCAGGTCGTGTTGATAGTTTGATGACAACATCATCAAAGCCAAAGTCCTTGTAGATATCCAGAACGAGCGCAACGACATCGATGCACTCCTGCTCCATCTGCGCCTCGGTGCAGTAGATATGGGCATCGTCCTGAGTGAAATGACGCAC
>WTJR01000196.1:3319-6160 GCA_011524755.1 Halieaceae bacterium | reverse complement strand
CGCATGCCAACTCAGCCGTTAGCGTCAAGGTCGAAGCCGATATGTTCTGCGAAATCCCCGGGCTTTCGAGCTAGCTCCCTCAGATATCGCCGCGCAATCTGTCAGTCTTGAACGCTTATCGGCTTGAATTCCGTGCGGCCAGATGATTCGACTGCACCGTGGTAACCCTGTCCATCAGGCATGAAAAAAGGCACTTCGGGCATATCCTGCATGCGGTGTTGGTGTACGTTTGAATCTGAGGCAGCTTCCGCAGAATCCTGAGATAAGTACACATCGTAGGTGTATCCAGCCGCCCCGTCGTACTTGCCTGTGGAGACAACACCTCTAACTTGAAGTGGTGACGCACCGAAGCCAGGGAACTGTAACCCCTCGAATGATTCGACAATCTCGATTCGCCCCCTATCGAACATGTTGCTATGGACCTGGCAGTAGGGATAGATGGTAACCGGCGTATTCTCGTTAACGATCAGGGCCACGTGATGATTGTTTTCGATGACAACACCTTGCGCCTCAGACAACGGCGATGACTCGGGACTGCTTCCCAGTCTGAAGGGGTGTGACGTCAATGACACCACATTGTCAAAGCGGATCGTATCGCCAACTCGTGCATAAACGATGATGTCACTGGCCGTCGCATCAGCGCCGTCGATCGTATACTGAAAACCTCCTGCAGCACCCTCGTCTATGCGGTAACTAAACTCGTTAAAGTCGGGTAACTGAGATGTCAGGTTGGTCAGAGCAGAGTTGTTCTCTAACCGCCCGAGGATCGCTCCTCTGTACGTGTCTGCTAACGCAGTGTCACCTGATGCAATGGCAACGCTATCACTCACCACCACGCGCAAGCCAACATCGGTGAACTGCGCCAATGTCGATGTATCGTCAGCAACGATCTGCTGTAAGAAACGTCCAAGTGAGCCAGTAACATCCGTGATAAATGCGTTCAATGAAGCATCATTGATGTCAGCGGCAACGTCCGCTAGTAACTGTATGCTTGAAAATCGTAATAAGGTATCTGTTGTAGCCGCTCGCTCCACAACCGCAGACTCGATCTCAAGTGTCGACAGCCCCGTAATTGCAGACAGCGAGGCCGTGATAATCGAAAGCTGCACGTGGTTAAGTGCTAATGCGACCGAACCTTCGTCACCTGCAATGATTGCCTCGAGGGGATCTCTAATCGCGGCTGATTCACTGACCTGCAGGGACTGCAAAATTTGAACGACACGCTCCTCATTACTGGCTCGTGCGGCTTCTAGCAAGGACCCTAAGGGTGAGATGACAAGCGCCTCTTCCGAGGCAGTACCACCACTCAATCTGAAGCTTGCACCAAAGGCAGTGCCAGACTCCGGCTCAACGCCACCGACCGAGATAATCTTACCTGCGGCATAATCATCTACTTCAAAGGAGAAGGCGCCCTGCGCATCAGTTGTTGCCCCTGACTCACCCTCGTCCTTCACTCCGTCCTCGTTTAGGTCCTGAAATACCAGTGCTTCACTGAGGTAGGAACCTGCAACAACAACGCCTGTTACCGGACCACCAGAGGCGCCAGAACCCTCATCGACATCGGTGACCGTAACAGTGACTGACAGTGAGGCGGTCGCGGACCCGTCAGACACATCGAGGGAAAGCTCGTAGACGTTATTCGTATCGGCATCCTGCGGCGACTCAAAATCGGGGGCGGTGATAAAACTGAGTGCGCCTGATGAGGCAACCGAGAAGCTTCCAGCGTCGTCACCACTGATACTGTACGAGAGTGTGTCCCCATCAGCATCAGAAGCCGTAGCGGTCAGGGTAATCTCCGTCGAATTTTCCGCGACCTCGACCGCTTCAGAGTCTGCGGACCACCTGGGTGCGTTGTTGGCAGTACCGTATGAACCGCCACTGCCCGACGAATAGCCGCCGGAGTCAGAGCCACCCCCGCCACCGCCACACGACGACAAAACGGAAAGCACCAAACAAAGTGAGGCCAACCGGGCCATCAAGTCCAAAGTTACTGACTGCATTACTCACCTCCGTAGCGCGGTTCAACCGCTTGTACCCTATTTGCTACGGGAGGCCTGTCTATCAGACCGAGAAAATCCTTTTTTTGTTTAAGCTCTGTCTATGCAAAAACTAGACACCTGTCCAAGTTGGAGAGCTGTTTGAGGCACTTTTCTTTGATTGCTCAAAGTTCGCTTGAGGTCCCAGCGAGGCCTATTTTTGATCTCGGACGCAACGGCATGACGCTAAATAAATCCAAGGAGAACGGGTAGCTTACTCTTCATAACGCCATTCAAAGACAAGAGTCGCCCTCCACCAACGTTATATCGGCGAGCTCTACGGTACCCGGTGTCTCGGCGAGATCGAAGGCGAGTCGGCTGGTGATATCCGTCCTATCCACCGTCCACGTTTGGGAAAACGTTTGCCAATCAGTGGTGATGTTAGAAGCGAACTTCTGGGTCGCGCCCAGAAGCTGATAGACATCAGCGCCACGGTCGAGGTAGGTGTAAATCCGCTTGTCCAAGGAACTCCGAGCCGAGAAACAGGCCGTATAGGTTCGATTCTTGTAAATCGGTACTCTGTGGAATACCTGCACGCGCCAGGGCTCTTGCTGACTGGCCGTATCGATATCAGCGATGATCGTTCTGTTGGACCGCTCGCAGCGAGCCGAACCATTGAACTCGGTGAACTCCCAACTACTCGAGGGCAAACCGCAGTCAACGAGATCACCACGGCTCGCTAAAATAGAGCCCTCGCGTGACGAGGGTTCGACCTGCTCTGAGAAATAGAAGGAATCGTTTGTGAACTTACCTAGCGGATTTTGTAGCTGGAGCTGAAAGAAACCACCACGATCGGGCGCCTCTG
>WTJR01000196.1:1702-3219 GCA_011524755.1 Halieaceae bacterium | reverse complement strand
CCTAGCGGATTTTGTAGCTGGAGCTGAAAGAAACCACCACGATCGGGCGCCTCTGATAGTACGACCTCAATTTGCTCACCCACGCAATTAGGTAGCTCACCGCTGATACAGTTAACCGAGCCATCAACTAATTCGCCTTCCACAAAGATCTTTGCGCCCGGATAGATGTGACGCCCTCGCATCTCCAAGCGATTCGCATCATCCAATTCAGCAAGGTTAACCGTGGCAGCCTGTCGCGCAATCGGCGACTCAGGCCAGATCCCAGGTTGAGGATGTAGCACTGAGACATTCGCAGGTGGGTGCGCGGTAATCAACGCCTGAAGCTCACCCATCTCGGTAAGCTCTACCAGTTGCTGGTCGCTGAACGTCTCTCCCGATTCAATGCCCGTAAACAATCCATTCTCGTAGCGCAGTTGCTGCAGCTCCCCTGTCTCTGGCTTTAAAAGCGATGCTCGCAAGGCAACCGTTCCCGCATCGGCCGCTGACAAGAGGGTAGCGAGCTTCTCAAGCTCCGAGGCTGATAACGCAGTTCCCGGTCTCATACCGATTTGTGAGCCTAGCGAGCCTGTGTGACCCGTGCTGCCCTCCAGGACCATACGCCAAATCTGCTCACTAGACCCGGCTACCCGCCATATGTCCTGCTCCGGAAAGTGATCGGGAATACTCAGGATCCGTAACAGATCCGAAATATTGAGGCGGCCTTGAGGCAGGATCATCCATCGGTCATAGGCACCGCGCCAGGTGGGTGCATCCATGCCTGTTCCCGGGGTGTTGGTGCTCACTAAAAACGGCATGCGATGGCAATTACCGCAGTCCTTCTCCATGTGAAACTGGAGCATCCCTTGGAAAGCCGACGGAGTTAAACGGTTAGTCTCTGGACGCTCGGGTGGTGGAGGGAATGCGACCGATAAGTTGAACAAGGCAAGCGATAGGCGCTCTTCGTCAGTCAGTTTGCCGGCTCGCCCTGAGGGTCCATCCTCACACTCGCCAACGCCGCACATGGTCGATCCTAGCGTGCGATCCACGAGGACGAGAGAGCAATCAAGTGCCACGCCGCTTTCGCAATCGGGCTCGATAGAACCGTTGATGTTAGCGGTGTTATTGCCGCCATGAGGGTCACCCATCACCCCGTCCCAGTGATAGGGTGCGGTATCTCTCAACCCTCGCATGGGCATCGTCAGTCGCGGCTGAATTTGCGTGCAACCGGGTACATCGCAAATGGGAGTATCTAACACCCACAGCAGCTGATCGGTATTGCCATCAATATGACAACTGGCACACGAGAATGTGCCGGTACTCGACGCCTTCGCCGATTCAAACAAATGTCTGCCCGCTGCAATTTCGCTCGGGGTCGGATCCTCAAGAGCAATGGTTGCCTGTAGGTCGAGCGATCCATTGCTCAGTGATACAACGCTCACAGAGGAGTCGCTAGCGTTGTAAATCCACGCCTCATCGCTGCCTCTAAGCGTAATGCCACGCGGTGTCGCGCCTACCGCCAGTCGACCCTGAATATCGCC
>WTJR01000196.1:0-1602 GCA_011524755.1 Halieaceae bacterium | reverse complement strand
TAAGCGTAATGCCACGCGGTGTCGCGCCTACCGCCAGTCGACCCTGAATATCGCCAGAGGCGGTATCCATCCAAAAAACGGTGTCAGAGGCAGCGGCAACACCAAGCAGTGCGTTGCCCTCAGGCAGAACCACAAGGTCGTAAGGCGTCGCGAGCGCTCTGCCTGCCGCTGGATGGGTGGGCGGTCGTGGCTCTAACTCATAACGTCGTGTCTGAGGTAAACAGCCGTCAGGCCCCGAGCAATCCACTCGGGTGATTTGGTTGAAAAACGGTCGGTTCTCGAGCTCGGCGAGGCCGTGCTGCTGCGAGCCTGCACGACCATTAGCCGCATTCCTCGCATCCGTTTGAGCAATGTATGCAACACCGGACGCGTCAACAGACAGGCCATAGAGCAATGTCCCCAAGTGATTCACCGATTGAAGGCGCTGTTCATTCTCTGTGCTATAGACGATGAGATCGCGATCTGGGAGATCCGTGTTACGAACAATGTCTGCCGTGTAGTTGAGCGACAACACGTTGTTGTTATTAAACACATGCTCGATGGCATCGAAGGTGCAGATATCACCGTCAATGCCATCGGCGGTACACCCTGAGAGCTGTGTCTGGTTATTCGACTCAAAGGGTAAGACGAGTAATTTATCTCCCACGACCGCGATGGCTCTGGGATCCTGAGCGGGGACATGGAGGAGCTTAGTGACCTCGTACGTCGTCGCATCGATGACCGCGATTTGGTTGGTTTGTGACAGCGCCACATAGGCTTTCGCATTACTCGCAAAGGCAATACCTGCCGGCTCGTCAAACACCCCCTCGCCTGCGGGCAAATCGAGGTGATCAATGACCGCGATGACCGTGTGTAACAAGGTTGAATTGGGCGCGGTATCGATAACATTCACACTGTCCGACACGTGGTTGCTGACCCACAACTCGCTGCTGTCTGGCTTCGCCGCCAAGCTCATCGGCTCCAAGCCAACGTCAATCTGTTGGACCACCACTCGAGTGTCCGCATCGAGTACATCAACCGTACCGTTGGGCGTGTTTGTGACGTAGACATAAGACCCCAATGCCAAAATGGGATTAACGTGAGGACTCATGAAAAGCTGAAAGCCGGGTTGGCTCGTATCAGCCGACGCCGCCGCAATCAGTCGGTGATTGAGCTCGAGGTCTGTCTCGAGTGGTCCACGCTCGACAGGTTCCTCGCCGCCGGATGAGCCGCCACCGGAGCTGGGCGGTGGTGGAGTGACCACGGGCGCAGGAGGTGCAGACGTAGAACCGCCCCCGCCACCACACGCAGTGAAAAAAGCAGAGAACAGGACCGATAGTAATAACGCACGACTTGTTGTTTTCATTATTGTATTGCTCGCTCAGTGAGGGACTACCGCACTACGTAGCATTGCGTACCCAACAGTGTAGGCGAAATACGGCCGATTTAAAGGTGGTTTTTTGTGGTGTCAGTCACGAACCGCTGACCGGACCCGCCTCAAGATTACCCTGAAGAACAAACATCTCTGGATTGAGTCCAAAGCGATCAGTGTAGGAGAGCAAATTCGCCCTCAATGTCTCTATGGCATCCATGTGAATCAGTGTCACGGTGCATCCACCAAAC
>WTJR01000129.1 GCA_011524755.1 Halieaceae bacterium | reverse complement strand
GTTGCCACCCCCTACTACAAGCCCAGTCGGCGGAAGGTAGACCTAACGCCCGATTACTACCTTTATGAGAATGAGGACTGGCTCGTGTACCCCTACGAGATACACGGATTAACCGCTGACGAACTCAGAGAAAATAAGCCTGCCCTCTTTGAGATTCTAAAGGATCACATCAAAGCGTAGCTTTGTGGTTCCGCCGCGGCTCGCTTCAGAGCAGTGCGAATTTGATAACAAATAAGCCGGCTATCACTAGCGCACCCCAACTCACTTTGCGCTCCTCGGACGCAAGCAGGCTCAGCGCAACATAGCTGATGAACCCGATGCCGATGCCATCTGCAATCGAGAATGTCAGAGGAATCATGATCATGATTAGCAAAGCAGGAATCAGGACGACCGGGTTGTCCCAGCTTAAGCGTCCGAGCCCTGAGCACATGAGCAGCGCCACGTAAATCAATGCGCCCGAAACCGCAAAGCTAGGAATCATCATTGCCAGCGGCGCAAAGAAAATGGCTAACAGGAAGAAAACGCCGACGGCACAGGCTGTCAGACCAGTTCGACCACCGGCGGCAACGCCCGCCGCACTCTCAACATAAGACGTTACCGGGGAGTTGCCGAGCAGAGCACCCAGCACACTGGACGTGCTGTCCGCTTTTAAGGCTTTGCTGAAGTTCTTGTAGTTACCCTCTTCGTCGACCAGGCCCGCGTTTGAAGCAACGCCTACCAAGGTGCCGGTGGTGTCGAATAAGTTCACGATGAGGATCGAAAAGATAACGCTAACCAGGGAGACGTTAAGCGCCGCCATAATGTCGATTTGACCGACCAATGGCTCGATTGATGGGGGAGCCGAAACGATGCCCTGATAGGTCACCTCGCCCAATAAAATACCCAGTACGGTGACGGCAAGAATACCGAGAATCAAGCCGCCCGCTGCCAATCGCGCCGACAAAATGGCAACGAGTAAAAAGCTCAGCGCGGCGAGCGCTGTAGGTATTTGACTGAAGTCACCCATGGTGACAAGCGTGGCCGGATGATCGGCGATGATCCCGCCGTTCTGAAGACCAATGATGCCAATGAATAATCCAACACCCGCGGTCATACCGATCTTCAAATCGTCAGGAATGCTCATGATGATCCACGCACGGATTCGCGTCGTGCTGATGATCACGAAGAGCACACCTGCAATAAAGACGGCGCCCAGTGCGGTCTGCCATGGGTAGCCCATGTCTCCAACGATGGTGTAGGCGAAGAGTGCATTCAGACCCATGCCAGGCGCTAAGCCAACTGGCCAATTAGCGTAGAGACCCATCAGTAAACAGCTCAGCGCTGCGGCCAGACAGGTTGCAACAAAGCTCGCGCCCTGATCGATCCCCGCAATGGCCATGATCTGCGGATTGACGACGAGGATGTAAGCCATGGCCGCGAACGTGGTCGCGCCAGCCATGATCTCGCGTCCAACCGATGTACCGTGCTCCTGCAGTTTAAAGAAATCGCTCATGCGCCCTACCCCAGTCAATTATTGTCGCGCCTCAGTCTGCCGATGAGTGCGACCGATTGCCACCCACCGATGGCTGTTCCCTTGGTAATAACGAAAAATGGCAGCCCGAGGCTGCCATTTTCAATTAACTCAGCAACATCTCAGAGCCACGTTCGACCGCAACCACGAGACGTGTTCTGGATAGCTACTTAAAAGTCGATACCCGCACGGACCATGATCTGGCGTGGCTGGATGAACTGATCACCCGTGGCGCCCACACCAAACACGTCAGTAAATCGCGCATTGATGCCTGCATCATCAGTAATGTTCTTACCGATCAGCTCAACCCGCCATGACGCATCATCAGGTGAGAGTTTCACCATGACATCGAGGGTCTGGTATGACGCAACGTTGTCTGTTGTTGGGTTGTTAAACACACGGTGCTTGAAATCACCTCGGTAGGTGTAGCTCAGGCTCGATCTAACATCACCCCAACCATCAATGGACGCGGTGTGTGTCAGAGCAATATTCGCTGTCACTTTAGGGGTCTTAGGCAGAACGTTGCCGCGAACATCAGCAATCTGAGCTGCGCGAGCTACTTCAACCTCGGGACTGAACAAGTTGACACCCTGAGCAAGCAGCGCATTCGTTGCCGCTTCAGATGCGACGTTATCCAGTGCAAGGTGGCTCTGGGTGATTTCAGTGTTCAACCACGCCAGACGTGCATCGAACAATAGTGACTCGCTCAAGAACGCGCCCAGCTCAAGTTCAGCACCAAAAATCTGAGACTCTGGAATATTACCCACACCGCCCTGGAATACTTCGGGGTCGGTTGCTTGATACTGCAGATTCTCGTAGTTGTAGAGGAAGGCAGCTGCGTTCACTCGCACTCGTCCTTCGTCGAGGTCTGTCTTCAGACCCACCTCATACGCATCGATGGTCTCCTGCTCGAAGGTAGGAAGCACAACGATGGGTGATACGACGCTCTCGCGACCGTAAGTCAGGTTCGAACCACCTGGCTTAAAGCCACGGGTGTATGAAACGTAGCCCAAAGTCACGTCATCGAAGTCTTTCTCGTAGGCGATACGACCTGTGACTTCGTTACTGTCGATCTCGAGGATGTCGGTACCACCGCGACCGTAGAAGTTGGTGACTTCGCTGTAAACTTCGTCGCGCGTGTAACGCAGTCCACCAATGAGGCGTGTGGTGTCGGTAAGCGCCAAGGTGCCCTGACCGTAGACCGACATCGACTCACGCTCTGGCTTAGAGTTTGAAATGAAGCCCGCATCGGCAGGACCAAAGGTCACAATATCTTCAACGGTGAAAGGATCGAACGTGCCGTCAAAGCCGAAGTCGAGACGCTCGGTAATCGCAATATCGACCTCGGTATCGAGATAGAAAACACCAGCCACCCAATCCAGTTTCCCGAATGCAGGTTCCGAGGAAATCAGGTTGAACTCCTGTGTTGTCGTCGTTTGATCATTCGTTTCAGGATCAAAGTAACTCTGAAGCAGGAAGAACGGGGGCAACGTCGTTGGGTCGTGCCGGTCGTTGTCACGGAGCACTCTGATGTCATCGCTCTGGTAGCTCGTGATCGACTTAACCGTGAAGGCAGGAAGATCCCACTCAACCGTCGCGCTATACATTTCCGACGTCAGCTCGTAAGCCGATCGAGAGTCCTGAGCCAAGCGACGTGCGCCCGGTGTTGGGTCATAAATGCCCTTCTGCGCTTGACCGTTCACACTCTCATCAAACAATTGTGCACCTAGCTTCACAGTGACGTTGTCACTGGCCTGCCACAGAAGTTTGACGCGCGCAGAGAGGCTGTCGGCGTCGTCGAGATCCTGACCGTTAGATACGTTTTCAGTAAATCCCTCGCGGTTGTTGCGCAGTAGCGAAACTCGCGCCGCTAATGTATCGGACAACGGGATGTTCATGCTCGCACGAGCTCGCACGCTGCTGTACTGACCGAGACTCAGGTCAGCTGTGCCACTGAACTCCTCAAAGTCAGGGTCCATGGTGATGACATTGATCGCGCCGCCCGTTGAGTTCTGACCAAACAGCGTGCCCTGTGGCCCCCGCAGTACTTCGATCTGTTCGAGATCAAGAAAATCTGTCTGCAAGGCAAAGGGTGATGCAATGTAAACACCGTCGAGGTGATACGAGACCGACGGATTGGCAATCGCGTTCTGGTTCGCCTCGTTACCGATACCGCGGATGGTAATGACCGTCTTGAAGCCTTCGTTCTTCGCAACGTTCACACCAGGAGCGATAGCACTTAAATCAACGAATGAAGTCAGCTGACGGTCTTCTACGTCAGCAGCTGTCAACGCCGTAACCGCCTGTGACAGGTCCTGCAGACTCTCTGATCGTTTCTCAGCAGTCACGATGACTTCTTCAAAGACGGGGCCCGATTGCGCGAGGGCAGTCGAGGCAACTAGGGTGGATGCAATGGATGCACTTAACAAAGCTTTAGGGAAATGAGGCTTCACCGGAGTAGGTCCTTTTCTGAATAAAAAATGGGGCCGATTCGAGATCGGATACATCGTCTTAGAGTTGTACGGATACAAAGCACATTAGATGCCAAATACACAAAATTGATGACTCACAGATAGCTAGGCTGGTTCTGAAGAAAACGTCTCACTACCGACTCTGTATTTGACTCAAAAACCGCACCAAATGAGGGCAACACCATCGGCCATGGCACTCAATTTGTGCAATTTGAGCGGCATTATACGGCTAGCCACGTACATTGCTACAACTGTGACACTGGTGGTTGCCGGAAAGCGATGGCTTCTGATGCTTGCACCGCTGTTAGTGCAAAGAAGTTGCACTGCGAGCGTTGCCGCAGCAACGGCTGCGACAAAAGGTGCGGAGCGAGCTGCAGTGCTTACTGTGCTGGCGAGACTGACCCCGCACGCTCGACCTCACGCCAAACTCGCAGAAAGTTGCCTCCCCAAATTTTCCTGATCTGGGACTCCGAATACCCGCGTTGCAACAAGCCAAGGGTGACATTCAGCGAGTCACTCGCATCGATGTATCCCGGTATGCCGCTGCCGTGATTGAAATCTGTCCCAATACCGACGTGGTCAGCACCCACCAGCGCTACGATATGATCAATATGATCCAGCATTGTATCCAACGAGATGGGCCCCAATAGACCTCGAACACCGGTAAGAAATTCGGTTTTCACCGACGCATCGTCGATTTCCCAGTAAAGCTCAAAGGGATAAAGATAGTCTTCGTCGATTCCGGCTTTTCGTCTCAGCGCACGGATACCCGCATCGATGTCGGGGTTTTGCGAATCAAACAAATAGCCCGCAAATGGCGCGACGTGAATAACACCACCGCGCTGCGCTAACTTCCTAACTTCCGCATCGCTCAAATTTCGACTGACGTTGGTTAACGCCCGAGCGTTCGAATGGCTCGCAATAACAGGGGCTCGCGACAAACTGATCACTTCAAGGGCGGCCTCGGTCGATAGTTGCGAAATATCGATAACGGCACCGAGTTCGTTAAAGCGTTGAACGGCCGCTCTGCCCTTCGCCGACAGGCCCCCATGCTCTGACCGCGCCTCCCGCATGCCCGTCTCAGCGTTAAAGAGCGGTCGCGAGGAGTCTGCAAACTCGTTATGACCCATGTGAGTTAGCGCGAAAATTCGAACTCCTTGAGCATAAAAGTCATCGATGGCAGCCACGTCATCACCAAAGATCAGCGCGTTCTGAAAGCTCAATACGATAGCCCGCTGACCCTTACCTACAGCAGCAACTAATGCGTCACTGCTTGTAACCAACTGAATGGGCTGATCCGGACTCTCTGTGAGTGCGATTGCTGCGGCGAGTTTCTCATCGGCGATGCGCCGCGCCTTAGCAAAACCTTCCTTGTTTCGGGGCAGCGGACCAACAGCCACGGCCATTGCGACCGCATCCAAGTCCCCTTGGCGCATCTTTTCGACAGCAACTTTTGATAAACCATCGGCACCCACGTACATCGAAGGCTTGCCGGGGATTTCAATATCGGCATGGGCGTCAAAGGTAAGAACACGCTGATGAATCGCCCGCGCCTCTGCAAGGAGATGCCCCTCTGCCTGGTCCTTCGACTGACCATCGACGGCACAAGCGGCCCCCGCAAAGGCCAGCGTGCACAGCCAAGTTAGCGCCCCTAAACAGCCTCTAAGACGCGTTGGTGCGATCAAGCAGAGATCACTCACCGGCTGCTTTTTTGACTGCCAATAAGTCCTCGTATTCAGGCTTTTCGCCTTTGGCCTGCGCCACAAAGGTATTACGAATAGCTTCACCGTCGAGCATGGAGGCGTTCCACGTCGCAATGTAGTCTAGACCGTCGGCCGTGCTGTGATCGCGCGCGTAATTCACCATACGCTTAGCGCCAGATACGGCGAGTGGTGCATGTGCCGCAATTTGACGCGCAATGTTCATGACTGCCTCTAACATTTCTTCAGCCGAGTCATAGACTTCGTTGACCAGTCCAATGTCTCGCGCCTTTTCGGCACTCACTCGCTCTGCGGTATAGGACATTTGCCTTGCCCAACCCTCGGGGATGAGCTTCACCAGTCGTGGGTAAGTACCCACATCGGCGGTCATACCAATCGCAGTCTCATGTACCGAGAAAAACGCATCACGGGTCGCATATCGACAGTCGCAAGCGGTAATGAGGTCCATTGCACCGCCAACCGCCGCGCCTTGTATTGCCACCAGAAC
>WTJR01000028.1 GCA_011524755.1 Halieaceae bacterium | reverse complement strand
GGGTTGAGCGTGACCTGAAGACGCCCGGCAGAAAATACACTGGTCGCGGTCTTCCTATTGCGGATATTCAGATCCTCGAGGGCCAGCTTGGGTCGAAAACCCTCCATTTCTGCAGTAATTCCACCAACCTTTGCATCAAAACCAGTACGAGACTCAATCTCAGCAACGAGTGAGGTTTTGACGGCGGGCAGCAACGGCACCAAGGCTGTGGCAAGGCTGACCACAACCGCAATCAAGACAAGAAGCGCAATGGCAGTGCGCCAAATCAAGCTTCCTAACGCACGATAGGCGCGCTCAAACACGAGGATCTCCAAGACTGGTCGTAATGCCGGCTGCCTCTAGCAACGTGCGAGTCTCAGTCAAGGGCAACCCCACAACACCGCTATAGCTTCCCTCTAGTCGCTTAACAAAACTCCCGGCCAAACCTTGAATGCCATAGGCCCCGGCCTTGTCCCACGGCTCATCAGTCGACAGGTATTGTGCAATCAGCTTCGATGAAAGCTCAGCGAACTCAACGCGGGTAGTAATTAGCTCAGTTGTAACAACCACATCTGACATAAGCGTCACCGATGTCATTACCTCGTGCGTTAGACCGCTCAATGAGCGCAACATTCCCTCAGCATCGGCAAAAGAATCGGGTTTGTGCAACACGCGTCCATGACACACAACCGTTGTATCGGCACCGAGCACCACACTGCCCGGAACCCAGACCCTAGCTGCTTTTTCCGAAGACATGCGACAGACGTAGTCAGCAGGGAGCTCGTCGCCGAGCATTGCCTCGTCAATATCGGCGGCTTCACACTCGAAAGCGGGTACCAGCATACGCAGCAGTTCACGCCGCCTGGGGCTGGCGCTGGCCAGAATGAGCCTCATAGCAGTTGCCCAATCCGGAAACGTGCTGTGTCGATGAGCATGTTAAATGGTCGCCACAGCAAGGCTGAAATAACGACCGCAATCAGATAACCAAGCCCATCCGATGGCACGCCCACAGCCGCCAATACAACGCGCTGCAGTGCGACCGAAATGCCGAGTAGGAGAAAGATAACCGCCGTTTGCGATATCCAATCAAGCTGTCGGATAGTGTAGATGTTATGGAGCAACACATAAGCCACTATCGACAGACCCATTGACGCAGCACCCACAAGCGAGCCTTCAATTAAGCTGATCAAAATACCAACGGAAAATGCGAAGATAATGCCTACTCGCGCGGGCGAAGACAAAACCCAGTAACAAACACAAAGCTCGAGCAATCGTGGCATGACTATCCGTAGCTCGATTGCATTCGCTGCTTGAAATAACAGGCCAGCCAGGATGACCGAGGCTATAACTGAAAAACCGATATTGCTCTCGTCTCTCACGCCGCTACCTCATTCCGCCTACGGCGCGTCAGTGGATGTAAGAATAAGTACGTGACTCTCGACATCCAAGGCGGCTGAAGTTTGAAGTGTCACCGATAAATAAGCAGCATCCCCTGAGGTCGTTGTCTCGCGGGTGCGGCCCACGGGATAGCCCGCAGGGAACCGCTCACCCAAACCGGACGTCACCCAGAGATCACCTGAACTCACGTCTGACGTGCTGGCAAGATTACGAATCACAAGTTGATCCAAACGACCCACACCCTCGGCGATCGCTCGCTGCCCCGTACGATTATTCAAGACCGGGATACCGTGTTGCAGATCGGTGACCAATAGCGCTCGGCTTGCCGTTTGACCCACTTGAACAATTTGGCCCATGACGCCCTCCGCGTTCAGAACCGGATGGCCAACATCGACCCCTTCATCCCGACCTCGGTCCAGCGTAAGCAAATGGCGATTCACGTCGGGCGACACAGCTACGATCCGAGCGACTGTCATGGTTGCATCCTCCGCAACCGGCGAGTTGAGTAGCGCGCGATATCGCATATTCTCAGCGGTGAGAGCCTCCATGCGCTGTGCGCGCGCGCTCAGTATGAGATTTCTGTCCTCCAGCGCTTGAATTTGCTCACGCATGGACGCGCGACTTTCCAGATACTCTGCCACCGTTTGAAAAAAACGCTTTGGGACGTCAAGGGTGTAGAAGGAGACCTCGGATATGTCTGCGCCCACACCTTCCACTTTTCCCATGATGGGAGAGTCGCGAAGAAACGCAACCAGCGCCCACGCAATGCCCAGCGCAATAAGGAGGCGGATCGTAAGGAAACGTGGCTTGGAGAAAAGGCTGCTGATGATCTGTTCCTCGTTCTAAATCGAACCTAGAAACTTACTCAGTCGACATAAGATCCAATGAGTAATTGTCCATCAACTCTAGCGCCATACCGCCCCCTCTCACAACGCAGGTTAGCGGATCCTCAGCGATGAGTACTGGCAGCCCTGTCTCTTCAGCAATTCGAGCATCCAAATCACGCAATAGAGCACCGCCACCCGTCAGAACAATGCCGGTCTCGGCAATATCTGCGGCAAGTTCAGGCGGTGACTGCTCCAAAGCCATTCGAACAGCGCGGATGATGGCATCGACAGGCTCCTCGAGCGCTGTCATCACATCAGTACTATTGAGCGTAAAGGTACGCGGCACACCTTCAGCAAGGTGTCTGCCACGAACATCGATTTCTCTCTGCTCACTACCAACCCAAACACAGCCAACTTCTTGCTTAATTCGCTCGGCGGTAGAGTCACCTATCAAACAGCCAAAGCGACGACGAACATGAGCCACAATCGCTTCGTCAAAACGGTCGCCACCGACTCGGATAGAGTCGCGATAGACGACCCCACTGAGCGATATAAGCGCGATCTCGGTCGTGCCACCGCCAATATCGACAACCATACAGCCGACCGCTTCTTCGACCTTCATACCCGCACCGATCGCGGCTGCCATCGGCTCTTCGATCAGTCGAACATCCCGCGCTCCTGCACCTTCCGCCGATCGTCTAATGGCCTCACGCTCAACTTGGGTTGACAAGCAGGGGACGCAAATAAGCACGCGCGGACTTGGGCGTAGCCATGAAGAGTGGGTGTCATGCACTTTAAGGATGAAGTGCTGAAGCATTTTCTCCGTCACTTGGAAGTCAGCAATCACACCGTCTTTAAGCGGACGAATCGCCGTGATGTTACCGGGTGTTCTGCCCAGCATGCGCTTGGCCTCGGTGCCAACGGCCTCTATGGACTTCTGACCATTGTGAACTCTGATAGCAACAACTGAGGGCTCATCTAGGATGATGCCGCGATCTTTGACGTAGATCAGTGTGTTGGCCGTGCCGAGGTCGATCGACAGATCGGTTGAGAACATACCCCGTAAACGCTTTAACATGTCTTTTTAGCCTGTGGACAAATACACCTTTGCCACCGTTTAGAGCGAGCCTCCCTCGCTTCAAAACCCCAGGCTAAACCCAGGATGTCCTCGTATCGTTGGACCGGTGCGGTTAGTTGTTGAAATGTAACAATGCGATAGTTTTTGAGCAAGCTGGAAGTGTGTTAGTTTGCGCTCTCCAAACCACCTGTTAGGCATTTATCGTGACTGATGCAGCAACCGTCAGAGATGTCGCGGCGTTAGCACGTCTTGCGATCTCGGACCAAGACATCGAAAACGCGACAGCGGAATTCAATCAGACACTTGCGCTGTTTGATGCACTCAGTTCGGCTGATACGACCAATGTCGCGCCCATGATCAACCCACTCGATAGTGCGCAGCGCCTGAGAACAGATCGTATCGAAACCCTGGTCGATAGAGCTGGTTTGATGCAAAACGCACCGGCCAGCGAAGAGGACTACTTTCTGGTCCCGAGAGTACTCGACTGATGGCAGTACCGTTCGAGACGATTTCTTCGTTGGCAGCACAGTTAGATGCCGGACATGTCTCTTCACGGGAGCTGGTGGAAGATGCGATTGCACGAACTGAAAGGTTAAACCAAGAACTTAACGCCGTTATTGCTCTGGATAAGCCAGGCGCTCTCGCGGCGGCAGAAAAAGCTGACAAGGCTCGAGCAGATGGCGCAACCTCACCGTTACTCGGTGTGCCCATGCTCCACAAAGACATTTTCTGCACACGCGGCGTGCAAACATCGTGCGCTTCAAAAATGCTCGCAGACTTTGTACCACCCTACGATGCTACCGTTGTGAAGAAGCTTGATGACGCAGGCATGGTCAGTCTGGGCAAATGCAATATGGATGAGTTCGCCATGGGCTCATCGAACGAGACTAGTTTTTTCGGAGCAGTAAAGAATCCATGGGATCTTAATCGGGTCCCCGGTGGATCTTCTGGCGGTTCGGCCGCGGCCGTTGCTGCCGGCCTGGCACCGCTGGCAACAGGGACAGATACCGGCGGTTCGATTCGTCAGCCTGCGGCGCTCTGTGGCATTACAGGCCTAAAGCCCACCTACGGACGAGTATCTCGCTACGGCATGATTGCCTTTGCTTCCTCCATGGATCAAGCAGGCCCTATGGCAAGGACTGCCGAGGACTGCGCGTTAGTCCTAAATGCGATGGCCGGTCACGACCCGCTTGACTCAACCTGTGCCGATATTGCAGTGCCTGACTACTCTGCAGGACTCGAGCAAAACATTGAGGGACTGCGTGTCGGCATTCCAAAAGAGTTTTTCTCGAGTCACCTAAATGATGCTGTTGCTGCAACTGTTTCCGCTGCCATCAAAGAGCTGGAAGCCGCCGGTGCTGTGATTGTCGATGTCTCGCTACCTTCCACAGATCTGGGCGTTTCCACCTACTACGTCATCGCACCGGCCGAGGCCTCGGCAAATCTGTCTCGATACGACGGCGTGAGATACGGTTATCGTTGCGATAGTCCGTCCGATCTCCAGGATCTCTATTTGCGATCACGCACTGAGGGCTTCGGTGACGAGGTCAAACGACGAATTCTGATCGGCACCTTTACCTTGTCCGCCGCATCGTATGACCAATACTTCATGAAGGCACAACAGGTACGTCGCCTCATTGCTGAGGAATATCAGTCTGTCCTCAAGGACGTCGATGTCATTGCCGGGCCGTCTGCACCCAATACTGCGTTCGTTCTCAACGATGACTCTAAGTCGATAACCGACATGTACATGGAGGACGTCTTCACCATTGGCGCCAATCTCGCGGGATTGCCCGCCATCAGCGTCCCTGCGGGCTTAGTCGACGGACTGCCTGTCGGCATGCAACTCATTGGTTCGCGGTTTGGTGAAGCGCAACTATTGAACATAGCCCATCAATTCCAGAGACGAACCGATTGGCACTCGCTCACACCAAATCTCGAGGGCCTGACGGGATGAAGTGGGAAAAGGTAATGGGCTTAGAGGTGCATCTGCAGCTCTCAACACGCTCCAAGATTTTTTCATCATCGGCCACGGCCTTCGGTGCTGATGCCAATACCCAGACCAACCCATTAGACATGGCGCTGCCAGGGACCCTACCGGTTTTGAATCATGCCGCCGTGAGTCAAGCAATCGTTTTTGGCCTCGGTGTGGGTGCCGAAATCGGCAAAGTATCGCGCTTCGATAGAAAGAATTACTTCTATCCCGATCTGCCAAAAGGCTATCAGATATCGCAATTTTTCGAGCCAATCGTCAAAGAGGGTGTCTTTGAGGTACCGCTCGAAGATGGGTCAATTTTTCCGGTCAGAATTCTCCGTGCTCACCTCGAAGAGGATGCGGGAAAATCAGTACACGATGCCATTCCCGGACACACCGGTATTGACTTGAATCGCGCCGGGACACCACTACTTGAGGTCGTTACCGAACCCGATTTTCGAACAGCAGAGCAAGTTGTGGCCTATCTGAAAGCACTCCATGCGCTCGTCACCTACCTTGGCATTTCCGATGGAAACATGTCAGAGGGGTCGATGCGCTGCGATGTCAATTTATCGCTGCGTTTGGAAGGGGAAACGGAGTATGGCACCCGAACAGAGCTAAAGAACATCAACTCGTTCCGATTTATCGAGCGTGCCATTCATGTTGAAGCCGAGCGACAACAAGATCTTTTGGAGAGTGGCCAAAATGTTGTCCAAGAGACGCGACTGTTCGACCCAGATAATGACGAGACTCGGTCCATGCGATCAAAGGAAGTGGCTAATGACTATCGCTATTTCCCAGATCCGGATTTACTGCCCATCGTCATAGAAGATGAAACCATTGAGCGTATTCGCGACGCCCTCCCCGAGTTACCTGCCGTTAAACGTGGTCGTTACACCACCGAGCTGGGCTTGAGTCAGTACGATGCCAATCTGCTCACCCAAGATCGTGCCACAGCTGAGTTCTTTGAGGCCTG
>WTJR01000194.1 GCA_011524755.1 Halieaceae bacterium | reverse complement strand
GGAGTTAGAAGCCAGCCGCCAATGCCCCATGAGAAGCCATAGCCACGGTTGAGCGTGGTAGGTGCAAGATCGAGCGCACCGTAAATGTACAGTTGCTTAAATTCATTCGAACCATAGCGAGACCATTCGGTCATACGCTGCACCGCAGCGGCCTCCATGGCCATTAGAATAGCGTTACCCAATTTTCCACCACCAATCGCATCAAATGCCAAAGTGGCGCCGGTCGCATTGAGGGCGGCCGTCAACTGCTCGGCAAAGTCCGCATCTGAACTGTTGACCACATACTCAGCGCCTTGCGACTTGAGGAGGCTGACCTGCTCCTCGCTTCTCACAATATTGACCAAGGGGATGCCATCGTTAAGACAAATACGGTTCAGCATCTGCCCGAGATTCGAGGCAGCCGCTGTGTGAACGATTGCCTTATGGCCCTCCATTTTCATGGTCTCTACGAAGCCAAGAGCCGTCATTGGGTTTACGAAGCACGAGGCTCCCTCCTCCGGCGTTGTGCTATCGGGCAAGGGAATGCATTGGAAAATCGATACCGTTCGGTAGTCCGAGTACATTTCCCCACCGAATAGCGCGACGCGCTTCCCGAGCAGCGCCTGCGCCTCAGGGCTAGCACCGGCCTCGACAACGGTCCCGCAGGCCTCGTTTCCGACCGGGAGCCACTCTCCAACTCGAGTGGCCATCGCGCGCATCGCAGGTGCTGGGACATCAAGCACGATAGACGGGTGTCCATTGCGCTCTGAGGCACGAATCGAACCAACATCAGCCGCACCGAACATGAGCCCTAGATCGGAAGGGTTAATGGGCGACGCCTCGATCTTGACCATCACCTCGTTATCTTTGGGCGACGCGATATCAACCTCAAATAAGGCACATTCGATCGTGCCCTCTTCATGGACACAAGACTGCATTTGGAGACTTTTCATACTGTTTTCCTTCGTTGTTGTTCTGGTTGGTGCCTTATTGATCAGTTAACCGCAGAAAGACTGCAAGCGAGCCCGATCAATAGAGATAATCGCGCTCACTTTCACTCAGCATCTCTGCCGGCTTCCCCGCTTTGAGTCGATATATTACGTTGTAAGCTAAAACAGCGCGAACATACTCGCGCGTCTCTTTGAACGGAATCGTGTCGACCCATCGCGCGACACTCATGGTTCCCTCGCTCCAGCGCCTCACGCGGTTGGGGCCTGCGTTATAGGCCGCCAAAGCTAAGACACGATTGCCATCGTACTGTTCAATCAAGTCAGCGTAATACAGTGCGCCAACCGCGGTGTTATAGCCCGGACGCATCAAACGCGAACGACTGTAGCGATAATTGTGCTTTCGCGCGGTTAAACGAGCGGTACTAGGCATCAGCTGCATCAACCCTCGCGCGCCAACCTCAGATACCGCATCCGCAGCCATCGCGCTCTCTCGTCTCGCTACCGCAAATAACTCCTCAACATCCAAGCCTGACTCTTCGGATGCGTTCATAAATTCAGATTCGAAGACAACAGGAAACCGTAAATCCACGCGGCCCCAAGCCTGCGCCGCAGCCGCAGCCTCAATAGCAAGGCTGTGCCACTCCGATTCAGCGGCTAACTCTGCAAGGCTCAAAGCCACTGCAGGGTCGTCGAGCGCGGCTCTGAATTCACTTCTCGCTTCCCAAGTCATACCTACTGCGATGAGCTCCCGCACACGCGCAACGTCGCCATTGTCAGCGGCCGGCGACGCTACTACTTCGTCACGTGCCAAGCTCGGCGGTAGTGAGAGAATCTCTGCTGCCAGATAGGCATGAAAGCCCCGGCCTAGTGCCAGCGCATTGAGTTCCGCCTCGGATCGCTCCGCTTCACCTGGCGCCGCTGCCATAACGCGCCAATAGCGCCACTCATCACTTGTCTGACGACTCGCAGACAGCCACTCATACCCCGCTCTAAAGCTCGACCAATCCGCCTCAGCAACCGTGGATCTCAGGTAAATCTCGGTCAGCTCATCATCGCGCAACACCGCCAGATGGGATGTTACCCAGTCCACAGGAGCAGCGCTTTTTGCAAATAAACTGTGACGAACAATGAGACTGTTCATCGCAGTTTGCTGCGTTGAATCGAATTCGAATCTGTTCGACAGGGACTGCATGGCATCGAGTGCGCGCTTGGGATTCACTTTGGCCAATCGCTTCACGCCCGTGTAAGCAATATCTCGCTGACGAGAAAGCGATCCGCGAGTCTTGCGAGTAACACGATCGGGACGTCGGTAAATCTCACCCAAATCATCTAGGCTGGGTCTCAGTTCTGCAGATGCAAATCGCTTTAAGTAGCGTAGCAGCGTTGAGTTTCGCGCATCAGCCGCTTTCAACGCCCTATTCCAGACCACATCGTCCGATGGACCGGACTTTCTATACCAAGTCTTGAACGCAGGATCACAGGCCTTGATTTGAGACTTACCTACGGTCCATACCCGATTCAGAAGCGGTGTCGCGTCGGCTGTTTCCCCTGTCATCAAAAGCGCATGCGCGCGATGACAGGTCAGCTCCGTGCTCAACGTTAAGCCTTCGGTCACCTCAACGACAGCACGCCATCTTCGATCCTCTATTTTATGCCGTACGAAACTACGTAACGTCCGAATAGCAATTGGGGACCTGCCTGCTGTCTGCAAAAATGCTTTCACCTCCTCAGGCTTGCCGTAATGCAAGTTCCCCTCAATCACGAGCGCATCGAGGTAGAAGGCAAGTGGATAATCATCCAACTCTTGGCGCAAACTCTGATACCGTGGCCCAACGCCCGTGCGGAGCTCTCTCACGGCTGATTTAAACTTGTCACGATCGCTGACCTGGCTCGCCGCCTCATCTACTTCAGTCGCGCTTGCGACCAGAGGACCGAGCGACAGCAGACAACAAGCCATTACTGTGCGAGAGTTTCGGAAGATACAACTGAACATCTCGGGGAGCATGAAGCTCTCTGACCCTTTTTTCAATCCAAATACGAGCGCCTATCACGGCAAACAAGACAACGCAGTAACCATGAACTCAAATACGATCAAGTTGACACAATTCAGCCCAGCCGCTGGTTGTGGATGCAAATTATCCCCTGAGACGCTTCGAGAAATTCTCTCCCCTGTGGAAATCGATGCTCTCGAAGACAGCACATCACCCCTACTGGTGGGGAACAGTAGTCGCGATGATGCAGCAGCCATTGATATTGGCGGAGGAAGAGCCCTGCTGAGCACCACCGACTTCTTCACGCCGATCGTTGATGATCCCTTTGAGTTTGGCCAAATTTCGGCAACCAATGCGATCAGTGATATCTATGCGATGGGTGGACATCCGACTGTCGCCATCGCCATCTTGGGCTGGCCCGTGGATAAACTCGCACCCGCCATTGCGAGCCGCGTACTGGCTGGCGCACGTCATACATGTCGAGAAGCCGGCATCGCACTGGCAGGTGGCCATAGCATCGACATCTCAGAGCCCATTTTCGGTCTCGCCGTGTCGGGCCTCGTCGACATCGAGAACCTAAAACAGAACAACTCCGCTCAGAGTGGGGACACCCTTTTCCTGACCAAACCGTTGGGCGTTGGGATCATCAGCACAGCCATAAAACGTGGCAAGGCTCAGGCGAGTGACGTTGAACTCGCCAGTCAGAGCATGCGTTCGCTTAACCACATTGGTCCCTCACTGGCTAGGATTAAAGGTGTCAACGCTCTGACTGATGTCACGGGTTTTGGTCTGTTGGGACACCTGACTGAAATCATGACGGCAAGTGCGCTTGATGCTGAGATTTTCTGGTCTCAGATCCCAAAACTCCCGAATTTAGAGCGCTATGTGGATGAGGACTGTGTTCCCGGCGGGACGGGCCGCAATTACGGGTCGATTGCACAGCATCTACCAACACTCAGCGAAACCCAGCGCGCCATACTCTGCGACCCACAAACCAGTGGCGGATTACTGGTCACGGTTGAACCAAAGGCAGTTGATGAGGTCGCTGCAATTTTGGACGGTGCAGGCCTACCCTTCAATCCGATTGGACGCCTTAGCCAGCAACTCAATGAAAAAGCAACTTTAAAGCTCAGTGACTAAAACGGCATTGTCACGTCTCGACTCATCTAGCTTCGAACAGCTGTTCCTCGAGGACAGACCGTTCATTGACACCCGTGCACCGATCGAGTTTCAGCGGGGTAGTTTTCCTTCAGCGGTGAACATTCCACTAATGACCGACGACGAGCGCGAGCAGGTGGGCATCTGCTACAAGGACCAGGGGGAGCAGGCGGCAGTCGCACTGGGTCACCAACTCGTGTCGGGCAATACCAAAGAAGAGCGCGTTGCGGCATGGATAGAGCACGTAAAACGTCACGAAAATGCTGCTCTTTTTTGTTTTCGAGGTGGGCTGCGCTCCCAGACCGTGCAAAGTTGGCTGGCTACCAGCGGGTATCAAGTGCCTCTGGTTAACGGTGGTTACAAAGCTCTCCGCTCTTACCTTCTCGCATCGCTTGAAGAATGCTTATCCGAATTGAATCTAACTGTGATTGGCGGAAGGACGGGAGTTGCAAAGACCGCTCTGCTGAATCACGCCTGCGACACACTGAGGTGCCCGGTGGTTGATTTAGAGGGCCTGGCACACCATAGGGGCAGCGCTTTTGGGAAACGCGCCGAATCGCAACCAACTCAGATCAACTTTGAGAATCATATTGCCATTGAACTCCTGAAACTGCGGGCATGTGGTCATCAGCAAGTGATGATGGAAGATGAGAGTCGGTTGATCGGCCGGTGCGCATTACCCCTCACTTTGCAGGAAAAGCTGCGTGAGGCGCCTCTCGTCATGCTGGAGGCGAGCCTTGAAGAACGAGTTCACCACTCCTGGGAAAATTATATTTTAAGTAACTACCGAGAACAGGTTGCGATCTGCAACTCAGACGCAGTCGCATTTACCGCCTTTGCCGATTCGTTAAGGCTCAGCCTTGGGAACATTCGTAAGCGTTTGGGCGGCGCGCGGTACCAGGAGCTATCCAAGGTGCTGGAAGCTGCATTGGCGGCCCACCAGCAGGGCGACCCGGAGCCTCACAAGCAATGGATTGAAGTCTTATTGCGGGATTACTACGACCCCATGTACGACTACCAGCTGAAATCAAAACAGCGACATGTCGTCTTTCGTGGCAACTTTACCGAGGTCTTAGAATTCCTTCCAAGATCGATCAGGCCCGCCGAGTAAAGACTGATAACGTCTCAATGTGTGGAGTTTGAGGAAACATATCCAGGCCCGTTGCCTCGTCGAGATCCAGTCCGCAGCTTTGCAAAAATACGGCATCGCGTTCCCAGGTCGCCAGATCACAGGAGACATACACAACCCACTCAGCTCGCGTAAACCAGGGTTTTAACGCCTCTCGTTCTTTGAGGCCGTCTCGTGGGGGATCTAGAACAACCCCAATGCCAGACTGACAGTTCGGCATGTTGTCGCCAATACTGTGTTTCGAAAACAAATTGACCCGTACGGGTTTAACCTTGGATAGGTTGCGCGCTGACAAGGTGTCGAGGGACATATCATCACCTTCGATCGCGATTACAGGAACGTCCACTTGTTCCGCAATCACCTCCGTCAGGTTGCCGGAGCCGCAGAACAGTTCGAATACGGTATTGGGCCTCGGTAGATTAGCGAGCCGACTACTCAACCAAGCGCGTAATTGCTCGTTTTGTTCTGAATTGCCCTGCCGAAAGGCTTGGCGCTGATTGACCAGTGGGGTGCCCCGCTCATCATCAATATCAATCGTTGTCCATTGACGATTCTTAGAGGGACGCCAATCACTGTTGGGCAGGGATTGGCGAAGTGCTCTCAAGTGAACTTGATTGACGTCATTCAAGATAGGACAGTGGGTCACGTCGGCGATCTCATGTGACCCCTGAGCAACGTAACCCAACTTGACGCCATCCGATTTGAATTGCGCGCGATTGCGATAATTCGCCGTCTCACGAGCTCCGAGCATGGAGCAACCAGCTGTGTTGCTGTTGATTCGTTCAAGGACCTTCGCAAGTCGCGCTTGCTTTTGCTTAAGTTGAGTCGGGTAGTCGACAAACATCCAAGGACAACCACCACAGCTACCGTCTCGATGATACTCACACTCAGGTGTACGGCGCGCATCCAACGGCTGAAGCAGTGAAATGAGTTCAGCAGACGTTGATTTACCCCTTCGCGATCGCTTTATCTCGACTTCCTCGCCCGGCCATACACCCGCCACAAACACTACCTGCCCATCAGGTGCCTGAACCACACCGCGACCATCAGTGCTTAGATCGCGAA
>WTJR01000168.1 GCA_011524755.1 Halieaceae bacterium | reverse complement strand
AGGAGCCTCGCGAGTTTGAGGACTACATTTGCGATGACGGCATGGGCATGGGTCCTTACAAGATCAAGTGCACGCTCTGGCGAGAGGGCGAAAAGGCAATCTTTGATTTTGCTGGCACAGACCCTCAGGCGCAGAGCTCGGTGAATTTCTTCTTGAACGAAGACATGTTCAAGATGTTCTTCGGCTCTTTCACCATCAACGTGGTCGACCCGCAAATTGTTTTCAATGACGGGTTTTATGACTTGGTCGATGTTCGAATCCCTGAGGGTACGCTGCTTAAGCCCAAGTATCCCGCGGCGTTATCAGGACGTACCCATGCACTGGGCCGTATCTTCGATATTTTGGGTGCCCTGCTGGGAATGGGTGCACCTGAGATGATGCTCAACGCTGCAGGCTTCTCTGATTCACCACACCTCTTCTATAGCGGATACGACAAGAAGGGCGAGTGGTTCCAGCTGTTCCAGATCGGTTTTGGTGGTGTTCCTGGTCGGCCTGTGGGAGACGGACCTGATGGACACAGCTTGTGGCCAGGCTTCACCAATGTGCCAAACGAGTTTATTGAGTCCTACTTTCCCTTACGCATCGAGCGGTACGAGACGATTCCTGATTCGGGGGGCGCGGGCCTTCATCGCGGCGGCAATGGGCTTTCAGTTGCCTATCGCTTCTTGGCGGATGGGCAAATCGGTATCCATGATGAGCGCTGGTTGACCTACCCCTGGGGTGTGCTCGGTGGTGAGACCGGACGTCGATCGACAAAACGACTTGTACGAACGGATGGCAGTGAAGAGTGGCTTCCGGCGAAGGTTGAAGGGATTAAGGTTAAGGAAGGAGATGTCCTCTACTTTAATACCTGGGGTGGCGGCGGATGGGGGGATCCCTATGCACGCGATCCCGAGCTGGTGAAAACCGATGTCGATCGTGGTCTGGTTACCGCTGAGGGTGCACGACGCTACGGTGTTGTTATTGCATCGAATGGGGCGGTCGACAGTGATGCAACTGTTGAGTTGCGAGCGCAACTCCAAGGTTCAAGAACGGATATTCCGCTCTTCAACCGAGGAGGCACGGTCGAAGAGTTGCGAAGTCGATGTGAGGCAGAGACGCACATGCGAGCGCCGGTTGCACCCACTTTCTAGTTTGCACCGTATATAACTGAAGTTAACAACGGGCGGCACTGCGGGGGTTCGCAGTGCCGCCCTCTCATAAGTTCGTAAAGAGGCGAACAATAAGTAAAGGAGTCAACGTATGTTGAGCAAAAAATCATCGCTTTTTTTGGCGGTCACAACAGCGATCACAGCCGTCGGTGCACCTAGCGCACTGGCACAAGAGTCCAGTTTCGCTATTGAAGAGGTGGTTGTTACAGCGCGAAAGAGAAGTGAGAACCTCCAAGAAGTGCCGATTGCCATTAGTGCAATTGACGCCGAAACGATGGAGCGAGCAGGCGTAGAGCGTGCTGGTGATTACATCAGTTTGATTCCTAACGTGACCTTGGTGGATACGGCGAACGTGGGTGACACTCAGGTGAGTATTCGAGGAATCGTCTCTACCCGAGACGCCGAATCAACGTTTGCCTATGTGGTCGATGGTGTATTGAGCACAAACCCCAATAGCTTCAACGAAGAATTGTTCGATGTGGAGCAGATTGAGGTATTGAAAGGGCCCCAAGGCGCGCTTTACGGCCGTAATGCGGTATCGGGTGCCATTCTTGTAACCACCAAAAAGCCCGGCGACGAAACCGAGGCCGAGATTGCTGTTGGTCTTGGGAATAACAATGCATTTAAGGCTCGTGCGGTCGTGAGTGGTCCGGTGGGTGACGACATGGCTGGACGTATTGCGGTTAGCACACGCGAGACAGATGGTTTCTACAGCAACAGCTTTAGCGGCGGTAAAGGAACGGTCGATTATCTCGAGGACACCAGTGCTCGTGCGCGTTTGGTTTGGAATGTGAGTGACGACCTTGAGCTCGACTTCCGTGCCGGGTACACCGATGTGAGCGGTGGCGCCATCAACTTTAATGCCGCTTTCGCTATTCCAGCGTTTGAAGCAGCCTTTGGAAGCCCAGCTTTTTTTGCAGATCCGAACGAGCTGGATTTCAATTTCACGTTTAACGTACCCGGCGAAAACGAGCAGACGACGACCGACTTCTCTGTTAAAGCAGACTACACCATGGACGGGATGGATCTCGTTGCGAGTTTTGCCTACACCGATCTAGAAGAATATTTACTCTCAGACGGTACCTCTGCGACGTTCTATGGATACGAACTGACACCTGCTTGCCAGGCAGATCGAGCCACGTTGAATAGTTTCACACGCCCTGATCTCTTTGGTCCCGTGGCGGCACCCTTTGTGGTACTTCCCTCAGGCGACCCTGCAAATGACTTTGCCGGTGTCTACGGTCCTTACACGCCAACCTCCTGTGATGGTTATCAGTACCAGGAGCGTAACCAGGAAGATATGAGTATCGACGTCCGCCTGGTATCGACCGATGAGTCGTCGACTCGATGGATTGCCGGTGCTTACTGGGCAGAGATCGAGCGCGAGGTAGTCGTCGCTTACGGTGCTGATACTGGCGGTGGCTTCTTACGGCAGCCTTACGTTCCAGCGTCGGGTCCCAACCCAACTGATTTGCTGTTCTGGGATAACTTCGACACGACCGTTATGGCGCTCTACGGGCAGATGGAGTTTGACTTGGCAGACAACTGGGAGTTGGCCATCGCAGCCCGATACGATCGCGAGGAGCGGACAGTCGATAATCAGGTGCCGAACGTCTCCAACTCTGGTTTGAACGTGAACCTGTTGGGTCCAGGGTTTACCCCGCTCCCCATCAATCCAGCGCTTCAAGGCGGTGAAATTCCCAACCGCAGTGCTGACTTTAATCAGCTTCAGCCAAAAGTAACGTTGAGCTGGGCTGCTTCTGATCAGGTGAACTGGTATGCGTCTTATGGCATGGGCTTCCGTTCTGGAGGTTTCAATAGTGTGGGTACTTCCGACACGTTGAATTTCTGGTTTAACTCTGGCTTTGGTGGTCCGGGCGAGGCGGTCGATGCACAGCTGCAGATCACTGATGACTACGACAAAGAAGTTTCTACGTCACTCGAGCTAGGGTTTAAGGGTGAATTCAATGATCGGCGTGTCCGGGTCAATGCAGCAGCATTCCGAACCGATGTTGATGATAACCAGTTCTTTGAATTCTTTGCTGGTCCCTTTGGCTTGCTGAGAACCGTAACTACGATTGATGAGCTGACTATTCAGGGGTTTGAGATTGATGCGACGTTTGCGGTGACTGAAAATCTATCGATCTACGGTGGAGCGGGCTTCCTTGACTCGGAGATCCGAAAGAACAGAAACCGGCCTCTCTCAGTAGGTAACGATGTGCCGCAGGCGCCCAACAACAGCAGCAATTTAGGTGTTCAGTGGGTGAGTTCGGTTCGGTCTGGCATCGATTTAGTTGCTCGTGTTGATTACCAACGCGTTGGAAAAATGCACTTCCACACGCTACAGGGTGAGCAGACGCCAACGATTTGGAATGCTTTCTTTGCTCCAGGCTTTAATTCTGACTTCTCAAAGTCTGCTCGCGACTCCTACCACACGGTTGATGCACGCATCAGCTTAGAAGCCGCTGACTGGACTATCACGGCGTGGGGTCGAAATATCACCGATGAGCAATACCTGCAGGAGGTGATTCCGGCACCCGAGTTCGGCGGAACCTTTAACCATCCGTCTGCGCGAGATGCCTACGGTGTGGATTTCACGTACCGGTTCTAAACAGAGCTAGTAGTAAAAAAAGGGGGCTTATTAGCCCCCTTTTTTGTCTTCGATTTGGCTATAAGCTCGCGATCTCTTCATCGGACATTCCCAGGAGACCACCCAGGATCTCTTGGTTGTGTTCGCCTATGGCCGCGCCTGGCCAGATTGTTTTTCCGGGTGTGCTTGAGAGCTTCGGCATGATAGCGGGGATTTTTAGGGGTTCTCCGTTAATCTCTACGGTTTCAAACATGCCTCGAGCGTTGTAATGCGGATCGCTCATCATGTCTTCCACACTATAGATGGGACCCACAGGCACTCTCGCCTCCTCGAGCGTCGCGATGATTTCCTCTGATGTGTGTTTAGCGCACCAGTCTGAAATAGCCTGATCGATCTTTGCCTGGTGTATGACGCGCCCGGGATTGTGCGCAAGCTCAGGGTCATCGGCCATATCCTGACGCCCGGCTTCTGCCATTAGCCGCTTAAAGATACTGTCGCCATTCCCGCCAATAACAACATGTTTGCCGTCGCTACATAGATAGGTGTTGGTGGGTACAATCCCGGTAATGGTGCTGCCCGATGGCTCGCGCACCACGCCGGCACCGTCATACTCGGGCACAATACCCTCAAGCAGGTTGAAGACGGACTCATACAGCGCCACATCAATCACCTGTCCTTCGCCCGATTTGGTTCGTTGGATTATTGCCAGCGCTACACCCAGCGCAGCATGGATCGCCGCAACGGTATCTCCGAGCGAAATGTTGGGCCTGACAGGCGGTGCGCCGGGCTCCCCGTTGATATACCGGAAGCCGCCGTAACCCTCGGTGACCGAGGCATAACCTGGTTTGTGCGAAAAGGGCCCTGTTTGGCCATAACCAGAAATTCGCGCATAAATGATGCCGGGATTTTTTTCCTTTACTGTGTCCGGGCCTAATCCCCAGCTTTCCATTGCTCCCGGGCGGAAGTTCTCTATCACAACGTCGGCGTGGCAGAGCAGATCAAAAGCTACTTGTCGGCCGCGCTCGCTTTTTAGATCGAGGGTGACGCTTTTCTTATTTCTGCCAAGCGAGTGATACCAAAGCGAGGTTCCGTCTCTGACTTCTCGCCACTGTCTCACCGGATCGCCTGATGGCGGCTCTACCTTGATCACCTCAGCACCAAAGTAGCCCAGGATTGTTCCGGTGAAGGGGCCCGCGAGTAACTGACCTAATTCCACAACACGAAGCCCTTCAAGGGGTCTCTGGTCTGACATTATTATCTCCTTGATATTGGTCCGAGGCGGGACCGTGAGATCATAGATTGAACGTGAGTAAGTGTTAATTAGGCCTGCAATCATAACCTTACTGTCGCAATGTTTTGGATACCCCTTAGGCGTTCCCTTGGATCGCTTCGTTTAATGAGATCTGGTCAACCTCGAGAAAATCAGTAAAGTCAGGGCATTCGGCAAATTCAACGGAGTAGGTAAATGACGGCTATCAGCGGAAAAGTAATTTGGATTACCGGTGCCTCGTCAGGTATTGGCAAGGCCTTGGCTCAAACAGCAGCACAGCAAAATACAAAGCTGATTTTGTCGGGTCGTCGTGTCGATGCGCTGGAAGCGCTCGCCACTGAGCTATCTGTCGACTGTCTGGTTCTTCCATTCGAGGTCACTGACTACGATGTACTCGCAAGCAAGGTGGACGAGGCGTGGGCCTGGCAGGGCAGAGTCGATATTCTGGTAAACAACGCGGGCATCAGTCAGCGCTGTCTTGCCATCGACGCAAAGCCCGAGGTCTATACTGAGCTCATCAATATCGACCTGATTGCGCCTATCTGGCTGACTCAGCTTCAGCTTAAACGCATGGCCGAGGCGGGCGGTGCTCACATCGTCGCCATCAGTTCAGTGGCCGGACGTATTGGTCCGCCGTTGCGAACAGCTTATTCGGCAGCGAAGTTCGGATTGATCGGTTACATGGATGCGCTCCGCGCAGAAGTTGATCAGATCCACAACATCAAGGTGACCAATATCTTACCCGGGTCGGTGGCGACGGACGTTGCACGCAATGCATTGACAGGTAATGGTTCGAAGCGAGGTGTCTCGGATGCGGTCATTGATGCAGGTGACGACCCAATGGATTGTGCGAAGTGTATATGGGAGGCCGTCAACGCGGATAAGCCCGAGTACATTTATGCTAAGGAAATGGAGATGGGACTCGCTCAGATGCGCCACGCAGACCCAGATACCTTCTTCGAGGCCATCGCGGGTTTTGGTGCACAAACCGTAGAAGCCTATTGGAAAGAAAAGGAGGCGATGTAGTCGCGTCTTGTGTCACCTGCGACACAAGCCCCTTGTCATCGAAGAGTCGGCCGTTGGCCGATTTTTTCTGTCCAATTCAATTTTCGTTTGTCCAGATAAGTCGCTCCACACCCCTCGCGTTTGACGCATTTGTGTGTATGATTCGGCCTCGCTTTATTTAGCGTAAACAACACGCTATTGTAGCGTAATGTGTCCATTATTTTAGACACATTAAATAGACATCTTTTTTTACACAAAGGTTTCACTCAACCATCACAGAAATCCATAGGAGATTGAACGTGACTCATAT
>WTJR01000096.1:19488-24204 GCA_011524755.1 Halieaceae bacterium | reverse complement strand
TGGGCTTCAACGCTTCAATGGAATCAATCCACAAGTGGGCATGGTGGTTCGGTGTGCTGACCTGTGTCACGGGCGGTATCGGCATCCTCCTCACGGGAACCGTTGTAGAGAACTGGTATCTGTGGGGTATGAAGCACGGTCTCGTACCCACCTATCCAATGATTGGCGAAGCGGTCGTCGATCCACTACTGACTGAGGGTGCACAATGAAAACGCTAACGACCAAACTATTTGCAACTGTTGGTCTGGGTACGGCGCTACTGCTCGGTGGCTGTGAAATGCCACCACCCGAATCAACTCAATGGGGCTACCGTGGCACAGGTATGGAGGGTCTTTACAACCCCGATACCCTGAACGAGCTGGACGCAAATAATATCGTTCCAGAAGCGCTGCCCGCGGTTCCTGCTGTCGGACCTAAGTCCAAGGACGTTTATCAAAACGTTCAGGTTCTTGGTGACCTATCGGTGGGTGAGTTCACACGTCTGATGGCCGCCATTACCGAGTGGGTCTCACCGGAGGAAGGATGTAATTACTGTCACGTTGCGGGTGAAGGATTCGCGGCGGACACGCTCTACACCAAAAAGGTAGCGCGCGTAATGATCCAGATGACTCAGAACGCCAACGAGAACTGGAGCCAACACGTCGGCGGCGCGGGTGTCACTTGCTATACCTGTCACCGTGGGAAAAACGTGCCCGAGTACGTTTGGAACATCAATCCCGGCCATACGGTCGCGGGTGGCATGAAGAATCAGATGCAAAACGTTTCTTCAGTCGCTGCAGGATTGTCATCGTTGCCAGTTGACCCCTTCACACCGTACTTACTCGACGCGAGAAACGGGCGTCATGCGGGCACAACTGCTCTGCGGGATGAGGGCGGTGTATCACTCAAAGAATCTGAGTGGGGATACAGCCTAATGATGCACTTCTCAAGTGCCTTAGGCGTCAACTGCACCTACTGTCACAACTCTCGCGCCTTCTTCTCTTGGGAAGAAAGCTCACCACAGCGCGTCAGAGCTTGGCACGGCATCCGAATGGTTCGTGAGATGAACAACGACTACGTTGATCCCACCACCGACTGGCTGCCACCTCACCGTCTTGGAAAGCTCGGTGATGCACAGAAAGTTAACTGCGAAACCTGCCACCAGGGTGCTTACAAGCCCCTACTGGGCGCCAACATGATCAAGGACTACCCAAACCTTGCTCGTCTTGCGCAACCAGAGCCTGAAGCGCCCGCTGAAGAAGCGAGCGAAATGCCTGAGGCCAGTGATATGGCTGACATGGCAACAGGTGGTGACCAGTAGAAAACCCGGCAGAGGGTAAATGAATAAACCTGCGAGGGCATCTGCCCTGCCCTCGCAACCACACAACTGTGTGGACTTATCTCCCTGGGGTTGCGTGCTTACACAGGCGTCTCTCCGGGAAGATCAGCGGAACCAAGGTGTTTTCACCCTAGTTCCGGTGAAGGACGTCGTATCAAGGTATTTATTACCGAGCTGCGACAGATCGCGAACTACTACATGGGAGGTAAAACCATGAGTGATGAAAATGTAGGCATGTCAGGACTCACAGCTAGCGAAGCTAGCGAGTTCATGCGGTCTTACGAAAAAGGCATGTGGACGTTTGTGGCTATCGCAAGCGCGGCTCACATTGCTGTATGGAAGTGGCAGCCCTGGTTCGGAATGTAATCCGAGGCTATCACCTTAACCAAGCGACTGTCCGGCTTGACGGGCTTGTCGTGATTGCAAATGGAGAGATGAAATGATCTTAACGCAACCCTTCTCAAGGATCTGGAAGATCTTTGATCCACGTCGGGTACTGGTAGCGCAGGGTGTTTTCCTGTTCTCAGTAGCTGTACTGATCCACTTCGTCCTGTTGAGCTCTGCGAAGTACAACTGGATCGATGGTCCATATGCGGCACCTGCGGCCATGGCGGAGGCACTCCCTCCCTCACGGCAGTAAGTACCGTCATAGAATCGGGCCCTGAAAAGGGCCCCGATGTTTTCGACCCACGCACCGGCTGCCCCCAGACGCTGCGATGTGAACCCAATCGGGACTTCGCGATCACCCTGCCCCCAGAGCTACGATCGCTGATCTCCACCCGAATTGCTCAGTTCACATGTCCTTCCCCAAGGAGTGGGTCTTTTTATTTCCTTACGCACACAGCAAAACCACTTTAAACTGGCGCTATGGCAGAGACATCCAACATCGTATCCTTTGACAATGAGCCTCTAATGCTCGTTGACAGCGATGATGTTGTCATAGGCTTTGAAGAGAAGGCAGCTGCGCATCGCGGCAATGGTGTTTTGCACCGAGCGTTTTCAATTTTCTTATTCAATGATCAGGGCGAGGTGCTGCTTCAGCAACGAAGTTCGCTTAAACCGCTATGGCCTGAGTACTGGTCAAACACCTGTTGTAGCCACCCAAGACGCGGCGAGTCCCTGACTCAGGCAACCCAGCGACGACTCAAAGAGGAACTCAACTTGGAGTCCCATCTAACATTCCTCTTCAAGTTTCAATATCACGCCATGTTCAATGATATTGGCAGTGAACACGAGTTGTGCTCAGTATTCGTTGGGAACGTGACAGGCAGACCAGAGCCAGACTTCAACCCTACCGAGATTGCAGCGACTGCATGGGTCTCCGTCGATACAGTGGATGAATGGCTCAATGACGACAACGTCCAGACAACTCCCTGGTTCGCCATGGAGTGGAAACGCATTAAAGATGAGTTCAGTGGGCAGATGCCCCTAAGTGCTTGAGACTTAAACCGCTTATAGCCAGCGGAATCTTGGCGACGAATCTGACCAGAAATGCGGAAGCGCCATCCGCCCTAGCTCTGTCAAATAGATGAATGCATCGCGCTGTTCTGTGTAACCCTGACTCTCTAGCGACTCAACGAGCGTCAACACGTCGGGTTGGTCAACGGACGATATGGGTACTTCACTGTTACACATTAATCGACGCATAACCGAACGGCGGGCGACTTCAAATTCGCTGGTCTCAATCAGTACTTGGGTTGCAAGGCGACCTTGACCGATAGCAATCTGCCACGCGTCAATATCAACAAAGTTCTGCGCCACAACGTCGCCCACTTCACTGACTGCACCCAGTCCAGCACCGAGGACCTGAGACACCTCGTTCTCGCTATAGCCAAATGCGCTGTACCTCAATGTGCCATTCGCTTGCGCTTCGCTAAGTGCATGACCCGGTCGCACAAACGCGTTCAACCCAATCCACTCGTAACCCTCGCTCTCGAGACCCACCGCCACCGCATTAAATATCGCGAGCTTCTCAGCCAGACTGGGCATCGCATCATCGTCAAGCGCTGCCTGATGAGGAAACTGTTGGGGTCGCCTCGTGTACTGTTGACAGACCAGCATATCCGGCGCCAATTCAGCGATCATTGCAACGCTGTTTTTGATCGACTTTGACGTTTGACCCGGAAGGCCAAAGACCAAGTCCATATTCACGGTGGCGAACTTCATATCGCGCGCCACGCTATAGACGTCCTCTAGGAGACTATACGACTGTGTTCTTCCCAGCTCGTTCTGGACATTAGCATCGACATCTCGAACCTCCAGATGCAGGTGCTGCACACCAAGGCCCTGAATTAAGTCGAGTTGCGAACGAGACGTCCTCCTAGGATTAATTTCCATCGAAATATCCGCGTCGGCTGTCACATCAAAAGCGCCGTGAATAGACGCCATGAGCCTCGCGAGTTGGACATCGTCAAGATAGTTCGGCGAACCGCCACCGATGTGGATTCGATTTATCTGCAAAGGCAGGCGCGACTGCCCCGCCATCAGCGCCAACTCATCGTGCAGATGAGCCAAGTATCGATCCATTACCTTATGATCGTGCTCCACAATGGTGAGGTGGTCGCAGCTAAGGCAGCGACTGGGGCAAAAAGGAATATGAACGTAGAGCGCTGCCGTTGTGGCGTTGCTTTTACCTAATTCATTGGAGAGCGACAGATGCGCGTTGTCGTCGACCACCGCAATGGCCTCCCCCGCTATTGCGTGTGGGCTACCATGTCGATCGAAGATGTCATCTAAGCCTGGCGGCTTTTGATTCGACCATGTCATGTAGTACGCACCCCGTTCAGTACCGCGTTAATCGCTGGCTGGGTTCACCGGTGTTTCGTCGACCGAAGACCGCAAACGGAAGCGCTACAGGAGCACCAGTCAGTCGGGAACACAAAACGCATTCCCACGCACCTACACTATGCCTCGAAATATAAGCCGTCAAGGAAAGTTGGACGAAAATAAGACAAAAGAAGCGCTCAGATCTCATCTTTTTCGACCCGAACTGCCCGTAATTGCGGCTCGTTAGCACGAGCCCAGCGCCATAAAGCAGCCTCATTTACCGGAAACATAAGGAATAAGTGCTCAATTGACGCCAAAAGCATCAAACTCCCAACCAAATAAAGCGATAGTTGCTGTGTGAGATCTGGGACAGTCGCCGCGTTTTTAAAAATCAGGTAGGTCACAAAAAAACCGATTGCGGTCGAGATGGGCAAAAAAGCACTCAAACGGTCGGTTCTCAAATAGGAAACCAGGTAATTCAAGTGATCTGGCAACCAGCGTTCGTTGAACGCTCGAACACCAAAAAACAAGTTGAGCTTGGCACTCCACCGCATCAACCAGAGGACGGTCACCGTGTAGAAAGCGGTGGGATTGGGTTCCGTCACACTAATCAGAGCAAGACATGCAACGGC
>WTJR01000096.1:12326-19388 GCA_011524755.1 Halieaceae bacterium | reverse complement strand
AGAAAGCGGTGGGATTGGGTTCCGTCACACTAATCAGAGCAAGACATGCAACGGCGCCTACGACACAAGCCTCGTGATAAATAGTTGTGGAGACAGCACCCTTGAAGCGATCCCAGACTGTGAGCTGTGGGGGGCATGGCTGGTGATTGGGTCCGTTTACGTATCCAAGCAAATAGCTGATTTCTAACCAACACCAGATGATCAACCCTAAAATAAAACCGATCGCGGCTGCCATTGGGGTGTTTAAACTTGCGTTAAAGGGCACCAGGAGTAATGCAGCCAGTGCCAGTACCGAGACCAACATAAATCCGGCGCGAGCACGTTGCCCTGATTGGTGTGCCAACAAAAGGGCGAGCCCTGTAAGTAGCCACCATGAGGACACAGCAGTGGCTAAAGCAGGCCAAAACATGACTTAGTTTCTATCCGCCACGACAAGCGACGATTCGCGAGCCTTATCAAAGATCGATCGAAACTCACGGTAATTGTCGGGACCGAATGCCTCAATCGCTATCCAGTAACCGGTGAGTTCGTCCACCAAAATCAGACCACCCTGTGACGTTAATTCGAGAACGAATTCGGGTTTGTCGATGATGGAACGAGCAGAACGCTCACGGACAAGGGTGCGCATGACACCGCGGAAGAAACTCCCCTCCCCCGCACCGTAGTGAACAATAGGATCAGCGCCACTCGACGGAAGGATCATGACACCACCGGCGTCACCATCAACGACTTTCAAGGTAACACTAGCAACGATCTGCACATCGGGCTTTTGCGGCGGGCCTTGATAGCCCTGGTCATTTACGGCAATGAGTGACCATGCCAGAGTCAGTAACGCCAGCAATAAAAAGATAGGGTGCCTAAGCACCCCGAATAACAATCCGGGCCAACCCACATTATCCCCCCAGCTAGTTGTGAACTAGCGTCTGTTAAACCGCAGCGATCTCTGTCGCTTCAAGCTCATCGTTCGACGTTTCGCGCATTTCCTCAATGACATTAACCAGCAGACGTGCAACCGAATCAGGATCCTGTATGCCCCTGAGCAACGGTTGTACCCGTCGGAAATTGAAAGGTCGGACGTGTGGCCAAAGCATGAGCCAGTAAACTTTCGTACCTTCCAACGGCAGGAACGTAATATCTCCCGTACCGTCTCGGAGACGGCGCAATCCCGCCGACTCCACCTTGGTTAATGGCAGGTTCACTATCATCGGCAACGCCACACCCGAACGGATAACCAAACGCCGGTTGGTGATGGTGTAAATCGTGCTCTCAGCGTAAAGCTTCGCCATGAAGGCCAAAATACCAATGACCGTCAGCGCCAAGCCGCCTTGCCATGCCAGTGTGCCGGTCAGTACCGATACCGGTGCACCATCCATGATGCGATAGATAGCGTGGCCAGCAATCAACACCACAAAATAGAGCGACGCCGTGTAGACCTGAAATACGCGCTTAGCTAGCGACTCCCAACTAGGGGATGCCTGCCAGAGGACGTGTTCCCCCTCCGGCAGATCCCCAGGGAGCCCAGCAATGGGCTCGTACCCGTACTCGTTCACAGCCAGGGGCCTTGGCGACCTGGCATTGCGTACATAGTGCCGCCACCGTAGAACGCTACGATTTTGTCCTCTTCCTGCAATGTCACCTGATCTGGGTTAGCCAAACCGGGCACTTGCTTGAACTGATCGCCGCGGATCGATTTAACGTGAACGGAGCCATCGGCCTTGACACGAGCAAGCGTCATAGGAAGCAACACACGTCGGTCTCCGACATCGAGCTCTGCATAACGGAAGTGTGGCTCAGCACGATCGACCCACAAATCAACAACCGTCGCACCTCGCTCACCATCACAGCCGTAGACTGCTTTACCGCGAGGATCGGGATCATTTTTATGAACCTTATGATCACTATCGACGCGTAGCGGTACGATTCGCGGCGCACCATCAATCGTCAGATCAGGACGCTCGGGGCGGATTGAGTATGCCGCTGGACCCACACCATCGACCATGGGGTCGCCAGTGGGCTCAAGGGGCGCTCCGGGATGAGCATGTGTGGGCTCAGCCTTAAGCTCATACTGGTCAGGCATGGGTCCGGGAACCGTGCGCTCGCCCTGACCGTGTGCCAGTTTGTAGGTTTTTGGATCCGGAAGGCCGCCTACACCGGTGCTGTAGGTATCAACCGGTCCGTCGTGACGAAGCGGAAAACCTTCGCGCTTACCTTCTTTGTGAAGATAGAGCACGAGGTAAACGAATGCACCGCAAAATACGGTGAACATGATCGCTGCAAAGTCTAAGTAAATTTCTCCAGTACCCATGGTGTGTCCTCCTGGTAGTGGTTTCTAGCTTGGGAAATCAGCAAGTTTCATTGTGAGTGGTTGGTCCTTGTCATTGCCTAGCCGCCGCACCAATGGTCCCAGTGCAACGAGCGAGGCGAATAAGATAATTATTTCGAGGTGATAAACCGCGCCATAAGGTGTCGCGGGGCCTGACAATTGCTGGCTGATCATGCCGCCCTGTATCAGGGCTTCCGTCATATCCCTTAGCGCACCACCTAAGAAAACCGCGCAGCCGAGGGCTGTTGCCTGAACGGCACCCCAGGTCCCGATCACGAGACCCGCAGTAGCGGTACCTGCCAATAACATGGCAGCCGTTAACGTACCGACAGCAAACAAGCCATTGCCAATACCGATTAGTAACGTGCCAGCGGCAAACAAGGTCAGGGAATCAAAGGCACCGGCCATAATGACAGCAGCAAAGGCGAAAACGCCGACTACAGCGCCATACGCAGCCAACCGTATGGGTTCACCCGCGCGACCGAGATAGCGCGCCGACAGCGCCATGGCAATCAACATGCCACCCGCGAATATAGCAGTGAGCCGCGTGGTCTGACTGACTGACATCGCCAGCACTTCAGCACCATAGGGCTCCAGTAGAATTTCCTGCATGCTGAAGCCAAGCGTTCCCAAGGCCACAGCAATTAACAGTCGGTGCGCACCGGGGTTTTCGGATAGCGCCCTCCACGACTGTCCAAAACTGGGTCGCGATAACTCAAAGCTCGTGAGATCGGGCCTTCTTGGCTCCATTTGCCACATGGCCACGATATTCAGACCAGCGACAACCAATGCTGACCCCTGAATGACCTGAATGAGCCTGAAATAGCTGAAGGGCTCGAGCAACAACGAGAATCCGAGCGCACCAATCACCATGCCCACTAACAACATCAGATAGAGCATTGTCACGACCTGATGGCGGGTCTTTTCTGAGGCCAAATCGGTAGCTAAAGCAAGGCCAGCGGTCTGTGTCGTATGCATACCCGCACCCACCAGCAATAAAGCACCCAGTGACATGGCAAAGCCCATCCACGAGGCACTGGCGTCGGCGGATGTCATAAGGATGAGTACAAACGGCATCAATGCGAGTCCACCGAACTGCCCCATGGTTCCCATCCACAAATACGGGAGTCGCCGGTAGCCCAAGAAGGACTGATGTGTATCTGAGCGATAACCAATAAGCACCCTGGCCGGCGCGAGTAATAGTGGCAGTGCCAACATCGCCGATACCAGCCATGCGGCCCGGCCCAGCTCGACCACCATGATGCGGTTAAGCGTACCGTTAAGCAGCACAAAACAAATGCCAACCGATACCTGAAAGAGAGACAGACGCGCGAGACGAGACAAGGTGAGATCACCCTGAACAACGTTCAGCCACGGCAGATATCGCTCGTTAATTCGAGCGGTCAACGCCATGAATTGCTCGCGCGAAATCAGCATTCCCTGACTAACTCCATTGCTTGAGACGTGTAAAAGCCTGTTGAAACTCGGTGCTCTCTACCCACCATCCAATCAGTCAACTCAGATGACTGATCGAGCGACCTCAAAAGAACGGCGGGAGCAATTGGCTCGATGGCGGGCGCACGATCGCTACGAGGGAAAAACTTTCCGACAGCGTGCATCGCCGCGAGCGGCAAGGTCTTGGGTGCGAAAGTGAATACCATCGATTCATCAACACTGTCCGCCAGCGTCTCAAGCGTCCGAAGACCATCCTGGGCTGCGTAGTGAATGATGGAGTCCATCGCCAGCACATGATCGAAACGCTCGCCTTCTAATTGCCGCATATCACCGACAATGAATTGAATGCGGTGGTACTCGTCCATAGCCGAGTAACGTTCATTTGCGAGCTCGATCAGGGACTGTGACAAATCTACGGCGATAACCTCAGCACCACGCTTCGCAAGCTCGATGGAGATAACGCCAGTGCCACAGCCCGCATCCAGCACCTGCCGACCGGACAAGTCCTCAGGCAACCAACTCAGCAAGGTATTTCGCATTTCCTCGCGACCCGCGCGCACCGTTTCGCGAATGCCGCTCACGGGCTCGTCTGAGGTCAGTCGCGCCCAGACATCCGCGGCCGTGCGATCGAAGTAATGCTCGATCTGCTGGCGACGCTGTTGGTAGTTCACATGAGCCATCAATCAAATCCCAGGAAGTCGAACAGATCGCGATCTTTCATTGGCTTAACATCGAGCGGCTCTGCGCCATTCCATAAGCCCTCAGCAAGCTGCAAATATTCGTCTTGTACCGCCTTCAGCTCGGGTGAGTCAGGCAGCTCAAATAAGGTCGATTTTTTCAGGCGGCTGCGCCGGATAACATCGAGATCTGGGAAGTGGGCTACGCGCTTCAGGCCCACGGCCTCATTAAAGCGATCAATCTCGTCGGTAGCCGCACTACGGTTGGCAATCACGCCGCCTAAACGGACACCGTAGTTTTTGGATTTTGCTTCTATCGCAGCTGCGATCCGGTTCATCGCAAAAATTGAGTCAAAATCGTTGGCTGTGACCACCAATGCCCGTTCCGCGTGCTGTAGCGGTGAAGCAAAGCCACCACACACGACGTCACCCAAGACATCAAAAATAACGACGTCAGCATCGTCGAGTAAGTGGTGTTGTTTTAGTAGCTTGACGGTCTGACCAACGACGTAGCCACCGCAGCCTGTTCCGGCGGGTGGCCCCCCCGCTTCGACGCACATGACACCGTTGTAACCGATGTGCACATAGTCCTCGGTGCGCAGCTCCTCCGCATGAAACTCAACAGACTCCAACACATCGATAACCGTAGGCATTAGCGCCTTAGTCAACGTGAAAGTAGAGTCATGCTTTGGGTCACAGCCGATTTGGATAACGCGTTTTCCCAGCTTGGAAAAAGCGACCGACAGGTTGGATGACGTGGTGCTTTTACCGATACCACCTTTTCCATAAACAGCGAACACTTTGGCTTTTGCAACATCAATGTGTTCATCCAAATGCACCTGAACACTGCCCTCGCCATCACCGTTTCCGACATCCTTCACTGGGATAAATTGGTTTGGTGAATTCATGCGGCTACCTCCCCCGATATGCCTTCTAGGAGATCTTCAAGGTCTTCACCCGCGCGCCTAAGCGCCTCGAGTTGTTCCTCGTCAGCTCCCCAGTAGTCTCTCTCTTGTGCCTCAATGAGCCGATTAGCGACGCGAGATGCCGCAACGGGATTGAGCTCAGCCAACCGCCGCCGCATGTCTTCATCAAGAATGAATGTTTCTGACACTTGCTTATAAACCCACGGCGCCACACCGCCAGCAGTTGCTGACCAGCCCATGGTGTTGGTGAGGTGCGCCTCAATTTGTCGGACACCCTCATATCCATGGTCGAGCATCGACTCGTACCACTTCGGATTCAAAAGACGCGTGCGCGTCTCCAATGCAACTTGCTCATCGAGCGTGCGGACTTTACCGTCGCCACTGCCCGTGTGATCAGCGATATACACGGGGACGCTGTTGCCCTTCGCCCGTTGAACAGCGCTGCTGATACCACCCAGCGTGTCGAAATAGTGATCGACCGTGGTGATGCCAAGCTCGACGGAATCGAGGTTTTGATAAGCAAGATCGACGTTTCCTAATACGTCATTTAAAAGGTCCGTCTGCTGTGACACCGCACCATTTCTTCCGTAGGCGAACCCTTTACGGTTGGTGTACGTGTCAGCGAACTCGGACTCATCATCCCAGCGACCCGAGTCAACCAGCATGTTGACGTTAGAACCGTAGGCTCCCTCTGAGTTGCTGAATACGCGTAGGGCCGCTGTATCCAAGTCGCAGTTATGCTTTGCCTGATACTCCAAGGCACTTCGCCTGATGGGGTTGAGCTCCAGTGGCTCATCAGCCGCGGCCGCCAAATACGCCGCCTCGGCCAACAGGCGCGTTTGCATTGGCAGTAGATCGCGGAAAATGCCTGATAAGGTCACGATTACGTCAACGCGAGGCCTACCCAGCTCATTGACAGGGATAAGCTCTGCACCCGACAACCGGCCATAACTATCAAACCGTGGCCGCGCACCCATGAGCGCCAACGCTTGGCCAATAGCGACGCCTTCACTCTTTAAGTTATCCGTTCCCCACAACACCAGGGCAACGGACGTTGGCAGGGTCCCGCTGTCGTTAAGATGTCGATCGAGAAGCTGTTTGGCTTGTCGTTCGCCCTCGATCAAAGCAAACGCACTCGGCAATCTGAAGGGATCAAACCCGTGAATGTTGCGACCTGTTGGAAGACTCTCTGGGTTGCGAATAAGATCACCACCCGACACAGGAGGAATGAACTTCGCATCCAACGCGTCGATCAGAGCCGGCAGTTCAAACTCCTCGACCAAATGACTAAACGCCTCAACCAAGCGATCGGCAAGCGACTCGATATCGTCAGCTGCAACACGATGCGCCGCGAGTAGCCCATTCAATGCACCACGATCTCCAGAGGCAAGAACACTATCCAATCGATTCTGGTCAATCTCATTGGCACCACCCGCCTGCGCGATAGCGGCCACCGTCTCTGCACGCTCTGCCGATGTCATGGGAGAGCCAATCACATGCATACCAAAGGGAATAAGCGACGTTTCAATCTCATCGAGCTGCAGCCGAAGTGCACTTACCCAAGGCTCAGCGTTCGCTTCATCCTCGGGCACGTTGCTCGTCGACAACTCACAAATCTCGGCGTGAGCGGCGATGGCATCTAACAATTGGCGCAACTGCGCCTCATTGGTCTCAGGATCTC
>WTJR01000096.1:0-12226 GCA_011524755.1 Halieaceae bacterium | reverse complement strand
GCGGCGATGGCATCTAACAATTGGCGCAACTGCGCCTCATTGGTCTCAGGATCTCTCGTCCGCCATCGATCGATCATAGAGCGCAACTCGGCAAACTCTTTGTGCAGATCTGCGCGAGTCACAGGCGGAGTGAGATAGCTTATTAATGTGGCGGCTGAGCGTCGCTTTGCGATCAAACCCTCTGATGGGTTATTGGCCGCATAGAGATAAAAATTAGGCAGATCGGCGATCAATCGATCGGGCCAGCATTGACTCGAGAGACCGACCTGCTTACCGGGCATAAACTCGAGCGCCCCATGGGTGCCGAAGTGGAGCACGGCATCTGCAGCGTAATCCTCGCGGAGCCACCGGTAATAAGCCGAGAAAACATGAGTCGGTGCGAGCCCTCCCTCGAACAGAAGTCGCATGGGGTCACCTTCGTAGCCCATCGCAGGTTGCACACCGATAAAGACATTGCCGAACGATTTACCGAGAACAAACAGCTGACGCCCATCGGTCCAGTGCTTGCCCGGCGCAGGTCCCCACTGAGCTTCGATTTCCTCGAGATAAGGCTCGCGTGTGACGTGATCATCGACTGAGATCGTCGCGTGGACATTGGCTTCGGCACCGTATTGCTCGGCATTCCCGACCAGCAATGACTCTCGAAGTGCATCAACGCTCTCAGGCAGTTCAACCTGATAGCCTGCCTTATCAAGGGCTCGGAGCGTATTGAGTACTGACTCAAAAACGCTCAAATGCGCGGCCGTCCCCATGGCTCCACTGTTGGGTGGAAAATTAAAGAGCGTAATGCCGATTTTTCGATCTTCTCGCGCTGTTCGCCGCAGTTTCACTAGTTTGTGGACGCGATCAGCCAATCGATCAATGCGCTCAACCTCGGGGCTCATATCAAAGGAACGCTTGGGGTCCTCTCGATCACGACCACTGAAGACCATGGGACCTGTTGCACCATCGAGCTCAGGAATCGCAACCATAATCGTGGCTTCGACTGGCATGAGCCCCATGGGCGAATCACGCCACTGGTTAATGCTCTGGAATTCGAGGGCCTGAACGGCAAGGTAAGGCACATTTAACTCGGCCAACATGGCTTGTGCTGCGTCCGTATCGTTATAAGCCGGCCCGCCAACGAGCGAAAAACCCGTTAATGAGACCACTGCATCGACGACGGGCTGATCGTCCTTCATAAAGAAACGCCTAACCGCAGGACGTGCATCCAATCCGGCAGCGAAGGCGGGTATAACCTTGAGGCCTCGCGCCTCCAACGCTTTGATGACCGCATCGTAGTGACGGGTGTTACCTGCAAGTGCGTAGGAACGCATCAACAACAAGCCAACTGTCCCAGTGGGTTGATCCGGCGCCGATAGATCATCAATTGAATCGACAATACGTTGGCGGCCCTCAAGCTGGTAAACACCCACATCTGGGTACTCGATCGGGGGCTCTTCACCTGCAAATTTCCGCAGTACCTCTCGTGGACCCGCGGCATAGCGGTGTATCAGGAAGCTCACCATTCGAGTCAGGTTATCCTCGGATCCGGCGAGCCAGTATTGAAGGGTGAGGAAGTAGGCACGAACGTCCTGCGCCGTCCCGGGAATAAATCGAAGTATGCGAGGCAAACGCCGTAACATCGCAAGCTGCCGCTCTCCTGAGGCGGCGGGCTTACCGTCTTTCGGCGTGCCTCGGAGACGTTTGAGTAATGCGATGGGACCGGAAGGTTCACCGTCCATTGTGAACCGCCCCATGCGGGTGTACTGCATGACCTCCGGTGCCGACATGCAACACACCATTGCATCGCAGTCATCCCGGCGCGCTGCTAGGGCATCGGAAATGGCCTTTATGTGCGGCTCCATGAACAGCATGGTGACAATGACAATGTCACCCTGAGCGATAGCGGCACGACAATCGCTTAATGACTGGGGATCCGCTTCCCATTCGGTTGCCGCAAAGCTTGTAAAGTCGATACCGGGTAAATCGTGAGTTAAACGTTTCTCAGCTCGAGCGATAGCACCATTGACATGGTTATCAAGCGTGACGAGGACGACTTTTATTGGCGTCTCTGCGTCAGTTGCTGAAGTGTGCTTTCGCGTCATAGAGCGTGTCTACTTCGATAGTGGTAAGTCCGTGCTCAACGGCAAATCTCTCTGTATTTCGACGAGCCTTTCCTCTGACAAAAAATGGAATCTTTTTTAGCTCCTTCTCGGCTTCAAACGCCCAGACAACGGCTCCATCATCGGCTTGATGACCGCCTGAGGTGTCTTGCGCTCGCGCGCCCTCGCCCTCACTTCCCAAATGGGAGGGCCCAACGCTGTCGTTGAACTCAAAATCATCACGGAACATGTGCAAGAGATGTTCTTCGAGACCCATGATCAGAGGGTGAACCCAGGTATCGAACAGTACATTCGCACCCTCGAACCCCATCTGTGGCGAGTATCGGGCCGGGTAATCCTGGACGTGGGCGGGGGTGGATATGACAGCACAGGGAATCCCCAGGCGCTTAGCGATATGTCGCTCCATCTGGGTTCCCAAGACCATCTCGGGCTGCAACTCTTGGACTTTAGCTTCGACCTCAAGGTAATTATCGGTAATGAGTGCCTCTAACCCGTACTCTTTGGCTGCTGCACGAACATCACGAGCTCGCTCCCTGCTGTAGGTCCCTAAACCGACAACCTCAAAGCCCATTTCATCGCGAGCAACCCGTGCGGCGGCAATCGCGTGGCTTCCGTCAGCAAACACAAACACACGCTTTCCGGTTAGATAGGTCGAGTCGATAGAACGTGAATACCAAGGCAAACGAGATTCGCCGACTGCGTCAACATTGATATCTAAATCCAGTGTGGCAGCGACCTCGGCGATAAAATCTCGCGTAGCACCCCAGCCCATTGGAATCGTGCTAATCGTTGGCATTCCGAATGTGCGAGCAAGCCAACTACAGGTCAAATCGGAGACCTCAGGGCAAAGGTTGACGTTGGCATCGGCCTTCGGAATGGCTTGTAAGTCCTGTGGAGATGCGCCCAGAGGCGCAACCACATTGACGTCAACGCCCATTGAATTGAGCAAGCGCTCTATCTCGACCACGTCATCACGACACCTGAATCCAAGCTTAGTAGGCCCAAGAAGATTCACACTCGGTCGTGTATTGGCGTCTCGCGGCGGCCGCTCACTGCCAGGAGGCGGTGCTTGACGGGATAGCAGTCCCCGCACCAATTGATAAAACGTCTCCGCCGCACCCCAGTTCTCTTTTCGCGTATAAGCGGCCATCTCCAGGGGGATTACGGGTACGGGTAGATCGGCACCTAAAGCTAGAGCACCCGGCTGATCCTGAATCAGTTCAGCGGTGCATGAATCCGCCACCATTAATACCTGAGGCTTGAAGCGCTCGGCAGATTCACGCAATGAATTCACAACCATCTCGGCTGTCGAGGAACCTAGGTCACGCGCTTGAAACGTCGTGTAGGTCACCGGTGGTCGTCGGCCTTCACGCTCAATCATGGTGAATAGCAAATCAGCGTAAGTGTCACCCTGCGGTGAGTGCAGCATCAGGTGAACGTCGCGCATTGACGCAGCAATACGGATTGCACCCACGTGGGGAGGACCCTCATAGGTCCAAAGCGTCAGCTCCATGATCCAACCTCCAGTATCTCTTCGCGCGCCAAGGGCTTGGCAAAAAGACCCGCTAGGTCACCAGCCTGATCAAATCCCTGCACGGGAGAGAAAACGAGTTCAATGGACCACTTAGTTCGGAGCCCTTCGGACTCAAGTGCGTTGGCAATACCCATGCCGCAGACGGTTAAGTCGGGACGCGCGGCTCGAACACGAGCTAAGGCAGGGTCGAGATCCTGCCCCTCGACCATAGGCACGTCCTGTGGCAAACGAGCCAATTCTCCACGCATCACTAATTGATCATGAAAGGGGGTGCCAATCTCATTGACACTCAGGCCACACTCCTCTGAAAGGAAACGGGCCATGGGAATTTCAAGTTGCGAATCAGGCAGGAAGTGAATCCGTTTTCCCTCGAGCTTTGAGCGATGCACCGACACTGCGCGTTTTGCGCGCTGATACGGCATTTCAAGCACTTGCTGTGTCCGCTCCGAATCGACACCGTATGCCTCGGCAGCTGCCTCAAACCACGCCTTACTCCCCTCCGCACCCAACGGGAAGGGTGCGCTAATCAACTCAGCACCACGCTCGATCAAGGCGCGTGCCGTTTCACCAACAAACGGTTGCGCCGCGATAACCCGGGTGCCTTTGCCCACGGCAGGTAAATCACCCGCCTTCCGCCCGGGGTAGAAGTGGACATTTTTGATATCCAAGTCATCGAATAACCGCCTGAACTGATCCTCCACAATGTCTGAAACCGTGCCCAAGACAATAAGGTTTTCCTCGGTGGCTCCCAGTGCTGGCAACTCGGCAACCGTGCTCTTCAAGCACTGGTCTTCACCTTGGGTGAAGGTTGTTTCAATGCCGCTTCCGCTAAACGCAGAGATACGGACGCGGTTTTCGTGTTTGACCTGCAACTTGGCCGCAGCGGTCTCCAGATCAAGCTTGATTACCTCGGACGGACAGGAGCCCACGAGGAACAGGCGATTAATACCCGAGCGACGTGTAATCAATTCGCTTACCACGCGATCGAGCTCCTCATGGCAATCCGCCATGCCCGCGAGGTCTCGCTCTCCTAGGATGGCAGTCGCAAAACGTGGCTCCGCAAAGATCATTACGCCCGCAGCCGATTGAATGAGGTGCGCACACGTACGTGAGCCCACAACCAGGAAGAAGGCATCCTGAATTCGGCGATGTAACCAAATAATGGATGTGAGACCGCAGAACACGGCTCTTTGACCCCGCTCTTGTGTCTGTGGACCCGGGTGATGCTCGCCGACGCTACTTGCGATTACAGAACTCATGAGCCTGCACCTGCGGGCATCTCATCAGTTACGTATGACGTTGTCGTCTCTGCCGAAGTCGCTCTAGCAAGCTGGAATTTCTTGAGAAACTGTACGGCGTTGATGACATAAGCCGCATAAGCTGCAAGTGCGATCCACATTTGCTCCTGAGGTGTACCCCAGCCGGCCAACAGCATGACCAGATAAAGCGTATGGAGCGCAATAACACCCATACTCACCACGTCTTCCCAGAAGAACGCCGGTGCAAACAGATAACGACCAAACACGACCTTTTCCCAGATCGCGCCGGTAACCATGATGGTGTAGAGAATGCCGGTCTTAATGACGACCGAGACAGTGGCAGCAAACAGCCCCGTCCCATTCAGCAAAAAATTCACAACGAATACTGCACTGATTGCAAAGACCAAAAACTGGAGCGGTGCTAGCACACCCTGCACCAGCGTCCACACCGTCTGGTCTCGGCGTAGCTTTTGTTCCGGCGTGTACAAGCCAACGCCGGTTATTTCATTTTTTTTATCACTCACGCCACTTTCCCCGCTCTGTACGCAACACGCACATTTAGCGTCATCTTATTAATTTGCAGGGTAGTGTTCGGCTATATGAGTGTCAACTAAATATTACAGTGATCCTGAACTAAAAAATTGACGTATCAAAGATATTGCCATTGAAGTGTAAACATAGTGATGACGACCCTTTCCGTGCTGTGTAACATTTGGATTTCTAAGACAATAATGACGCCCGAGCCGCGTTTTGTAGTATCGGAGTAGTACTCGCAGTGAATACCGTATCAGCGCCCTCTTCCGACCTCTTGCTTCAGCACCTCGCAAGCCTTCAATTTCTCGTCAATGAAAACGGCATTATTCTCGACGCCAGCGTCAATGGACCCTCAAGCAGCCTGCAGCCGGAAGAGCTGATTGGCCGTCCACTGAGCGAACTTGTGGGCGATGATTCGCGGGCCCAGCTGGAGTCGCGATTAGACGAGGCAAGACGCAATAAAGGCGTAGCGGTCCGGTGCGACACCTCGATTGAACCGCGCAGCGGCAACAGCGTCCCCTTGCTTTGCTGGATCTGCGCAGAGGCTAATTCCAGTGATGTCAAAGTAGCGGCCATCGATCTACTGCCCGAGGCAAGTCTGAGACACCAGCTACTGAACGCTCAGCACGCCATGGAGCGCGATTACTGGTCCAAACGACGACTTGAAGCTCGCTACCGTCGCTTACTCGACATGGTGTCAGAAGGCTTCATTGTGGTTGACGATTCCAGTGGCCGCATCCTCGAAGCGAACCCGGTAGCAGCCACATTACTGGCTGGCGCGGGCGCCACTCTAGTGGGCAAACCCTTTCCTCTCGGCCTCGGTGACGAGGCAAGAAACACCCTCGATAGACTGACTCGGGAAGCGCGATCAGTTACTACCACTGTTGACGGAATGATCAATACTGACGCGGGTTTAGAGCTAAATATTGCGATTACGTATCTTCGCCAGTCGGGCGAGGGGCGCCTCTTGATTCGGCTGAGGGATGACAGCGAACGCGACCTTACAGGTGCAGAGTTTCAGTCTTTTTTCAGCGACGCACCTGATGGCATTTTGGAACTGGACGAGCAAGGCATCGTCTTAACCGCCAATAATGCATTCTTAGAAATGGCCGGCATCGTATCTCCAGAACTGGTTGAGGGTCGCAGGGCCGATCGCTGGATCGGAAGATCAGCCGTCGATCTCAATATTGTGCTGGATCACTCCAAGCAAGAAGGATCCGTACGCTTGTATTCGACCACTCTCAGGACGGAAACCGAATCCTCCGTAGATATCGAATTATCGGTGGCCAGGGTCGGTAAAAATGGCTCTACACGTGTCATGCTCTTTGTAAGAGATATTGGCAGGCGGATAACGCCAGATCAGTCAGTGGACGATCACTTGCCCCGCTCTATCGAGCAAATAACAGGCCGCGTAGGTCGTGTACCTTTAAAAGAACTAGTCCGTGAGTCAACCGATGTCATAGAGGCGCTCTGTATAGAGGCCGCACTCAAATTGACCAGTGGAAATCGCGCTTCAGCAGCCGAATTGCTCGGTCTTAGCCGTCAAAGTTTGTATACAAAGCTGCGTCGCTTTGACCTTGGTGATGCCGAAGTCGATGGCGATCGAGACCCACTGTAAATATTTAATTACTATTAAATTGTCATGAATGATTGACTGTTTGTCCCAGCATGTACACCATGTTGGGATGAGCAATTCTACGGCTGTAAACCCGGGAGCAACATCGGGCGCGTCCATCGCCGATTTCATTCAGCTCCTTAAACCGATTACGTGGTTTCCACCCATGTGGGCACTCATGTGCGGTCTCGTATCGGGTGGCATGACCCCTTTCCAGGCGCCCTGGCTTTTCCTTGCCGGAATATTATTGACCGGCCCACTGGTCTGCGGAGCGAGCCAAATCATCAACGATTGGCACGATCGAGAGGTTGATGCACTGAACGAACCGGACAGACCGATTCCTTCCGGTCGTGTCTCAGAAGCAGCCGCGCTTCGATTTGCTTTCGTGTGGTGCGTCATTGCACAGGCCTGGAGTTTCATGCTCGGCCCGTGGGTTGCAGGCGCAACAGCGGTTGGATTGCTTCTAGCTTGGGCCTACAGCGCGCCCCCGCTTCGCTTAAAACAAAACGGGTGGTGGGGAAACCTCTCCGTTGCTGTGAGCTACGAGGGATTAGCCTGGATTACGGGCGCCGCGATCGTGATTGGCGGTCAGCTCCCCAGCACTTCTATTTTAATCATTGCGGCGCTTTATAGTCTGGGAGCGCATGGCATCATGACCTTGAATGACTTTAAAGCCATCGACGGTGATATCGCGGTGGGCATCAGGACGCTTCCGGTCCAAATGGGACCCGAGCGCGCCGCCAAATTCGCATGTCTTGTCATGATCACTCCCCAGCTCGGCGTCCTCTGGTTACTGGCAACCTGGGGGCATATTGTCGCTGCCGGCCTCGTTGCTGTTTTAATTGCCGGTCAGCTGCTGGCGATGCTTCGGTTCCTGACTAATCCGCGTCAACTTGCTCCGTGGTACAACGGTGTGGGCGTCACTCAATACGTCGCGGGCATGATGGTCTCTGCACTCGCAATGGGAGGTCATTTTGGCTGAGCTAAAAACTCTCTCATGGCTTGCCATTGTTCGATTGGGGCTAATTCAAACCTGTCTCGGTGCCCTCATCTTCTTACCGACCAATACCCTCAATCGAATTATGGTCGTGGAATACGCACTGGCGGCATCCGTCCCAGGGTTCCTGATTACATTGCACCACGTAGTACAACTGGCACGGCCCTACATTGGCTACGGAAGTGACGCAGGCGGTCGACGCACTCCATGGATCGTTGGCGGCATGATCATCCTGGCTATCGGAAGCATGACCGCAGCTTACGGCGCCACCTTGGCCAATCAGCTGGGCTGGATTGGACACGTCGTTGCCGCCTTGGGTTATCTGCTCATCGGCGTGGGATCAGGAGCCGCAGGCACTTCACTCTTGGTTCTGCTTTCTAAGCAGGTGAGCGACCAACGAAAGCCTGCCGCCGCCTCTTTGGTGTGGTTCATGATGATCATGGGCTTCGCAGTCACTGGTGGCATTACAGGCCAACTGTTAGATCCATTCTCGGAAGCAAGGCTCCTGACTGTGGTCTGTGGCACAGCGGCAATAGCCCTCGTAGTCACCTTCACTGCCATCATTGGGATTGAAAAACCAACTGAGCCTGCATTGATCAGCGGTGTTGAGCCAGAGAAGAAACCCCCGTTTACGGAGGCTATCAAGGAGGTGTGGGGCGAGGATCATGCCCGCCGATTCACCATTTTTGTCTTCGCATCGATGCTGGCGTATAGCGCGCAGGATCTTATTCTCGAGCCATTTGTCGGACTGACCTTCGGATGGACTGTGGGTGAGACAACGGCGTTGGCAGGCATTCAACACGCTGGCATGTTGCTAGGCATGTTCGCTATGGCGGTTTCCACCTACGCCTTTAAATCCCGAACCCGCCATGTCCTGCACCTCTGGATACGCGGTGGATGTCTTGTCTCAGCCATCTCCCTGGCGTTGCTGGCCTTTGGTGGAATGACAAGTACGAACTGGCCAATCAACCTCAATGTCTTTGTTTTAGGCGTTGCTAACGGCAGTTTTGCTGTCGCAGCCATCGGCGGAATGATGATGCTGGCAGGCCAAGGACGTAAGCAACGCGACGGACTCCGAATGGGCTTGTGGGGCGCAGCTCAGGCGATCTCATTCGCGATGGGGGGATTCCTCGGTACGGTAGCAGTCGATATCACTGGGCTCTGGTTGAGCAATCCAGCGGCATCCTATGGCCTCGTCTTCCTCGCTGAAGCAGTCTTATTTGTATGGGCAGCCAGCCTCATATTTAACATTGATAAACAAGTGAACGCCGACACGAAAGACTCGGACGTTGACAATACCTTTGCACTGAAAAATCAACTCGGGGGAGTCAACCCATGAGCGATAGAAAAACAGACTACGATGTGATCGTTGTGGGTGGCGGCCCGTCGGGTGCGACCGCAGCGCACGAAATCGCGCTCGCTGGCCACAAAGTTCTACTGTTAGAACGGGCTTTTAGAATTAAGCCCTGTGGTGGCGCGATTCCTCCCTGTATTTTGGGTGAGTTCGACATCCCTCGATCGCTCTTAAAAGCAGAAATTCAGTCAGCGCGAATGATTTCACCCAAGGCTCAGAAAGTTGACATGCCCATCGAGGGAACCTTTGTAGGTATGGTGGACAGAGACGAATTTGATCCTTGGCTGCGACTGAGAGCTCAACGTGCTGGTGCTGACCTAGAGCTCGCCGCCTTCAAGAAGGTCGAGTACATCGATAAAACAACGCTTCGAGTGACCTACGTTTCTAAGGACCACGACACCGAGACGAGAACCGCCACTGCGCGCTGTGTGCTGGGCGCTGACGGTGCTCGCTCACAAGTTGCAAGGCAAGGCATTCCAAAACATGCTGACGTCCCCTGGGTACTGGCCTACCACGAAATTGTCGAAGCACCCGAAGCGGCAACCGAGGACTACGACCCCGAGCGCTGTGAAGTTTGGTACCAGGGAGGCTTATCTCCCGATTTCTACGCCTGGGTTTTCCCTCATGGGAAATCGGCCAGTATTGGTGTGGGTAGCGCACACAAAGACTTCTCTGCAAAAAAGTCTGTCAACGAACTACGCGCCATCTCTGGCCTCGATACGGCGGAAACTATTCGAAAAGAAGGCGCCCCCATCCCCATGAAACCCATGAAGCGGTGGGATGATGGTAAAGCGCTATTGGTTTCCGGTGATGCCGCCGGTGTCGTGGCCCCAGCATCAGGTGAAGGGATTTACTACGCCATGCTGTGTGGACGCCTCAGTGCTGACGCCATCAAGGAGTTCCTGGTGACAGGAAAAGCCTCTGCCCTAAAAGCACCGCGAAAACGCTTTATGAAGCTACATGGCCGTACCTTCTTCGCCTTGGGCCTACTGCAATATTTCTGGTACCACAGCGACAAGCGACGCGAACAATTCGTTGAGATGTGTAAAGACGAGGACGTCCAAACACTTACGTGGCAGGCCTACACACAGAAAAAGCTGGTCAAGAAGAAGAAAAAGGAGCACCTGCGCGTATTCATCAAAGACGTGGCGCAACTCTTAGGTCTGTCGAAAACAGCTGCCTGATCGTTACCATGACGGCTCTTCTTCAATCAGGCGCCCTGATTGCGGTCATCGTCTTATTAATCGCCGCTGAAATAGTGGTGCTGTACCGCCGGCATCACACCACGGCCACTAGCGCGTCAATCAGTGCTTTTTTACCGAACCTGTTGGCCGGCTTATTTCTCATGTGCGGTATTCAGCTCGCTATCTGGGACGCACCGTCAACAGCCTTGTTAGGCTGCCTCACAATGGCGGGGCTCTGTCACCTCTTTGAATTCAGCCAGTATTGGCGGGGGCGCTAAGGCACCCGCACTCAAAATAGATCTACCAGGCCGGCTGCATCGCCACCTGCTTTGGCATTTGGTTGGGGATTGTTGGGAGCAGGAATAAACGCAATATCGTTGTACCAATGCCCACCTGCAATGTCAGACGCTTAAGCGTAGCCCCAACACCTTTGGCGCCTTCAAGTCCATCGAGACGAATATTCAAATCCAACAAACGCTCGAGACCACGCTGGAATTTAGGATCCCGCGTGTTCAGTGTCATCGGAAACACCTGTTTTGAAATCTCTGTCGTGATGTCAAAAACGGTGTGATCGAACTCGGTTACATCCATACCGAACGCCTCGTACAACTTCGGACGTGAATGGTCACGAACGTACATGGTCGTATAGACCAGTACGAGGAACATCCGAATGAACAACTTGTTGTAACCGGTAAGCAACTTCGGGTTGGCACGCATCAGCAAGGCAAAGGCCTCACCATGCGCAAACTCGTCATTACACCACTCGAGGAACCACTTAAAGATGGGATGGAAACGGCGCTCTGGGTGACGCTCAAGATGGCGGTAAATCGTGATGTAGCGCGCATACCCAATTTTTTCAGACAGGTAGGTCGCATAAAAAATGAATTTCGGCCGAAAGTAGGTGTATTCCTTGTCGCGCTTTAGAACACTCAGGTCGACAGCCACACCCAATTTATTCAGTGCGCGATTTATGAAGCCCGCATGTCGCGACTCGTCACGAGCCATATAGCGGAAGAGTTTTGCAATCTCTGGATCCCCTACTTTGCTCTCAATTTCCTGATACAAGACACAGCCCGAGTACTCGGCCGTAATTGAGCTGACCAGCAGATCGAGAAACTCGGCTTTTAATTCAGGATCTGCCTCCAGTGTCTCGGGATCAAATTCATAATTCTGTTTGAAGTGCTCCCGATTAGTATCCAACTCAAAAGCCGCCATCATGGCGTCCCATTCCTCACGAACCGGATCAATGTCGTAGCGTCCAATCTCTTCGCAATCGGTCGTGTAGAACCGCGGTGCCAAAGCGCGGCTTTCGAGCGCTTGTTTAGTGCTGTTATTCATACCAACTGCAGTTGAATCTTCTGCCATAATTCCCCCGTATAGACTTTGAACAGTAAAAAAAAGCGCCAAAGTCTAATTATTTGGATAACTTAACTGTCAACTTTATTTTACCTTGGCAGTTCAATCAAGTTAGGGGACCATAGGCGGACTCAAGAGATCCATACGCATGTCTAAAACCAACAGTGACCGCCTCTTTCATCTGGGTTATGTCAGCACCGAGACCGGAGACTTGGGCTCAGCTGGCATGGTGGAGCTACTCACCGAAGCTCGTCGGATCAATACATCGCGCGACATTACCGGGCTTTT
>WTJR01000125.1 GCA_011524755.1 Halieaceae bacterium | reverse complement strand
GGCAAACACAACCCAGTAGGCAAACTGCCGTTTGAACTGCCCTCTTCGATGGCTGAAGTAGAAGCTCAGCTAGAGGACGTGCCCGATGACACGGCCAATCCGCTGTTCCCGTACGGGTGGGGTCTCAGTTATTAAGGAATTACAGGTCAGATAAGGGCCGCCATCGATCGGCGGCCCTTTGGAGTCCACTTCCGGCACCGGATGCCTTGTGAGACACGTCTGCCGTCTGAACCGAGACTGGCTTTAAAACCAGTCCGCTTGCCGGCTTCCGTTTTGCGCAGATTCGGCCGGTGACCGCCAGCGCCGGTCGCTAGTCTGCTTCCTCAACAGCCGTAATATTGTCGTCGCCCTGCCGGTCAACGAACTTGCTGTACGGATCCACCCCGACGAAAGCTGGCTTCTCATCGGTTGTCACCGTGACGACTTGCTCGCCCGACACTAAGGGCTCCAAACGGAAGCTGATCACGTCGGCAGGCTCAAGCACTTCGTAACCGGGACGCTTAGTGAAAGCGCCGATATCGACCAGGTTCTCGAAATCTGCCTCGGTTTCTTCACCCTCTCCGTCGGCATACAACTTGGCGGCAGTCACAGTAAACGTTGTTTCAAATTGACCGTTTTCAAGCTCCGCCACGGTCGCATCCGATGCGGTGAAATCGTACAGAGTGATGTTCTCAAGAAGGTCCTCGACCAACCGAGCCTCGGCCTCGTCTCGCGCTAATGCCTTGAAGCCATCCACCAGATCGGTCGAGCTCGCGTAGGGCTGACTCTTGAACTTAAAGCGATCGAGCAGCTCCGCCAACATGGCATTCACTCGCTCCTCACCAAGCCGGTCCTGCAAGAGATACATCACAACCGCGCCTTTTCGGTAGTGAATGTATCCCTGATTCTCGACGCGATTGAGCGGCAGCTCCTCGATGGCCTCACTCCCGCGCGACGACAGGTAGGCATCGAGCTCGTACTTCAGGAAGCGGCGAATTTGCTCTTCACCGTAAATCTCCTTCATGACCATCAGCGCGGAGTACTGCGCCATGGTCTCGACCATGATAGTCCCACCTTGCATGTAGGCACTGATGAGCTGATGCGCCCAGTACTGATGGCCATATTCGTGGGCCGTCACATAGGTGACGTAATCGATGTCATCTTCATCCGCCGTATTGGCAATAAAGCCAATGCGCTCGGAGTAAGGCACGGTGCCGGCGAAGGCCTGAGCAAAAGTAGCGTAACCCGGAAATTCGATCACCCTCGCGTAATCGAACTGATAGGGACCAAAGTTCTCCTGGAAGTAGTCAAGCGACACTGCCATGGCATCGAGCATACGCTCCGCATTAAACCCATGCGTGGGATGGTGGTAAATCTCCATATCGATACCGGTATGCTCGCGCTTGGTCACGGCATACTCCGCTGACTGAACCGAGAAGAAGCCCAGAATGGGATTCGTAGACTTAAAGCGCGCGGTTCTGCGATCGCCCTCGGTCACATCGGAAACTAGCTTTCCTGGCGCGATCGGGACTTGATCGGCGCGCGTCGTGACCGTGATATCAGACATTACCCAATCCACGTTCCCGACATAGTTTCGATCGCGAGCTGACTCGTCTTCGAGTTTCGGCATACGCAATTCGGCGGGAAGGTCGTACTTACGACGGGTGGACCGATCCTGCAGTAATGCCGACCGATCAAATCCGAGCTGAGGCGCAAACTCGGCGTTATTCAAAAACGTTCCGTTTTTCACCAAACGCGTATCGGCGCCACGGGTTGAAAATCCATCGTGTACGCGCTCAGTAGCGAATCGCATTTCTAGCGTTTCACCGGGGGCCATCGCAGGCTCGAGCGTATAAATTTGATAGCCGTAGTCTTCCTGCTCATCGAGCGTCAGCGAGCCTCCGGGAATATCTAGCTCGGTCAGCTCTGAATACCCGTCCTGGAAGAGCACGTGCAGCTCCTCGACCGGAGCACCCGTATCATTGACCAGCGTGTAACGACCGTTCACCAATGCGCGGCCCTGATGAGGGTAAAGATCAACTGCTAACTGGACGTGTGTCGCGGAAGGCTGCTTCACCGACTCGTACTGCAGGAACTGTTTTTCATAATCAGCTAAACGCTCTTCCTGCTCGTCGCTAATCACATACTCGTTCACGACATTCATTTGATAGAACATCCAGCTCCCAGTGACCGCTGAGATAGCGAAACCGGACAGCAGAAGTGCGGCCGGAACACCCACGAGACGCGATGGAACGCGCGCGATTTGCGCACGCAGGGACACGGCGACACCCCGACGCCATAGTAGGTAAGCGATAACGGACAGAATGAGACAAACACCACCCCAGTAGAGACGCAGCCACCAACTCTTGGCACCTCCCACATCGGCCCCGTTCAGGTCCGAGACCATCACAAAACCAACATCACCGAAGTTGTAGAGCGGGTGCTCGAAGCCCAGTGAAACCAGCGTAATTGAGGCCACGAGATAAATGACCATCAGGCCCCAGCCCATGTATTTACTGGTGCTCAGCGCTTGGAAGAAAACCGCCAGAATGGCGGTCATCAGCATATCTACCGAGTACGGCAGGATGAACCACACTAAATATTTATCGAGTTCGATGGCGGTGTAACCCCGAAATAACTGCACCAAGATGGCGGTGAGCGCCGCAATACACAACGTCGCAATGAGTACGGCCGCAACCGCAATGACCTTGGGAATGAAGTACGCCCAGTTAGGCAATGCCGTTGAATCGATGATCTCGTGCATACCGCGATCGCGGTCACGCCAGACCAGCTCACCGGCAAAGTAGATGGCGATAATGATGGGGATAATGCCGAACGAGCCAAAGAGCGGCATCAACAACGCAAAGGTCATTGGGACCGCGGGCGTGCCGTAAACCTGGTTGGCAAACCAAAGTGCGCCACCCGAGTTGAACAAGCCAATCAAAATCAGCACGAAAAAGGCCGGGCTGGTGAATATGAGGTTCATTTCCAGTCGCGTGCGTGCAACCAATCTGGGCCACGCGGCTGCCGCTTGGTTGGGCGTAGGCAAGCGATCTACCAGCGCGGGCTGCTCAGCGGCTTCCTTCGCCTCGCGCTTCTGTTCTTTCTTGAGCTTGCGAGCCGAAACGCCCTTTTCGGCAAAGCTGTAGCGTGAATAAGCAATACCTAAGGCAAGGGCGGCCAGCGCGATCGCAATGAGCCGATTCCACATGAGCGTGCCTTCAAATGGTGGCACCAAACTATTGCTTTCGGCTGCGCTCCAGTACCGTGTTACATCAGAAAAGGCGCCCAAACCAAACGGTTCGATGGTGGCAATCGTGTCACGCATCTCGGGCTGGCTCCCTGCCAGACTCGTCAAGGTGAAATACAGAACCAGAAAAACCAGCACACCCACGTAGCTCAGCATCATCGACCGGAATACGCAGGCAACCGCAAAGAAAATGGCTGAGGTCACCAAAATATTCGGCAGTGCGAACATAAGAAAAATACGGAGGTAGTCACCAATGACCGTCGGACCGAGGGTTTCCTGGTCCAACCAGGGCATCTGCGAGCCAATTAAAATCGCGAGAGGCACTGCCGCAAAACCTAAAGCCGCTGCAGTGTAGGCTCCGGCATAGCGACCCAGCAGATAGGCAAACTTGGTTACGCTGGTCGAACGGACCATAGGGCCGAAGCCACTCTCGTCATCCCGAACGACAACATTTGCCACAAACGCCGTGCTCGCAAACATGTAAAACACCGTCATGATGAGTACTGTCTGGGCAATGGCCACAGGACTGTTAACGTGGATATTGCCACCCGCCCCGATCTGAATGTTATCGATGGTGACAGAGCCAAAGGTCAGCAAGAAAAAGACCAATGACGTGACGACGAAAACCGGATTTCGCAGTTGATAGCGGAGCTCAAATCCAAAGATCGATGCAAACACGTGCTGACCTCCGGTTAAGCTGCTGCCGACTCGCCACGCGTTCGAGCCAGCGTGGTGAAGTAGACATCTTCCAAGCCGCCCGATACGGAGGTGAAGCCCTCACCCGGATCCGCATCGGACATGATGTGAATAACGCTCTGACCTGCCATCAAGCGGCTAGAAATAATCTGATACTTGGCGTCGTAAGCCCCGTACTCGGTCCGGGGAATGGTTTTCTCCCAGATCATCCCGGCGGTCGATGCAATGAGGTCCGCTGGCGCACCTTCCAACTGCACTTTACCGCCTACCAAGACCGCCATTCGAGGGCACAGATCCGCAACGTCTTCCACAATGTGAGTGGATAAGATAACGACGACGTTCTCACCGACCTCGGCGAGTAAATTAAGGAACCGATTGCGCTCTTCCGGATCTAGCCCGGCGGTCGGCTCGTCGGTGATGATGAGGTCAGGGTTACCAATCAGTGCTTGGGCAATACCGAAGCGCTGTCGCATACCGCCGGAAAATCCGGCAATCGCCTTCTTGCGCACCTTCCAGAGATTGACCTGATTGAGAAGCGTCTCGACCGTTTCTTTGCGCTCTGCACTGCCGGCAATACCTTTTAGCACCGCCATGTGCTCGAGCATATCGTAGGCAGTCACCCGTGGATAAACGCCAAAATCCTGCGGCAAATAACCCAGTCGAGCCCTAATCGCCTCGGGCTCAGCCACGACATCAACACCATCAAAGGTGATCGCTCCCGAGGATGGTGTTTGTAAGGTCGCAATGGAGCGCATGAGTGTCGACTTACCTGCACCGTTGGGACCTAACAGCCCATACATCCCTCTGGGTATTTCGAGCGTGACACCGTCGAGGGCACGGGTGTTGTTTGGGTAAACGTGGGTAACATCAGTCAAACTGAGCATGCAGGATCCTGTAGTCGCGAATTAACGACGCGAGCGATGGGTATAAATTGGAAATGAACCAACAGTCTACTCTGCGGTACAAACCTGCCTCAACTTTATGAGGGTGGTTTGGGACGTCAGTTACCCGTCAGTGATGCGTCACCGAGCGAGACGCGTCAGAAAACTCATCTGATGCTCGGCTGCACAGCCATCAGGCTTGAATAACGAGTGCGAGATCATCTTCAGCGACGGAGTCACCCTCGGCAATATGTAATGCAGCGATCGTACCCGCGTGCGGTGCCTCGTAAGGCACCTCCATCTTCATGACCTCGAGGATAAATAAGGTCTGCCCTTCCTCGACCGCGTCGCCCTCTGCGACCAGAAGCTTCCAGACAGAACCACCAGTTTCCAGTTCGATCTTTGTCATCAATATATCCCCCAGTCTCAAGGTCTAATGGCGAAGGCCGACGGGCCCAGTAAATCAGGCAGCAAGGGCTGAACGCGTGCCAACCACTTACACAGCTCAGGTCGTGTTTCCCGCGGGTCAATCAGATCATGAACCGACAGCGCCTCTGCACGCGGGAATGGCGACTGTTTCGCGGCTAACATCTCTTCGAGCTCCCGACGCTTGGCGTCAGGGTCCGGCGCCGCCTCGATTTCACGTCGGAAGGCGACGGCAACGCCACCCTCCACGGGCAGTGGTCCACTCTCGGCCGAGGGCCAGGCCAGTACGTAAGCCTCCGGACCGTAGTGCGCTGCCTGAGCGACCCCAAACGAGCGACGAACCATGACCGCCGCCCAAGGTACTGTTGTCATGGCCGCCGTCAGCACCGCAGACGTTCCATGACGGATGGTCGCTTCGCGCTCGGCCTGACTCCCAATCATAAATCCCGGCTCATCCACCAAGGTCACAATGGGAAAACTAAACGTCTCGCAGAGCTCCATGAAACGTCGCGCCTTGTGGGCTCCGTCTGCCGTCATCGAGCCAGCAAGGAACTTGCAATCATTGCCCCACACCCCAACCGTTTGCCCGTTCAGGCGAGCAAGCCCCGTTATTTGTGAGCGGCCGTAACCTTTGCCCATCTCAAAAAAGCTGCCTTCGTCAAATACGGCGTGAATGACCTTGCGCATCTCAAACGCCACACGACGGTCACGGGGCACAACCTCCAGCAGAGACTCCTCGCAGCGATCAGTAGGGTCATCACACGCAACAACAGGCGCCAACTGATTGACGTTGTCAGGCATGTAGGAAAGGAAACGTTTGATCTCCTCGATGCAGGCACTCTCGTCGTCCGCGCCGTTGTCCACCGTCCCGTTCTTGGTGTGTACCTTCCAACCACCCAGTTCATCCTTGGTTTTTTTCTCACCCATAGCCCGCTCGACCACAGCCGGGCCCGCCGTAATGATTTGTGCGGTGCTTTTCGACATGACTGAGAAGTGTGATGCAACAAGCCGACCGGCTGGCAGTCCTGCGACAGCACCCATGGCAGCGGTTGCCACCGGCACCGTCGCCATCGCTTGTGCTACCGAGCGAAAACGCGAGGGCGCATTCACCGGGCCCGGAAGATTGGGGCCTTTGCCACTGGTGCCGCCCACACTACCACCAGAGC
>WTJR01000197.1 GCA_011524755.1 Halieaceae bacterium | reverse complement strand
CTTTTCCGCTTTCAGTCGGCGTTTTATCAGCTTTTTTTCGCTGTTTAGGTAACTGGCAAGATTCGAGGTCAGACGACGCGCCAATGGCGATGGGTCCATGGTTGCCGCTCCGCCTTGATCCTTAAATTGCTGTGACATGAAACCCCCGGGATAGTCTTGTTATTGGATTGAGCATGGATACAAAAGCTGTATGGATCGTTCCAAAAAAGATATGGCACATAATATGCCAAATCAAGCTCCCTTCAGCCTTTCTCTCGATAACTACCGTGATCAGTGAATACTTAGCTTTAGGGATTCAGCAGTCGTGTCAGGGCTTTCAGAACTAGGGTCTGTGCGGCACTGCATGACAGACCTTGGATATCCCGCAGCCGATGCCACATCTCGAACGACAGATAGGCATCGGCCAACTCTCGGTCATCTACTGGAAGTTGAATTATCTCTCGAAGCCATCGCTCTTTGTTGGCTCTAGAGATCTGTTGGTAGCGCTCATAGTTCTCCTTCAAAATCCGAGAACTCCAGCGCAGAGACTTTGTCGCGAGTAACAATGAACGATGCTCTTCAAATGCCTTGGCATAGGTTGCCACAATCGATTCTAGGCGCTCGGTCAGTGTCCCCTCCCGGTCTCCCTCGTGAAGAAAACTCTCCCAGAAGGACCCAACCGTATGCTCGTCCACCGCGGCAAAAAACTGGTCCATATCTTCGAATTGGCGAAAGAAGGAACGTATACCCACACCGGCGCGCGCAGAGATCTGCTTAGCCGTGGGTGCGAAATTCCCCTCCTCGATCAAGATCAAGGCGGCGTTGATCATCGCTTGACGACTACGCTCAGAGCGAAGCCGTCTGCCATCGGATAATTGGGCAACTGCACTCATCTTTTCTTCAACCTGCGTTTTAGGCTATTCGCAGCTACCTCTGCACTGTAACACTTGCGATGAAAACGAGATGTATTGAGCGCGATAATACACAGCGATCGACTCGCTCATCATTTTTCGACACGCAATCAGTATAGAGCCTGCTCGACTGCAACGTCCAAGACTGGGTTTGGCTATTTCTGTGACAGAACGATCAGATGCTGTATTCTCCAGCGCTGATTGGCACTGACGCGCACCATAAGAACAATATCGATGCGAAACCAAGAACTCCCGTCCCATGAGGTCTTTGCAAGCCGACTAGCCCGCTGGCTGGGAGCGCCGCTGAACCTAATTGAGGAGCTGGGTCATTACTTATTGATCCTCCCCCTGAACACGCTTTTGCGACGATTAGACCGCGCCTCCTATTGGTTGGAGGGCACGTGGTTGCGAGCCGTCATTGCACACACGCTGTTTCCCTTAACGCTAATCATTTCAATGTGGCTAGGGTTTGAAGCTACCGAGGCTGGCGCGTCGATCACGTCGATCGCAACCCTTGCTCTGATTCCTGTTGTCTACGGACTGTTCGCTGCACCACTTGAACGACTAATGCCCTTCAGTCGAGATTGGCTGGAAGGCGGGAACGATATGACAGTCGACGTAATGATGTTTTTCTCCAACGCGTTCTGGAATGGTTTCGCAAAGTACCTGATTCAAGTGCTGTTTTTGGTATCACTTGTTGAGGCGCTAGAACCCTATGGTCACGAACTTTGGCCGAACGAGCTTCCTGGTGCTATGCAAGTCATGCTGTTTATTCTGATTAAGGACTTCTTTCGCTATTGGCTGCACCGTGCGCTTCACGAAAACGCATTTCTATGGCGTTTTCATGCCACCCACCACTCTGTGAAACGCTTGTATTGGCTAAACGGTATCCGTAGCCACCCGGTCGAGGTCATTGTGCAAGCGATACTTTTTGCCGCACCCTTCGCCCTCCTTCAACCGTCCGCGGAAATCGTGATGGTGGCAGTATTTATGCAGTTGAGTATTGGGCTTTTTCAGCACTCAAATATCGATTTAAAACTGGGGTTTTGGGAGTACCTGTTCTCTATTGGCGATAACCATCGTTACCACCACTACCCAGATAAAAAGATCGGTGATTGCAATTACGGTGGCGAATTTATTGTCTGGGACATTCTTTTCGGCACGTTTCACAAAGTTAAGGGCGAGCGCCCCTCAGACAATATAGGCATTGGGGGATCACCCAACTATCCTATGACGCTAACGGGACTATTGATCGCTCCATTCCTGAAAAACCAACGTTTCGATGAATCAGTGATTCCTGACCGCGACTGACGCGAGGCTCTTCAGGAATAAAGTGCGTGCCGACCGTTTGATGCAAAGGCGATGAGCTTGAGATTAGCGGCCCTCGCTGTCTCTATGGCCATAGAGGTCGGTGCCGAAACCGCCGCAAGCACGCCAATGCCTGCCGTTGCGGCTTTTGCCACCATCTCATAGCTTGCACGACTACTGACCAGTACGAACCCGTCAGCTGGTTCCGAACTATGCCAGCCAATGAGCTTGTCGAGCGCATTGTGCCGCCCCACATCTTCTCTCAGTGTCACGATGTTGCCGTCCATATCGCACCAGACGGCCGCGTGTGCACCTGATGTGGACTGAGAAACGACTTGTCTATCTCGCATACCGCTAAGTGCGTTGTCGAGTGCGGCCTGACTGGGCAGATTGGTAGGCTGCAGTGGCACTATGTCTCTCGTCATGTGCTCGATCGACTCAATACCGCAGAGACCACATCCACTTGGTCCGGCCATGGATCGGCGCCTGGACTTCAACCGGTGCGCCGTTTCGTTGGAGACCGTGGCATTCACGGCGACGCCAACGTCACCGAACTCTAGGTCAATGTCAAAAATCGCTCGCGCACTGTCGACGATGCCCTCGCCAATGGCGAATCCACGAATAAAGTCTTCCAAATCACAAGGCGTGGCCATCATTACCGCATACGAAATACCGTTGAATGACATTGCAACGGGAACTTCGGCGACAACCGCGTCAACGTTTTCGACGGAGGTACCATCCTCTTGCAGTCGGCGACTCACCGATACCACTGAGGGATCGGCCTCGCTCACATCACTGTGCGCCTGTTCAGCCAACGACAGAGTCCTTCGCCAAGCGCTGCTGTTTCACATCAAAGCTCTTCTGACGCTCTTGCCAGTCAGACGGCTGAGTAACACGGGTCACCTGTACGGCTGTTACCTTGTACTCTGGACAGTTCGTTGCCCAATCCGAGCTATCGGTAGTGATAACGTTTGCACCGGAGACAGGATGGTGGAAGGTCGTATAAACAACACCGGGGCGCACGCGCTGCGACAGTCTGGCATGAAGAACCGTATCACCCATACGACTAGAAATTCCCACCCAGTCGCCTTCGGAAATACCCCGCTCCTGCGCATCTTCCGGATGAATTTCCAGAACATCTTCCTCGTGCCAAGCAGAATTCTCGGTACGACGAGTCTGCGCGCCCACGTTGTACTGACTGAGTATGCGTCCCGTTGTCATGATGAGTGGGAAACGACGTGAACATCGCTCATCCGTTGGTACGTACTCCGTGACAATAAACTGTCCTAAACCACGAGTGAACGATTCCTCGTGCATGGTCGGTGTTCCCTCGGATTCCGCATCCCAGCAAGGCCATTGAATGCTGCCCAAGCGCTCAATTTTCTCGTATGTGACGCCTGCAAATGTAGGTGTCAGTGCGGATATCTCGCGCATGATCTGTTCGGGACTCTCGTAGTCCCAATCACAGCCAAGCGCTTGAGCCAGACCCAGCGTCGACTGCCAATCGGCTTTTCCGGCAAGAGGCTCCATCGCCTTTCTCACACGCGAAATACGTCTTTCCGCATTGGTAAACGTGCCGTCCTTCTCCAAGAATGAAGATCCTGGCAGGAACACGTGCGCGAACTTCGCAGTCTCGTTAAGGAAGATGTCCTGAACAATCAGGCACTCCATCGACTCAAGTGCGGCTTCGACATGCTGTGTATTGGGGTCTGACTGCGCAATGTCCTCGCCTTGGCAGTACAAGCCTTTAAAGGCTCCAGACAAGGCTTCTTCGAACATGTTAGGAATGCGGTGCCCAGGCTCAGGATCCAATGTCACGCCCCACGCGGCTTCAAAACTCCCACGAACAGCGTCATCGCTCACTGGTCGATAGCCCGGTAGCTCATGCGGGAATGAGCCCATATCACAGGAACCTTGAACATTGTTCTGCCCGCGAAGTGGGTTCACACCGACACCTCGTCGGCCAATATTCCCAGTCAACATCGCCAGGTTAGCGATCGCCATGACCGTTGTTGAACCCTGACTGTGTTCGGTAACGCCCAAACCGTAGTAAATGGCGGCATTTCCGCCCGTGGCGTAGAGACGAGCCGCCACACGTACATCATCCGCATGAACGCCGGTGTGGGCCTCCATGGCCTCTGGCGAGTTCTCCGGTTGTTGAATAAATGTCAGCCAGTTGCTGAACGCCACCTTGTCACAACGTGAATCAACAAAGCGTTGATCCATTAGCCCCTCATCCACGATGGTGTGGGCCATAGCATTCAACAGAGCCACGTTCGCCCCGGGACGGACCGGTAGGTGGAGATCGGATCGCACGTGCGGCGCACCGACGATTTCAATCCGACGAGGATCGATAACGATCAGGTGAGCACCCTCTCGCAGTCGTTTCTTCAGGCGCGACCCAAATACCGGGTGCGCTTCTGTGGGGTTGGCTCCCATCACGACAATCACGTCAGCATCGGCAACGGACGCAAAGTCCTGTGTTCCAGCCGACTCACCCAAGGTCTGCTTCAGACCATAACCTGTTGGGGAGTGGCACACGCGAGCGCAGGTATCGACGTTATTGTTACCAAATCCGGTCCTCACCATTTTCTGGACCAGCCACACTTCCTCATTCGTACAGCGTGAAGACGAAATAGCGCCAATGCTCTTGGTGCCGTATTTTTCTTGAATAGAACGCAACCGATTGGCAGCAAACGTCAGCGCTTCGTCCCAGCTAACACGCTTCCAAGGGTCATCAATCGAATCGCGAATCATCGGCTCGGTCATGCGATCTTTGTGGGTCGCATAGCCAAAGGCAAAACGACCTTTGACGCAGGCATGACCCTCATTCGCTTTACCATCTTTCCACGGTGTCATGCGAATCACTTCTTGACCTCGCATTTCAGCCTTGAAGCCACAGCCGACACCACAGTAAGCACAGGTTGTGGTCACCGAGTGCTCAGGTATTCCGCTCTCGATGATGCTGTTTTCGGTCAACGTAGCCGTAGGACAGGCGGCGACACAGGCACCGCAACTGACACAGTCTGACTCCAAAAAGTTCGTCTCAGGCCCTACGCTAACGCGAGAATCAAAGCCGCGTCCCGAAATGGTCAGCGCAAATGTTCCCTGAGTCTCTTCACAGGCGCGGACACAACGCGAGCAAACAATGCATTTGGACGAATCGAAAGTGAAATACGGGCTACTCTCGTCTTTCTCAAGCTGGGTGTGATTTTCACCCGCGAACCCATAACGCACATCGCGCAAGCCCACTTCGCCTGCCGTCGACTGTAGCTCACAGTCGCCATTCGTAGGACACGTAAGGCAATCCAGTGGATGATCGCTGATGTAGAGCTCCATCACACCGCGGCGAATTTTTGCCAACTGATCGCTCTGAGTCGTGACAGTCATCCCCGCCTCTACCGGCGTGGTACACGACGAGGGGTAGCCCCGTCTTCCCTCAATTTCGACCAAGCAGACCCGACAGGATCCGAAGGACTCAAGCGTGTCGGTAGCACAAAGTTTCGGGACCTTAATGCCAGCCTCAAAGGCGGCACGCATGACTGAGGTGCCCGAGGGAACTGAAACATCTCGCCCATCGATAGATAAGGTCACAAGCTCAGTGGACTTTGAACTGGGTGTGCCAAAGTCAGCTTGTGGCTGGTAAAACTCGACCATACTGTTCACACGGCCACCTCATACTGGTTGTCTGTTACCCCGAAGTCCTCAGGGAAGTTATCCATAGCGCTCTTAACTGGCAAAGGTGTCAAACCACCCATGGCGCAGAGCGATGCTTGCTCCATCGTGTCGCAAAGATCACGCAATAAAATTAAGTCGTTCGATGACGCCGTACTATCGACCACTCGGTCCAGTACTTCCCTCCCGCGGACCGCGCCGATCCGGCATGGTGTGCACTTACCGCAGGACTCTTTTGCGCAAAAATCCATCGCGAAGTGAGCCTGTTTAGCCATATCTACGGTGTCGTCAAAAACAACGATACCGCCGTGTCCTAGCATCCCGCCAAGCTCGGCCAGAGCCTCGTAGGTCAGGGGCACATCCAGCTGATCGCTAGACAGGTAAGCACCGAGCGGGCCGCCCACTTGTACCGCACGGACTGGACGTCCTGAACGAGTGCCACCGCCCCATTCGTTAATGACTTTGTTGAGCGAAACGCCAAAGGGGACCTCAATCAAACCGCCATTTTTGATATTGCCAGCGAGCTGCAAAGGCATGGTTCCCTTTGAACGATCAACACCGTGCCGCGCGTA
>WTJR01000052.1 GCA_011524755.1 Halieaceae bacterium | reverse complement strand
CACAAGATAGGTGAGGTGCACGATGGTGCTGCCACCATGGATTGGATGGAGCAGGAGCAGGAGCGCGGTATCACCATCACGTCCGCTGCGACCACCTGTTTTTGGCGCGGTATGGACAGTCAGTTCGATGAATACCGAATCAACATCATCGATACGCCCGGACACGTAGATTTCACAATTGAGGTTGAGCGATCGCTCCGAGTGCTGGACGGTGCCGTCGTTGTGCTCTGCGGTTCTTCAGGTGTTCAGCCTCAGACCGAGACAGTTTGGCGGCAGGCAAACAAGTACGCCGTTCCTCGTATGGTCTTCGTGAACAAGATGGATCGTGCGGGTGCGGACTACATGAATGTTGTCGAGCAGCTTCGAGAACGACTTGATTGCAACGCCGTGCCCATCCAGATGACCATCGGTGCCGAGGAAGAGTTCGTTGGCGTGATCGATCTGATCAAAAACAAGGCCATCATCTGGAACGAAGAGGACCGCGGAACAACTTTCGAATACGGACCTGTGCCTGATGATCTGGTTGATCAGTGCGATGAGATGCGTGAGTACCTTGTCGAGGCGGCGGCCGAAGCCAATGACGAGCTGATGGATGCCTACCTCGAAACAGGCGAGCTGTCAGAGGACCAGATTAAAGCCGGTATTAGAGCCCGGACACTTGCCAATGAGATTGTCCCTGTACTTGGGGGAAGTGCCTTCAAGAACAAGGGTGTGCAAGCGGTACTCGATGCGGTTGTCGAGTATTTGCCATCCCCTACCGAAGTGAAGGCGATTGAAGGTACCGAACTCGATGGTGAGACTGTCATCACCCGCGAGTCTGATGACGGCGAGCCCTTCTCTGCCCTGGCATTTAAGATTGCGACCGATCCTTATGTCGGGACGCTGACGTTCTTCCGTGTCTACTCGGGTAAGTTGGAGTCAGGTAATGCCATCTTCAACTCCGTGAAGGGTAAGAAGGAGCGCGTCGGCCGTATGGTTCAGATGCACGCCAACAGTCGCGAGGAAATTAAAGAAGTGCTGGCGGGTGATATTGCCGCTGCGATTGGCCTCAAAGATGTGACCACAGGCGATACGCTCTGCGACGCGAATAATGCTGTTGTTCTCGAGCGAATGGAGTTTCCAGAGCCCGTTATTTCGGTAGCGGTAGAGCCTCGATCTCAGGCCGATCAAGAAAAGATGGGTTTGGCGCTGTCTAAGCTTGCACAGGAAGATCCTTCGTTCCGCGTCAAGACAGATGAAGAAACCGGGCAGACCATTATCTCCGGGATGGGTGAACTTCACCTCGATATCATTGTGGATCGTATGCGCCGCGAGTTCAGCGTTGAGGCAAATATTGGTAAACCACAGGTGGCATATCGCGAGCGTATCCGGAACACCGCAGAGATCGAAGGTAAGTTTGTTCGGCAATCGGGCGGCCGAGGTCAGTACGGGCACGTCTGGATTCGGTTTGAGCCAGCTGAGGACGAAGGTGCCGAAGGCCTGGAGTTCGTTAATGAGATTGTGGGCGGCGTCGTGCCGCGCGAGTATATCCCGGCGGTCAATAAAGGAATCGAAGAGCAGATGCAGAACGGTGTGCTTGCCGGTTACCCGCTGCTCGGTCTGAAAGCGACGCTGTATGACGGTTCATTCCACGACGTGGACTCGAATGAAATGGCCTTTAAGATCGCCGCCAGTATGGCGACCAAGAAGCTTGCTGATGAGGGTGGTGCTGTCTTGCTCGAGCCAATTATGAAAGTCGAGGTTGTAACGCCCGAGGAAAACATGGGCGACGTCGTCGGAGACTTAAATCGCCGGCGTGGTCTGATACTGGGCATGAACGACAGCTCGGCCGGTAAAATCGTGGATGCCGATGTGCCGCTCGCAGAGATGTTTGGCTATGCGACGGACCTTCGTTCCGCAACGCAAGGTCGCGCCACTTACACCATGGAATTTGCTCGTTACTCCGAGGCGCCCAGCAATGTTGCTGACGGTATTATCGGGAAGAATACCTTCTAATTAGGATCCACTTTCCCAGCCTCGTCGCAGTCTAGTCGTGAAAAGAGCCCGCAATAAGCGGGCTTTTTTTTGGCAAAACTTCGGTTGTTTGGTACAAAAGTGAAGACGGCGGTATTCACATAAGACAGATAATCGAGGATGTACCATGGTTAATTTCATGTTGAATGGCGAAGTAGTCGGTGCCGAGAGCGACGCTGACACGCCTTTGCTGTGGGTGTTGCGCGAGGAGTTGAAGTTGCGCGGCACAAAGTTTGGTTGTGGTATCGCGCAGTGCGGTGCGTGTACGGTTCATATCGATGGCAATCCCATGCGCTCTTGCGTCACGCCAGTGAGTGCGGTTGAAGGGCGATCTGTAACCACCATTGAAGGCCTTGCTACACCGGTCGGTGAAGCATTGAAAACCGCGTGGACCGAAGCGCAGGTGCCGCAATGCGGTTACTGCCAGTCCGGTCAAATTATGCAGGCCGCAGGCTTGCTGGAGAGCAATCCCAATCCTAGCGACGATGAGATCGTCAATGCGATGAACGGCAACTTGTGCCGTTGCATGGCGTATCCCCGCATCAAGAAAGCCATCAAGACGGCAGCGAACGGGGGGGCACTGTCATGAAGCACCAACAACAGGGTCTTTCCAGACGATCGTTTATTGCCGGTGTTGCCGGCTCGTCGCTCATGATGAGCATGGGGTCACTTGTCTCGGGGTGTAGCTCCGAGCAGGCCTCGCAAGCGCTATCCAGCGGTGATCTGTCGAAGGTGTTCTCGCCCAATATTTGGTTTGAGATTAACGGTGCCGGCGAGGTGCTCATCAATATCATCCGGGCAGAGATGGGTCAGCACGTGGGCACCTCATTAGCGCAGATTGTGGCCGATGAGTTGGGTGCTGACTGGTCAAAGGTCTCTTTCAAGCATGTGGATACCGATCCGAAATGGGGCGTTATGGTGACCGGCGGGTCTTGGTCAGTTCACACCTCCTTTACGCAGCTATCGCAGGCCGGAGCGGCAGGGCGCACGGTGATCATCGATGCGGCATCAAAGCTGATGGGTGTGTCTGCAGAAGCGTGTAGCGCAGAGAATGGTGTGGTCTCGGCTGGAGACAAGTCGCTGACGTTCGCCGAAATCGTAAGTAACGGTGATTTCTCGCGCAGCATCTCAGAGGAAGAGTTGGCGGCGATGCCTGTGAAGTCGGCGGGTGAGCGCAAGGTCATTGGACGCGATGTCCGCAACCTCGATGTCGCGCCAAAGTCCGAAGGCTCTGCTGTCTACGGTCTCGATGCGGAGTTGCCTGGTATGGCTTACGCCATGCCGTTGCTCCCACCCACTCGGTATGGCAGTACGGTTAACGCTATTGATGAGTCGGCGGCAAAAACAATTCCGGGTTACATCGGTGCGATTTCGATCAACGATCCAAGCCAAACCGTTCAAGGTTGTGTGGTCGTTGCGGCTGAAACACTGCCGGCTGCCATGAAAGCTGCGAAGGCGGTCAAAGTCGATTGGTCGGCGGGTCCAACAGCGAATGTGGACGAAGCTGCCATTATTGCCGAAGGCATGCGAATCGCGTCAGACCCCGAGGGCGGGACGCTCTATGTCAACGAAGGGGACATTGCGGCTGCGAAGTCAGGTGCTGCTACATCGATGGCTGCTACCTACACGACGGCGACGGCGCTTCACTTCACGATGGAGCCTCAAAACGCGCTAGTCGAATTCGATGCAGAGGGTCGCTGCCATATCCACGCAGGTAACCAATGGCAATCGTTGATTCTTCCTTATCTAGCACAGGCGCTGGAGATGCCCGAGAACGACATCATCATTCACCAGTATTATCTGGGGGGTGGTTTTGGGCGCCGTTTGTTTGGCGATCAGATGATTCCGGCGGCACTGGCAGCGCGTGAGCTCGGTCGCCCCGTGAAGCTCATGTTCGATCGAGCAACAGACAGTCGGTTTGACTGCGTTCGCTCCCCGTCGGTCTGTGCCTTTGAAGCCACCTTCGATGCGGATGGTGCCTTGACCGGTGTTGACCATGCGGTTGCTGCGGGTTGGCCAACGAAAGGTATGGCACCCGGCTTCCTGGGAACAGGTATCGACGGTAAAGGCAAGTTCGATGGCTTCTCCATCAGCGGTGCTGATCATTGGTACAGCCTGCCATCGCATCGCGTACGGGCGATGAATAACGAGCTTGCCCAATCGACGTTTTTGCCTGGTTGGTTGCGAGCCGTTGGCCCGGGCTGGATTAGCTGGGGTGTCGAGAGTTTCCTCGATGAGATTGCCGACCAAATGGGTCAGGATCCTGTCGCTATGCGCATGGGCCTACTCGATGGCGCCGGCAAGAACGCGGGTGGCGAGGGCAGTACAGTGGGCGGGGCAAAACGCTTGGCGGCTGTACTGAAGGACGTCTCGGAGCGCGCGGGTTGGGGTCGCGAGATGCCGGCTAACGAAGGCTTGGGCGTCGCCGTGGGTCATGGTCAGGAGCGGGGTATGCCCACGTGGATTGCCTGCGTGGCGCACGTGGCGGTGGACCCCTCATCGGGCGATGTGACGTTGAAGAAGCTGTGGCAAACCATAGACGTGGGCACGGTGGTGAACCCTGATGGTGCCATGGCACAGGCGGAAGGTGCGGCTTTATGGGGAGTCAGCTTGGCACTCCATGAGGGAGCTCAGTTTGCTAACGGCGAAGTGCTGGAGCAAAACCTCGATCGCTACACGCCTTTGCGCATGAGCGATGTGCCCGAACTCGATATCGCTTTTGTTGATAGCGATGAGTTCCCGAGCGGTTTGGGCGAGCCGCCGTTAATCCCGGTCGCCCCTGCCATTGGTAACGCGATCTTTGCGGCGACAGGTCAGCGAGTGAGAGAGTTGCCGATAAAGCTCGTATAAACACCACTCGATGACTAACGGGCCATCAGGCCCGTTTTTTTTGCGTTCAGAAAAGGTCGCGAAACGGTAATAACTGACAAGAAATTGCAGTTGACACTAGTTACCCCCGTCCTTAGAATTCGCTCTCTTTTTTTCGGGATCCCTACGCGGGTACCGGCTTTTTAGGAGATTGCTTGTGCAGAATCAACGTATTCGAATCCGCCTCAAGGCGTTCGATCACAAACTCATCGATGCTTCTACTCAGGAGATCGTTGAAACCGCACGCCGAACAGGCGCGCAGGTCCGTGGGCCCATCCCGCTTCCAACGAAGAAGGAAAAGTTCACCATCCTTATTTCACCTCACGTGAACAAGGATGCACGGGACCAGTATGAGATTCGTACACATAAGCGACTCATGGACATTATCGAGCCAACGGAAAAAACCGTTGACGCGTTGATGAAGCTAGACCTAGCTGCGGGCGTTGAAGTCCAAATCAGCTTGGCATAGTGACAATTTAGAAGTAAGCCTGCCCAGTTCGCTGGGTGTGTAACGAGTAAGACAATTACTCGGCCATAGAGGGTTAAGCCCCGTACACGGAGAGGTTAGTACCATGACTGTGGGAATAGTCGGCCGTAAATCAGGTATGACACGTGTGTTTACCGAAGACGGTGTATCAGTACCAGTGACCGTAGTGGAAGTAGTTCCAAACCGCGTCACTCAAATCAAAGAGCAAGATACCGATGGGTATCGCGCAATTCAGGTCACAACGGGAAACCGTAAGGCCTCTAAAGTTAGCAAACCAGAAGCGGGCCATTTTGCCGCCGCAGGTGTCGAAGCCGGATCAGGACTCTGGGAGTTCCGTCTGGACGGCTCTGATGAAGCGTTCGAAGTGGGCGCTGAGCTGACTGTTGCACGATTTGAGCAAGGCCAGAAGGTCGATGTCGCGGGTCAGTCGAAAGGTAAGGGTTTCCAGGGTGCTGTTAAGCGCTGGAATTTCCGTACTCAAGACGCCACGCACGGTAACTCGCTGTCGCACCGAGCGCCTGGTTCGTTGGGTCAGTGCCAGACACCTGGTCGCGTCTTCAAAGGTAAGAAGATGGCCGGCCACATGGGTGCTGAGCGTGTCACCACGCAGGGGCTCGAAGTGGTCCGTGTCGACGTTGAGCGCAACTTGCTGCTCATCAAAGGCGCGGTCCCCGGTGCTCCCGGCGGCGACGTGATTGTTCGACCAACAACCAAGTCGCGAAGTTAAGGAGGCTTACTGTGGAATTAAGTGTAGTTAAGCCCGGTAAGAAGAAGCCAGGCAAGGTTGAAGTTTCAGAGGCGACGTTCGCTCGGGACTACAACGAGGCGTTGATTCACCAAGTTGTCACTGCCTACCTCGCGGGTGCGCGTCAAGGTACGCGGGCACAGAAGAACCGTTCAGCGGTTGCCGGTGGTGGTAAGAAGCCATGGCGTCAGAAGGGCACAGGTCGTGCGCGTGCGGGAACCATCCGCTCACCAATCTGGCGCAGTGGTGGTGTGACGTTTGCGGCAACACCGCAGGATCACAGCCAGAAGGTGAACAAGAAAATGTATCGCTCAGCGATGCGGTCAATTCTGTCGGAGTTGGCGCGAAGTGAGCG
>WTJR01000001.1:5498-6618 GCA_011524755.1 Halieaceae bacterium | reverse complement strand
TGGTCCACCGAGTTGGTGTTTAACGCCATGGGAGCGGCGTTCTTCTCACTCTCATTGGGCGTCGGCACCATGCTCATCTACGGCTCTTACGTCTCAGATGAAGAGCATCTCCCTAGCCTTGGGGTACAAGTGGCCTTGGTTGATGTCGGCATTGCCGTTTTAGCAGGGTTTCTCATTCTGCCGGCAATGTACGTCGCCGCTGAACGTGGCGTCATGATCTTCAATGAAGCCGGTGGACTCTTGTCTGAGGACACTTTGATCTTCGTGGTGCTTCCCGCCCTCTTCGACTCCATGAATGAAACCGGAACGGTGCTTGCCCTGGCCTTCTTCGGTCTCATGAGTATTGCGGCCCTGACATCGTCTATCTCCATGTTGGAGGTGCCCGTATCGTTCCTGGTTGAGCGTTTTCAGTGGGGACGCCTGAGAGCTGCCTTCATTGCGACAGCCATCATCACGGCAATGAGTGCTGCCATCGTCATGAACTTCGATACGCTGTTCGGGCTGGTCATTACGGTCAGCACACGCTACTCGCAGCCTCTACTCGGCTTAGCGCTGTGCGTTTATGCAGGATGGGTGTGGCGACGGGATGTGCTATTGAAAGAACTCGCCAAGAACGAAGAAGCGACCGCCAGCACATTTTTTATGCGCTGGTGGCCCTGGTACGTCAGATTTGTGTGCCCCGCGATTATCGTAACGATTCTCGCGAGATCAATAGCTTAAAAGCCCCGAATTAGTTGGGGCTTCGCATGATCTTAGTGAGCTCCTCGCCTCTACCTTCCAGAGCGGCCTGAAGCGCCTTTTCCATAAGATAACGGGCTTGCGCCGTGTAGGCGTAGATGCAGGAGTGAACGGCTGCTTCGTGCCAATTCTCAACGCTACAGGCAGTCGAGTAATTTTCGAACTCGCTGAGCGTTTTGATCAGATCTGAGATGTGCTTTGGACACTCACAATCGAGCAGGCTCTTGAGCTTCGCTGCAGCATTGAGCGTGCTGTCATCGTACATTCGGGGCTTCGCTTGAATGAGCTCGCCTAGGTTTATCTCACCCTGCTTGGCCTCGTGATCGATTGCGACACGACCAAGTTCAAACGCAAGGCGCGCTGATTCGGGCGGATACTCGAG
>WTJR01000001.1:3512-5398 GCA_011524755.1 Halieaceae bacterium | reverse complement strand
ATACCCGACAAACAGCCCTGATGACCGTCTAACCACTGACACAGCTCCGCACCGACGAACACAACCCGCGACTTTGCAGCGGGGATGGCCTTGGCCATGCGGCTGCCACGGTTACTGACCAACAACTCGAGCGTTTTACGATCAGAAGACGCAATCTCACCGATACGCACACCGTCTTCCACTAAAGCCGTTATGAGCTGCAGGTGCTCGAGGTCTGACTGGGTAAAGAGCCGGCGTCCAGAAGCCGACTTGTAGCTTGCGCCCAGTCCGTATCGACGCTCCCAGACTCGAAGGGTGTCAGGCTTTAGTCCTGTCAGTCGTGCGACGGTTCCAATGCCATACAGCGGTCTTGGTTCGAGGAGGTTTGCGGTCTTGGCTGGTGCGTTCATGTTTTACCCCGGATTTTGTTCATCAATTGTCGTGGTTTACGGGACATTTCGGGGTCCAGATCAGTCCTTTCTATTTCTGTCCAAGACTTGTTCATGTAACAGCTGGACATTGTCCAGTTTTCTCTGGGCAGCCTTACCGATGAGTCGTATAGATATAAGACGCATACGGGGCAGCGCAGATGATCGACAACACAGACGAAAAAGACATCGAATTGATGTTTGCGGAAGCACGTCGTTACGACCTGCTAACCGCCGAGCAAGAGCAGTCGATAGATAGCACTAAATGGAGTGCTGTCCGTGAGATCTACGCACTGATCGCTGAGAACGACGAGCTGAGTCAGTATTTGGCACAGTTTTGTCGCGAGTGTCTGGAGAACCCCCCACAGATTCAACGCTTCCCGAATCGAGACCTACACTTTGTCTTGCGTCGCGAACTGGCTGCCCTGTTCAATGATGGATCGCACGCCGATCAGTCACGAAACGTCGCCAAGAAGCTGTCAGAGCTTAAAACGAGTGCTGCGCGACTTAAGCACGTTGAATCGCTGGAACTTCCAGCCAGCCTGACCATCGGCATTGCCGTCGCGATACTGCGACGGGCGGGTGGCCAGTTTGCCGATACGGTCGCAGACGCCATTGGTCACTGGCAACGGCATTGGCAGACACCGGTCCCATCGTTTGCGCTGGACCATGCTCTGCTGTCCGCTCTCAAGAAACAATTGCGCACATACACCGAGGCTCGAGATCGCCTGGTTATGCACAATCTTCGACTCGTCTATTCAATCGCCTCCCGCTACAAAGGCCGTGGTGTGGGCTATCTCGATCTTGTCCAAGAAGGGACGTTGGGACTGATCCGTGCAGCTGAGAAATTCGAGTACGAAAAAGGTTTCCGTTTCAGCACCTACTGCTTTAACTGGATAACGCAGGCTGTCAGGCGTTATGTCGGCGATGCCGGTACGCTTATTCGCTTCCCTACTCACGTCCAAGAGCAAATTGGGCGCCTGTACAAAGAGCGTTACGCCGAGCAAGCGAGGACTGGACAAGAGGCGGATGCGGAGACTATCGCTGCTAATGCAGGCATGGATCCCGATAAGGCACGAGAATTATTGCAACTACGCAATCTTACGGTGTCGCTAGACGCCCCGAAGTTTGATGAAGATGACGAGACCTTGGTTGACGGACTTGTCGGTGAAACCTTCGGTGAAGCGGGCGATGACGCTGAACAAGCCTCGCTCGGAAACTTTCTTGGCAATGCCATCGGCCGACTTGAAGCCAATGAACGACAAGTTGTACTCGCCCGGTGGGGTCTGCAAAACGGACCACCCCTAAGCCGGGCCGAAATCGCCGACAAGCTGGGCGTCAGTCGTGAGTGGGTGCGTCAGCTGGAGCGTTCAGCTCTCAAGAAGCTCAAAGGCCAAATCGATGTGCAACACGCGTTCGATGACTACCGGCAAAGTGGTAATTGGTGATGCGTGCCGCTGCTATCGCGCCTCGAGGTCG
>WTJR01000001.1:0-3412 GCA_011524755.1 Halieaceae bacterium | reverse complement strand
GGGTTAGATCAATTCGGCTGGCACGTATCTCTTTTTTGTAGGCTGGCGACCACCGACGGTCCGCTAAACCTGCTCCTGCGAGGTTGACGACGATGTCCTGACGCGTATCTAAGTCGTCAATCGAATTGACGTAGGTGACAGTTTCTGAGCTGTCGAGAGACTGCCGTGTTAGGACGGTTATATCGTGTCCATCCACAAGGAGTCGCTTGACCAAAGCGCGTCCAATTAGGCCCGTTCCACCTGTAACAAATACCTTCATCGCCGACTTATCCTTAGGCCTTCACCGCCAACCAAAACACATTAGCTAACGTATACGTCCAATGCATCAAACGGTTGAATCTTTGTCCACGTGGTTGCATCGCATCGAGCGATGGACGGTATTGACCGGTGCGGGCGTCAGCGCGAACTCAGGTATTCCCACCTACCGCGATCGCACCGGCCGATGGCTACGCGTTGACCCCATTCAGCACAAAGAATTTGTCGAGTCTGAAGCCAAACGGAAACGGTATTGGGCGCGTTCAATGGTGGGCTGGGTCGGTGTCGATGGCGCACGCCCTAACGCAACGCATTACGCACTGGCTGAACTGGAACGCGCTGGCAAGATCGATCTGTTAATCACGCAGAACGTTGACCGATTGCACCAAAAAGCAGGGTCTCAACGCGTCGTCGACCTTCATGGTCGACTCGATCAGGTCATTTGCTTGAATTGCGAGGCGCAAGAGTCCCGAAAGAACTTCCAAACCCGACTTTTGAAAGCCAACCCCTTTGTTACCGATTACCAGCACATTGCAAGACCTGATGGCGATGCCGATGTGCCCGATACCTACGTGGAGAAAACAACCATTCCCGAGTGCGAGCACTGCGGCGGCGTCGTTATGCCTGACGTTGTGTTTTTTGGTGGCACCGTGCCGAGGTCTCGGGTTGAGGCCTGCGCTGAATCACTAGCCAGTGCTAGTGGGCTTCTCGTGGTGGGAAGCTCCTTACAGGTCTATTCGGGCTTTCGTTTTTGTCGTATGGCCGAAAAGCTGCGCATACCCATTGTCATCGTCAATGAGGGTGAAACCCGCGCTGATGATATGGCAACCCTTAAGGTCGAGCAGTCGGCGATGAACCGTCTGGTAGCCGCCATCGATCAAATTATTCCTTCTCAGGAGAGCAAATCCGCGTGAGCACCACTATCTTACTGTTCAGACAAGATCTGAGAATCCACGACCACCCTGCTCTCACTGCTGCAGCACAACGCGGTGATGTCTTACCCGTTTTCATTTACGACGAGCAGGTAGCCGGCGAATGGGGTTTTGGCGGCGCAAGTCAGTGGTGGCTGCACGAGAGTTTGATCTCACTATCGGCCTCGATCGAATCGCTCGGCGGCCAACTCCTTTTGCGACGCGGGAACACGATAGAGACGCTCATTGAGCTGCAAGCCTTTACACAGGCCGATGCCATCTATTTTTCTCGTCAATACCAACCCTGGTCAGCAGGGCTCGAGGCGTCCATTAACGCGGAATTTACCAAGAGAAATGTGGAGGTGAAGCGTTATCCCGGAACACTACTGCATGAGCCGGGCTCGGTTCTAACAGGCTCGGGTACATCCTTCAAAGTGTTCACCCCATTCTGGCGCGCGGCTAACAAATTGACGGTGGCGATGCCGGTCCCACTGCCTGACGTTAGTTGGGCGGTAACAGCGGCGCCCACAGATGCCTTAGTCGACTGGCAACTTCAACCCAGCGCGCAAGACCGTATACCTGACTGGGCAGACGGGTGGTCAGCTCTTTGGACACCGGGCGAGGATGGTGCCAAAGAAGCGTTAGATACATTCCTTGAAGCACCGGTAGCCCACTATTCAGAAGGTCGTGACCTTCCTGCAAAACGTTATACCTCAAGGCTATCTCCGCATCTTAAGTTTGGAGAGATATCGCCGCGTCAGGTCTGGGCAGCGGCACAACAGCGAAAGCTGTCAGCGCCCCAATGGAGCTCGGCCATTGATAAATTTTTAGCTGAGATCGGCTGGCGCGAGTTCTGTTATCAACTCATCGATCTCTTCGATGAAATGCCCAACACGCCATTTAAGGACCAGTTCGCGGCCTTCCCTTGGGACAACAGCGAAGCGCAACTCAAAGCGTGGCAGAGAGGTCAGACCGGCTACCCCATTGTCGATGCGGGCATGCGTGAGCTGTGGCAAACAGGTTTTATGCACAACCGGGTCCGAATGATTGTCGCCTCATTTTTAACCAAGCATCTCTTGGTTCACTGGGTAGAAGGTGAACGATGGTTCTGGGATTGCCTTTTAGACGCTGACATCGCCTCCAACGCCTGTAGTTGGCAGTGGGTGGCTGGTTCCGGAGCGGACGCTGCGCCCTACTTCCGGATTTTTAATCCCATTGCGCAGGGACAGAAGTTTGATCCCGAGGGCGATTACGTGCGTCGGTGGTGTCCTGAGCTCGCAGAGCTACCCAAGAAATTTATTCACGCGCCGTGGGAAGCGCCGGCGCTAACGCTCGCCAGCGCAGGCGTTGAATTAGGTACTAACTATCCAATGCCTATTGTTGATCACAAAACAGCGCGACAAGGGGCACTTGATGCCTACGAGGTCATCAAAAAAGCGAGCTAGTCCTCGTCGATAATGGCAACCGCGCGGGTCCAACCGGCGGAGCCGCCGCGAACTTTGTGCGGGAAACAGCTCACCGTAAAGCCAAAGTCCGGTAGGGCTTCGAGGTTATGCATCTTCTCCAGATGACAGTAGCCGATATCGCGGCCGGCCTTGTGCCCTTCCCAGATAATGCTGGCGTCTTTGTCGGCCGCGTAGCGCTCGGCGGTGTAGGAAAACGGTGCATCCCAACTCCAGGCATCTGTACCGGTGACCCGAATGCCGCGCTCTAACAGGTACATCGTTGCCTCGTAACCCATGCCAGCGCCTGCGTTGACATAATCCTCGCTACCATAGCGCTTGCCGGCTGAGGTATTGACCAGAACGATATTCAGCGGCTCTAGCGTTACACCAATGCGCGCCAACTCATCCTCTACGTCCTGCGCAGTAACAACGTAGCCGTCGGGCTTATCCCGAAAATCCAGCTTTATTCCTGGCTGAAAACACCATTCGAGCGGCACCTCGTCAATGGTGATTGCCCGCTCAGCACCGCCAAGCTTGTCGTTCATCGTGCTGTGGTAGTGGTAAGGCGCATCCAAGTGGGTACCGTTGTGCGTGCACAGCTGTACCATTTCAATCGCCCAACCCTCGCTGTCGGGTAGTTCGCTCTTATCAAGCCCTTCAAAGAAATCGGCCATCTGTTCCGCGCCGGTGTCGTGCCGGATGTAGTCGATCTTGGGACGCATGGGTGGCGGATCGCTAATCACGTCGTTCTCCAAGAATATTGATAAATCAACAAACCGTCGCATATCGACATCTCCGTAC
>WTJR01000219.1 GCA_011524755.1 Halieaceae bacterium | reverse complement strand
TCCGCAGTCACCCGTCTGAGCGGTCATCTCGATCGTCGTCATCCAAGTCCGACTCGCACTCATCGACAATGAAACTTTGCGTTCGATCACGATCGAATAACTGCTCTTCATCCTCCGCAAGTTCGCGTTGGGCGGCCTCGGTACTCATGTCTGCCATTGCAGCTTCCATCGAGTAATAGTTGTCGAACCAGACTTCCATCATGACGTCGAAACCGGGTGTCTCCGCCCCATCCCCGGCCAGTATCGGATAGCGCCGGATGTATTTCAGCGCGTGTGGACTTAAGTATTTCTCACCGAGAAAGCGATGATGCGACTCGTAGTAGTCACGAAACTCCTCGGCCGATAGATCGGGTCGTTTAAATAACAACGTAACTACCTTGATCATTCCGCAACCTCCCCCAAGCTGTGGCTCACACTATCTACCCTGTCTCTCCCCTTACTTCATGGAAGAAGAAACAACGTGATCAGCACCCTCAATGGCACCAAACCGTTCAGTCCGTTGACTGAACATATTCTCCGGGCTGACTGACTCGTGTCGGGCGGAGTCATCATCGGGATCAGAGTAGAAGCCAAGTACATAGCCGCCCTTAGAGTAGCCAATCAGTGCGCGGAGCTCCGGGCTCAATTTGCTCGCATGATGCGGCGGGCAGGAGAGGTATTGGTTCTCCTCCTGGCGCAACCAGCTAAGGGCATAATGCATAAACACACCGGTCCGCACCTGGTCAGTCGTCGCGTTAGCGCCCCCGCCATGAAGCACTGTTCCGGTGTAACAGAGCACTGACCCGGGCGCCATTTCGGCGTAGGCAATCTCGTGAGGCTCGGGTAGTCGATCCTTATCCCACAGGTGTGAACCTGGCACGACCTGGGTTGCACCATTTTCCTGTGTGAAAGGTGTGATTGCCCAGATCGTGCTGAACAGGGGCTCTACACGGCGGGGTAGATAACCGCCCCATATGCCACGGTCGCGATGGAGTATTTGAGCACTCTCGCCCGGCGCTATGGCCACAGCCGAGGTGAAGTGCAACTGAATGTCGTCACAGAACTGCGCCAAATACTGGCGTGCGGAAGCAAGCATCAGTGGATTTACCGCAACGTCCTGGCAGGCCTGAGAGCGAGCAACGAGTGCGCCAATACGCTGTGTTTTATAGCCGGTGAACTCGTCACGCCCATAAACTTCTTTGGATAAAAACGGCGCTAGATCCTCGTTCAGATGCGCCACTTCATCCGATGCCATCAGTCCGTCGATGATGACGGCGCCATCGCGTTCCAGCGCCTCGACGATTGCATCGGTCGTCGCGTCAGCGCTTAGGTGTTCGATCGTGGCCATAATAACCTCGCTCTTTTTATTGCTCTTCTTGTTGCTCTTTTTAGCGCGCTCGTCATTGCTCGCCAACGAGCGCTCTTTGGCATAGTAAATGACTCCCGGAAGGTGTCTATAGATCAGCCCTATTGATCAGCACCTCTGCACTAGGCAGACTCGGAAGGATAAATAGAGGAGAGTGGACTATGACCACACCCAATGCCGTTCACCACATCGCCATCTCAACAGCTGACATGAAGTCGCAGATCGCATTTTTCTCAGACGTGCTGGGCATGTCACTGCAGGGCTTATTTTGGATGCATGGTGTACCCAATGCATGGCATGCCTTTCTAGAGATGGGCGATGCATCGTTCTCCTTTGTTTTCATCCCTGGAAACGAGGAAAAAGAGACGGTCATAGGGCAGACCCACGCTGGCACCGGTGCTGGATCATCCGCGCCAGGCACCATGCAACACATTGCATTTAACGTAGATACCATGGAGGAGCTGCTGACGATGCGTGACCGCATACGCTCGCGCGGCGTACCCGTTTTTGGGCCGCTCGATCACGGTTTGTGCCATTCGATCTACTTTGCAGGCCCCGAGAATCTGACGCTCGAAGTTGCGACTAGCGACCAAGTGGAGCATCCGCTGGATAATCAGGGAATGTGGATCGACCCCGAGGTTGTCGAGCTGGCAGGCATTTCTTCTGAGGAACTTCAAAAGTTCGTACAGCCGGCTTCTTATGCAGGACAGGGCGGCACCGTCGAACAACCAGAGTTTGATCCGGAGAAGCCACACCTCGCTTACCCGAAAGAGGCGTATCCGATGATGTTGAAGATGGCCGACAGCGACTTCAAAACACGCCCCGAGGATCGAGTACCACCGAGCTTATCGGCCGACACCTAAGGCGCCATGGACGGTTACTAGACTGGGAAGTCGTAATCCCGCAGCCAGTCTAAAACTGCGCCAGTAGCCTCGGCTGCGAGTTCTGGCTGTCCCATGTAGTAATGATTAGCACCCTTGATCTCAACTTTTGCTTTTCGCTCATGCGTCACGGCATCAAACAAGGCATCCGTATGGCTCGGAGTGCAGGCATCATCGGCTGTATTCCCAACGACCAACACGGGCTTGCTGACTCTCGCCAAGCTGGTTGGGCCGCAGGCATTGGCATCATCAAAACTCCATTGCGAAAGCCACGACCTCAGGGTGCAAAAACGTGCTAACCCTACTGGCCCGTTATTTACGACCTTCGGGTCACCCAAATAACAGGTGCCGGGCACCCGATCATTCGGGTCGACAGACGGGTCAAGCCAGCGCGGATCCGCCATGGTGCCATGGGTGACAAAAGCAAACTCCTCGTTCTCTCGACCCGCATCCCGAAGTTCAGCCAGTTTATGTTTTACCCAGGCGGTGATTTTGCGATTTCGCGCCACCTGAGCTTCACGGTAACGCGCCAAAAAATCTGGCTCATAGGGCGGCTGTATCAGGCCCGAGTATAGATCGAGGTCGGGATCTCGTTTATCGGGGTCGTTCTCATCTGTAATCGACGGATCGATCCACTCAGTGAGGGTACCGTGGCGAGAGACGTGTGCTGCCATCATGACCACGGCATCGGCCGGTAGTAGGCCAGCAGCGGTCAGGTCCGGGCCACCACCGCAGGGACTCGATGTCACTGTCGGTTGCTCAGCCTGAGCCTGATAAAAGGCTGACAGCGATCCTCCACCACTCCAGCCCAGGAGAACCACATGCTTGTATCCGAGCACCTCACGTGCGTGACGGACGGCTGAGCCCAAGTCCATGGTCACTTTTTCCATATTGAGTGCGTAATCTGCACCGCGATAGCGGCTGTCACAGGCCAGCACGTGAACACCGGCGCGTGCAAACTGACTCATCACCGGTAACCACCCCGTACCGCCGATCGGATGCATGGTGACAAGACAGGTCTCTGATGGCTCCGCAGTTCGTATCAGCGTGCAAAACACCATGACAATGTCTTCGGCCCCACCGTAGGTCTCTTTAAAAGACGACTTCTCGACAGACACGATGGGGAAAGGCTCTCTGATGACGCGATCTGACATGGTGCTTATCCTTTTTTTGCTCACCATAACACCAGCCCTTCTGAAATGAGCAATCACAATTTGTCGAACGCAGAGATCCGTCAAAAGTAATCTCTTTTAGGCCAATATCGCGTACTCTCTGCACTGCGCATTCTCAATGATAAGAACCAGATAAAGTCGAGGTAACACCCATGTTTAACGCATTACTCGCCACCAAGGATGACGACCAGCACAGCGTCGCTGTCACACAAATCGACAAAGGCGCACTTGCCGAATCTGGCGTACTGATCAAGGTGGATTACAGCACCATCAACTACAAAGATGCGTTGGCGGTAACCGCGACTGCACCCATCATCAGGAAGTACCCTCTGGTACCCGGTATCGATCTGGCAGGGGTCATTGAGGAGAGTGATGACCCTGACTGGCAGGTGGGTGATCGCGTGGTAGTTAACGGTTGGGGCATGGGCGAAGGTCACTCAGGCGGACTGGCCCAGTACGCGCGTGTGCCGGCGAGCTTTCTGGTGAAACTGCCGCAAAATATCAGCACACGTCATGCAATGGCCATTGGAACAGCCGGCTACACCGCTTCGCTTTGTGTAGATGCGCTCGAGGCACAAGGGGTCACGCCTGACCATGGCGATATCCTTGTCACCGGTGCCAGCGGCGGCGTGGGAAGTGTGGCGGTTGCGCTGCTGGCCGCCCGTGGGTTCTCGGTCGCTGCGTCCACTGGCAAACCCGACGCCGCCGATTACCTCAAGAACCTTGGCGCAACATCCATTATTGACCGCAACACACTCTCCGAGGCAGGTAAACCACTGCAGGCGGAGCAATGGGCAGGGGTCGTCGACGCGGTCGGTGGTAACACCCTGGCAAACGCCTGTGCACAGACCCGCTACGGTGGTGTCGTCACGGCCTGTGGCCTTGCGGAAAGTGCGGCGCTCCCAGCGACTGTCATGCCGTTTATCCTGAGAGGTGTTGTTTTACGTGGCGTTGATAGTGTCATGGCACCGAGTGGCCCACGCCTGGCTGCATGGGCTCGATTAGCCCGCGATATGGATCTTGAGCGACTCGAAACCATGATCACTGAAATCGGATTATCCGATGTCAACGGTGTGGCTCCGGATGTGTTGGCAGGAAAAGTGACCGGTCGCTTATTGGTTGATGTTAATCGCTAGAGGTTCGGATTTGGTGAGCTCGGCATAAATGTCTGCAAGCGGCTCTGCCAAAGCAACCGCTGACTCATCGAGCGTCAAACCCAGCCTGACAATGACGAGCTCGGCTTCGGGCGCCACGATAACAAACTGGCCCGAATTGCCACCGGCATGAAACGTATTTTCGGGTAGTCCGGGGTAGTCCCTAAAGTGCGTGTTCAACCAGAAGCTCAAGCCATAAAAATCGGCGGTAGCACTGGGTGCTGCAGCAAGCTGTTGCCAGTCGCTCGATAAAACTGCATCACGCCCATGCCAAGCATCCAGCCACCACTGGCCGTACTTGGCCCAATCACGAGCCGTCAGGTAAGCAAAACTAGAACCCACCTGCACACCGCTGATATCGGGCTCGAGCAACGGGTTGTCGAGTCCCAACGGCTGATTGACCTCCCGATCAATCCAGTCTGCGTAGGCTTCTCCCTCTAGCGAGGCCTGCCACAAATACGACACCACATTGGTATCGCCACTGGAATACACAAACTCTTGCCCCGGAGCCACTCGATGGCCCTGCGCCAGCGGGACCTGCCACATGGGCACGCCGCCGTAGAGCATTTCAGTAACGTCATCACCCGGCAAATAGCGCTCATCGAAATCGAGCCCGCTCGCCATGGTAATTAGGTGCTCGAGGGTAAGCGCATCATCCACCGTAGACACCGCAGATTCTGCGGTTCCCAATGCCAGGAGTCGCTCTTTAACTGGCATCGAAAGATCAATCGCACCCCGCTCAACCTGAATACCCACCAGTGAGGCCATGAGACTTTTGTTCATTGACCAGCCCTGAAGGCGGGTCCGGGGGCCCACCGGCGCAGCATAGCGCTCGGAAACGATCTCTCCGCCTTGCATAATCAAGACGGCCAAGGTGTTTCTCCCGCCGTCCGGGAGTTCCTCAAACAACGCGTCTATCGCCGACTCGACAACGGGGTTGCTCGATTGAACTGTCTCGGTGGCGGCACTGCGCTCGACCCGCTCTTGCTCAAGCGCCTCGGGGTTTGCGGTTTCTTCAGCGTGAAGCGTGCAACCGTAACGATCGCGATAGCTCGCCGTCGCTGTTGCGGTCAGTATGGATACGGTTGCCGACGTCTCACCAACCTTGGCTTTGGCGAATCGATCCATGCCAGCAACGGTTTTCAATCTGGGGATAATGTCCTTTTCAAGCACAAACTCGGTCGGTAGGTGGCTTACAAAAACACCAGAACACAATTGCTTTGCGGAGTAACCCACACCAATTTTTGCTGCGCCGTGCAGTACCCAAAGTGCGGCTGAGGCAGCGATAACGACAATGGCAAGAAAAATACGGAACATATTTGCGACGTTGAGGTTTTACGTGCCTCAAACTACTCCTCTAAAAAAATAAACGGGGCGTCCAGTGCATGTTATGAACAGAAACCGTAATGAGCTCAACCCCCTGTCACTAGACTGTTCAGTCAATCGACAATGGTGTGGTTGGCATCGCGGATCTCCCGCAAAAGCTCGATGATTTTAGACAGGGCGAGAAATAAGGCGCCCGATGCGACGAAGGTGAGCACGCCGGTGCTGCCCAGCACGTAAGCAAACGGTGCAGAGTTACCGGTGAATAAGACTGGCATGACGAGGCCCCAGGTCACGCCAACGACAACAAGCGCGTACCCCACCCACTTAACGAAATCTTGCACACCCGTATCAGGCTTTAACACGGTGCCTTTTAGGTTGATGTCATCGCTCATGATTTATTCTCGTTTATTTGTGCCAACGCTACGCCGACTTATTTGAAAAAGCGAGGGCGCTAGGCATCCAGTCGCGTAAAGTAGTCTCTCGCAGCAGTCATCACTTTCGGCGCCAAAATAATGGTGCTGACCATGGTGGGCAGCGCCATGAGGCCATAGCTGCCAGAAATGAGATTAAAGACGACGTCGACACTCACACTGGCACCGAAGATAACGGCAGCGATAAAGAACCATCGGAAGTAAGGCTGCCACTCGGCACCCGCCAGAAACCCGAAACACTTGGCGCCAAAATACCAACCGGTAAACATCGTCGTGGTACTGAGGATAAGCGCGACAAACCCCAGTGCTAAAAGTCCGATCGTGCCCATCTCTTGTTGTACCGCGTTTGCCGTCAGCGT
>WTJR01000179.1 GCA_011524755.1 Halieaceae bacterium | reverse complement strand
TTTGTCACAGAGTGTATTTCTCGCTACGAAACATAAACCTTATCGATCGGTGCTGGTAAGATCCTTTTATGCAAGCACCCGAACAAACTACCCATGATTAATCCGATTGACGGTCGATTAGCGGATCTCGATGAGCGGCTCTTTATGCCGCGAGAGTTGAGCTGGCTATCGTTCAATGCCCGGGTGTTACAGGAAGCCGCCAATGAGTCGGTGCCTGTGATTCAGCGCCTTCGATATTTGGGTATTTTCTCGAGCAATCTCGATGAATTCTTCCGCGTGCGTGTCGCCGAAATCAGACGGCTGATTACAGTATCTACCGGCGGTAAACGGCAGCGGGCTAAGGAACTACTGGAGACCATTCAGCAGCAGGTGGCTCATCTCCAGCAGGAGTTCGACAAAACACAATCGAAGGTGATGGCTGAGCTTAAAAAGCGGCACATCTACATCATCGACGAGACTGAATTGAGCCGCGCTCAGTTAGCCTATGTCGAAGAGTACTTCACCAAACACGTACTTCCTTCACTCGAACCTATTTTGCTCACCGATGAGTTGGCTATTCCTGCACTGGCTGATGAATCGCTCTACTTGGCGGTCGATATGAAGACTAACGAGGGAGATCAGTACGCGGTCATGGAAGTGCCTTCGGACGTGGTGGGTCGGTTTGTCTCCATCCCAAGAGGGCGAGATGCGCAGGGTAAAGTGTTTATTCTGCTCGATGACGTAATTCGCGCTTGTCTGCCTCGTGTATTCCGTGGGGTATTCAACATAGAGTCGGCGAGTGCCTACTGCTTCAAGTTTTCGCGCGATGCCGAGTTGGAAATCGAGACATCGATTAACGAGAGTCTCATTGAGAAAATGGCGTCCAGCCTAAAGCAGCGTCGCAAGGCGGATGCGGTTCGCTTTGTTTACGATGCAACCATGCCAGAGATGCTGCTCGAGCAGCTCCGAAAGCGACTAGGGTTTGGTCGTTATGACAGCCTGATTCCAGGCGGGCGGTATCACAATTCAAAGGATTACATTGGCTTTCCTAATGCAGGACCAAAGTATCTGGAATTCAAGCCTCTGCCACCCATTCGAATCGCTGAGCTCGATCGGGCTGACAACATCTTTGATGCGCTTCGAGAAAAAGATTACCTGCTGTATTACCCCTATCACCCATTTGATTACGTTGTTGACGTGCTCAAGACTGCGGCGATTGATCCCTCTGTCACTTCGATTAAGGTCTGCCTATACCGCGTAGCCTCTAATTCCCAGATCGTCGATGCGTTAATCAACGCGCAGTACAACGGGAAACGCGTGCGAGTAGTGGTAGAGCTAGCCGCCCGTTTTGATGAGCAGGCCAACATTGCGTGGTCGGAGCGTCTGACCGACGCTGGCATCGAGGTTATTTTCGGCATCCCGGGCTTGAAGGTTCACAGCAAATTATTCCTGATTGATCGCATGGAAAATGGCGAGTTGGTCAGGTACAGCCATGTGGGCACCGGCAACCTCAATGAAAAGACGGCTAGGTTGTACACCGACTTCACTCTCCTCACTGCGGACCCGGAAATTTGTGAGGACGTGAACGAGGTCTTTGAGTTTCTGAAGTACAACTATCGGCGGCCAGACTACAAGCACTTACTAGTGTCTCCACACACGTCACGAGGCGGCATCATGCGGCTAATCGATGAGGAGATAGCCAATGCCCGTCAAGGATTCAGGGCGCAGTTATTCTTTAAATGTAACAACCTGGTGGATCGTCAGTTAACGCTCAAGCTCTATGAAGCTAGCCAAGCCGGTGTCGAGGTGAAGCTGATTGTTCGCGGCATGTGTTCGCTTCTGCCGGGTGTCAGCGGTATATCCGAAAACATCAAAGCCATCAGCATCATTGACCGCTTCCTTGAACACCCCCGAGTTTACGTAGCCCATAACCGTGGTGAGCCGAAATACTATATTGGCTCGGCGGATTTGATGACGCGGAATATTGATTATCGAGTTGAAGTTATTTGCCCAGTGAAGGACGCGGATGCGCAGCGAACATTGCAGGACATTCTTGATCAGCAATGGAATGACAACTGTAAGGCACGGGTGATTGACGCTTATCAGTCGAACAATATGGTCACATCAGAAGGCAAAGCCACGCTCGTTCGCTCACAAGAAACGATTCATCGCTATCTCGAGACGGGCAAGCTGCCGCGTATGCCAAAGTCATCCATGCGCAAACCGTCGATTCGGCGGCGGCGAGGTAAGTCGTAAGGTGCTACCCAGTTTCCCGGGGAACTAACGTAGGTCGTCGGTGCGAACGTTGAAGAAAGGTCGCGTGACGCCATCGTTCTCCAGCATCAGAAACTCGCTTCCGTCAGGGTTGGAAAGCACCACTTCAATTGGCTGAAATAAGGGTCGGCGCACGAACTTAACAAACCAGCCGAACTGCTGCTTTTGATTAAGCGCAATTTTCTGCTCGTTAGTAATCAAACTGAAAAAGTCGTCGGGAATAGGAGGCATGCGCATGCGGCGTTCCGCTACGCTCTGCGACTGTGCATTGTTGATGGGCTCAACGGCGCTCATATCGACCTCTATTCATTGCTCCGACGAACAGAATAACAACTTTGTATGCTCGGCCAATCCGAGTGCTATTCAAATCGTGAGCCACGTCACAAATTTGACGCTAGGGCTCGCGCGTGTTGCTACATCAGCCAGGTATTCACGGTGTCTTGATTCGTCAACACGAGTTGCTGAGCTCTTGGGTCCTCAAGCAAGGGACCTGTATTGACGTTTAAAAGTTGCAGTAGATAGGGCGCTAGTTTGGCTCTAACCGGGATTTCAAGGCGACCTTCAATCATGTTGTAGTCGTGAGCAATGACTTCCTGTTGTTCCAGCGACAGCCGTGAATCTGGCTCGATCTTCAAGGTGACGATGTGTTGCCAATCGTCATCCTGATCGGCGAGGCGAGGACTCTCGTCCATCAGGTCTGCTTCGCCGCGGAATCGACTCAGTACAAAATCCCTGAAGTCCTGGTTTTTTTCACACCATGCCCGGACGTGCCAGCGGTAACCTGTCCAAACCAATGTGTGCGGCACGATGATTCTGCCTTCTCGATCAGGGTTATTGAGCGAAACGTAATCGACATCAATACGGCGATGTTCTGTCATAGCCTGGATGATCGGTCTCAGGAGCTCAGCAGGTAGTTCCCGCGACGGCGCGTTGACGACTTCAACACTGGCGGCAGCAACGGGGAGGTGACCGAGAATCCGCTGAACATCACTTTGTTGCGCTGCAAGCTGCAAGTATTCCGAGGCAAGTCCGCGCGTCAGAATTGGAGCGAAGTCCTCGGAAGGTGAGTAGTGTTTAGCGACCGCATCGTAAACAAGGTCACCCCGCTTGAGTGCGCGTCGATAGTTACTTAGGTCTTTATTGGCTTGTTGGCGACCAATCCCAAACGTCTCGCACAACTTTCGTGTGGTAAGCCGACCCTCCCATAGCGAGATAAGCTCGATGTAGCGGTAGCGGAGCAGTTGCTCCCAGCGCTGGTTAGTGTGATCGGTCAGGTGAGTCTCGGACATGGCCCTACGTTAAAGGCTCGCGAGTATCTCCTCAATATGCTGAACCGTTGTTCGCGGATTGACGATGCAAAAACGCAGCACTGTCTCGCCGTTGTGCTTTGTGGGCGTGACGAACGACTGACCGGTTTCAAGTTGATGATCACTCCAGTTTGCATAGTCTTCGGGGTTCCAACCTTTTCTGCGGAATACACAGATCGACAGATTTTGCTCTGCAACTAGCTCAAGATCAGGGTGTCGCTCGATCCGCTCGGCGGCCTCTTTTGCGACAGCCAGCGTCTGCTCAACCGCATCGGCGTAAGCTTCCGTTCCATGCGTGGCAAGGCTGAACCACAGCGGCAGTCCTCGTGCTCTCCTGGAGAGGTGGTGTGCGTAGTCGGAGACATTCCAGACTCCGTCATAGACGACCTCTAGGTATGCCCCTTGTTGCTGGTGTGCTTCGCGGGCCAATCGTGGGTCCTGATAAATCAGGGCGCAGCAGTCAAAGGGTGCGAATAGCCATTTATGTGGGTCGACGATGAAACTGTGCGCCAGTTCAATGCCGTTGAATGCCTCCCGAATGCTCGGGGCAGCTAGACCTGCGCCACCATAGGCGCCATCGACGTGCATCCACACGTCCTGTCCATGACAAACTTCGCCAATACCCTGCATATCATCTATGACACCAAGATTTGTGGTGCCAGCCGTACAGGCCACGGCAAACAGACGTTTACGGTCTATGTCTGATAGCCCTGCAATTGCTTCCTCAACATCCTGACCCGTCAGACGATCGCCGCCCACTTCGAGAAGGTCGACGTCCATCACATAGGTGGCCTGCTTGATGGAGGCATGCGCGCCCTTAGATGAGATGACTAGGCCGCGCAATGGCTCTAAATCCGGCTTGCCGCGTCGCCATTGGTGTCTTGCAGCAACCAGCGCCGAGAGGTTTCCCGCGGTTCCACCACTGACAAAAGCACCTCCTGCGTTTGGACCGAAACCCGCTAGGTCAGCTATCCATCGTAGTGCTTGATTCTCGGCGTAAGTTGCGCCCGCGCTCTCCAGCCAGGAACTACCGCAAATACTGGAGGCGCCTACAATCAGGTCAAAAAGTGTGGAGGCTTCAGTGGGCGCAGCCGGCACAAAGGCCAGGAATTTTGGATGGTCAGTGGAAATGCAGGCAGGTGCGAGGACATCAGTAAACAGCCTGAGCGCCTCGAGACCACCCAAACCTTTATCAGTGATGGTTTGGCCGGCCATTGCAGTCAACTGCTCGGGTGTCATGGGGGCGTCGATCTCGGGAGGATCCATGCGCATGCGCTCGACGCTGTAGCGAACGATAGCTTGCTGCAGTACTTCCATATCCTTCGTGATTTCGTGCACGGCATTGCCCCCATAAAGCTGTAAGCCAGAAGCTTAACAATGCGACGGGGCCGATCGAATACCCTTGTAGGTTTAATTTTACGAATTAGACCGTGTGGTGACGGAATCGGTGGATGAGGGCACTTCCCAAGAGCGCGCCCACCGAGCAAAGGAGCATGAGCGCCACCGGCTCGAGGAGTCTCCCCGCGTACAAGAGGCCTGCTACAGCTCCAACCGTTGCGGAGCTTAGCGAATGCACGCAGCCATAGACGGCGGAGGCAGCACCGGCTTTATGCGGGTAGAGAGAAACAGCGCCCATTGAGGCATTGGGCGCAATCAGTCCGATACCGAAGAAAAACAGGATAGATAGGATGGCAAATCCGACCGTGGACGAGGGCAGATAAAGCGTTAGAAAGAGCACCAGTGCGTTGGCGCTCAAACACACGAAGGTGCCTCGGTGGAGGGTTTTATCTTGTCCCCACTTCATGACCAATCGTGAACTCAGCAAGCTGCCAATAACAAATCCAATCACGGTCATGGCAAAGGCGAGGCCAAAGTATTCGGTCGGGACTTGAAAGACGTCTTTAAGAAAAAAGGAGACTGTCGAAAGGTAGATAAACAGGCCGCAAAACGACAGGGTTCCAGCAATTTGATAGCCCAAGAACTTGGGGTTTCCAAGGCAGTCCCTAAAAGAGATCGCAATATCTCTTAACGTAAGTTTGCCCTTGCTGTCACTGCGCGGGTCGCTGCTCTCCGATTGGAGCGACGACAAGCCGAGGTAAACGAGCACGGCGAAAACGGATTGAGCGACAAAGGTAAAGCGCCAACCAAACTCGACTGTGATGTACGCGCCGAGCGTTGGTGCAATGAGCGGTACACTCGCCATAGCAGCACCGGTCAAGGCCATCATTTGCGCGGCTCTATCGCCTTCAAAGCGATCGCGTATGAGTGCTCTCGCAATAACTGCCCCACTGGCTGCCGCGGCGCCCTGCGCGACTCGAGCTAACCACATGTATTCGATATTCCAAGCCAGCGAGCTCAAGAGTGAAAAAGCGATGTAGGTCAGTGTGCCCACTCGGATGACCGGGAGTCTTCCAAATTGATCGGACAGTGGTCCGAAAATTATCTGACCACAGGCTACGCCCAGCATGAAAAGACTGAGCGTTAGCTGGCTTTGCGAGATAGAGCTTCCGAGCGCCTCCGTCATAGTGGGGATAGCGGGTAGATAGAGATCCGTTGAAATCGGCACAAACGCCAACAAGCCCGTCAGTGTGGCAAACGTAATGACGTCCCTACGGGTGAATTTACGGGTGCGCGAGCTCAATTAATGGTCGGTACTTCTAACGGTATCACCGGGCAGGTTTCGGGAATGAAAAACTGGCCGTTTTCCATGTCCATGAAGTCCAAACCAATGGCACTGCCATTTGTCAGTACGGCCACACGGATCATGTAAGCGGTATTGGCGTGCTTAATTTCAACCATCTGGAACATGGTGACGCCGGCGCCGGCTTCTTCAGCCATGCGAACAGCCGTGTGCTCCATGTAAGTTTTCGCTTGTCCCGGTTCCATGGGGGTTAAGGATTGCTGCAATACGTCGCTTAAGCGAGCTTCGATGGCGGATCTGTTTTCGTCAGCCATCAGTGTGGCTGATACAAACGCTCTATCTGTGTTCATTGCATTCCCCCTTGGGAGTGACTCCCAAATGCGGCGGCGAGTGTAGCATCAAGTCTAATGCAATGCGCTAATGTCAGCATGGAAAAGCCGTGATAGACTTCGCGCCCTGTCGATTGTGACAGCCGCTCCGCCCGTAGCTCAGCTGGATAGAGCACCAGGCTTCGAACCTGGGTGTCGGGA
>WTJR01000033.1 GCA_011524755.1 Halieaceae bacterium | reverse complement strand
ACGGATCTAAATCCTTGCTCACCGATGTTCTTCGGGGGCAATTAGGCTTCGACGGCATGGTCATTTCCGACTGGAACGGCGTCGGCCAGGTCCAGGGGTGCTCGGATACCAGCTGCGCTCAGGCGATCAATGCCGGTATCGATATGGTGATGGTGCCAACGCAATGGCTCTCGTTCAGAAATAACTTGATCAATCAGGTTCAGACAAATCAGGTTTCAGAGGCCCGCATCGACGAAGCCGTGACACGCATTATCGAGCTCAAACAAAAACTGGGGCTTATCGATCGCAACTTTGATCCAGCCAGACAACCCGTCGAGGTTGTCGGTAGCACTGCCCACCGCGAAATTGCGAGGGAAGCGGTTCGCCGCTCACAGGTGCTCTTAAAAAATAACGGTCAGGTCTTACCACTGCGTCCAGACCAACGCATTTTGCTCGTCGGTAGTGCGGCCGACAGCGTACCACTGCAAGCGGGTGGCTGGTCTGTGACTTGGCAGGGAACAGGAACAACAAATGCCGACTTTCCCGGAGCGACAACCATTCGGGATGCTTTTACGGATACCGTTGAAGCGGCGGGCGGCACGTTAGACTACTCAGCCACTGGCAGTTTCACGACTACACCCGATGCGGTCGTCGTTGTTCTCTCAGAACAGCCTTATGCCGAAGGGAACGGCGATCTCCAAAATCTTGACTGGGGTGCAAGTGGTGTCTTGAACCAAGTACAGGGCCTCAGAGACTCGGGCATCCCCGTTATCACTCTATTGATGAGTGGTCGCCCCATGTTTATTAATCCAGAACTAAACCTGTCCGATGCTTTCGTAGCGAGCTGGCTACCAGGCACTGAAGCCACCGGTATCTCTGATGTACTGTTTACCGATGCTCAGGGAAATGCAGCGCATGATATGACCGGTCGTCTCAGCTTCAGCTGGCCGGGTGGCGCGATCAACCCCACAAATGCAGAAGCGCCCGTCGCCGCTGCCCTGTTTGATCGTGGCTATGGCTTGAGTTACTCGGATACTCAGGACCTCCCTACGCTGACAGAAGACCCGAATAATACTGAGTCGGGCATTGTCGAGGGTTCTGGCTCGGGGGGTGGAACGGGAGGCGGCAATCCAAATGCGGATCCTTTCTGGGTCTTTGAGAATGGTGGCTTCACTTCAACCTATGACTTAGGTACGCGAGCCTTTGACTCCGCAATTAACTACGACCTGTGTATCAACGACGATGGCGAAGCCTGTCCAAGCATCAGTTGGTCTTATCTCAGTGATGAAGAACGCGGACCCGTACTCGAAATAAGACATGAACCCGCAGCTGCCTATGCTGCACTGTTCACAGAGTCGTCAACGGGTGTTGATCTGAGCGATTACGCGGATGGTCATTTCGTTCTGGACTTGAAGCATATCGAGGGGCCCAATGATTACCGCGTCAAGCTTGATTGCTTCTACCCCTGCACATCAGCGCACATCGACTTAACCGTGCAACCTGGAAACGACTGGCAAACCGTCAAAGTCCCTATGTCTGCGTTTACGTCAACGGGGCTGGTGATCTCTAACGTGAACACGGGCATTGTCATCTGGGCTCGGGACCACAATGGGACGCGCTTTCGAATCGATAACGTGCGATTCGAAGCAGAGTAAATCAGCGGAAAGGTCTCTTGATCGGTGGGCTGCTATGCCAGCCCACCCATCAGCACGTATTTGATCTCGAGGTAGTCCTCAATTCCGTACTTGGAGCCCTCACGACCGGAACCAGATTCTTTCACGCCACCAAAAGGTGCCATTTCGTTTGAAATAATCCCCTCGTTGACGCCCACAATACCGTAGTCCAGCGCTTCGCTAACTCGCCACACACGACCAATATCTCGAGTATAAAAATAACTCGCCAGTCCGAACTCCGTGTCGTTCGCCAGAGCAATTGCCTCTTCCTCCGTCTGGAACACAGTTACGGGCGCTACGGGACCAAATATCTCATTTCGGAACACAGCCATGTCGGGCGTGACATGAGTGAGAATGGTCGGCTGATAGAAATTCCCACCTAGTTCACTGGGTGCCCCGCCGAGGGCGACCGTCGCACCGGCCTCCACAGTGGCTCTCACTAAGGCATCGACGTCATGAACGGCGCGATTATTGACCAACGGGCCCAAGTCGACACCATCGGCAAGACCGTTACCGAGACTCAGTGCTGACGTCGCAGAAACCAGTTTTTCAACGAATGCGTCTGCAACAGACGCCTGCACCAAAATCCGATTGGAACAGACACAGGTCTGACCACTGTTACGGTATTTAGAAATAAGCGCGCCCTGAACCGCCGAGTCGAGATCCGCATCCTCAAAGACAATGAACGGCGCGTTCCCGCCTAACTCCATCGACGTTTTCTTCAAGGTCGGGACGCACTGAGCTTCAAGTAATTTCCCGACTTCCGTTGACCCGGTGAACGAGAGTTTCCGCACGATAGGATTTGAAGTCAGCTCACTTCCGATATCGCCAGAGCTACCGACAACGACGTTCAACACACCGTCGGGAATACCTGCTCGCTTGGCGAGCTCAGCCAAGGCTAGAGCCGATAAGGGAGTTTCACTCGCCGGCTTGATCACAATCGAGCATCCCGCTGCCAGCGCAGGCGCTGCCTTGCGCGTAATCATCGCATTAGGGAAATTCCAAGGGGTAATGGCAGCACAGACACCCACGGGCTGCTTGATGCACACAATCCGCTTATCTGGGCTGGGGCCGGGTATCACGTCACCGTCGATGCGTTTCGCCTGCTCGGCAAACCACTCGATGTAGGATGCACCGTACGCCACCTCACCGCGGCTCTCAGCAATGACCTTGCCCTGTTCAAGGGTCATGATCCTCGCAAGATCTTCCTGATGGGCCATGATGATATTGAACCAGTCTCGGAGAATGTTAGCGCGAGCCTTGGCCGGCAAATTCCGCCAGCTCTCCATTGCCTTCTCGGCAGCCTCAATAGCCTGCGCAGTTTCAGCAGCTCCGACTTTAGCAACACTGGCCAGGACCTCACCGGTCGCCGGATTCGTTACATCAATAGTTGCTCCATCATGGGCATCAATCCAATGACCATTGATGAAGGCCTGTGTCTTTAAAAGACCTTGATCCGATAGTTGTTCCTTCAAAGGAATCTCCCCCATCAGCGCGCAAATCCCGCCGTTATTTTGTTAACCAACCAACTTCTTAAGTGTCTCAGAATCGAGACCTAAAGCCTCCAACACTTCAGCGGTATGCGTCCCTGGTGTCGGTACTGTGCCGGCCGCACCGGGCGTTGCACTGAGCTTCGGCGCGGGGCTTGGCTGGGCAATCCCGTCTCGGGTAAAAAAGGTCTCACGCGCGACGTTATGCGGATGCTCAAGCGCTTCTGAAAAATTAAGAACGGGTGCGAAACACACATCGGTTCCTTCGAATTGATCACACCACTCTTGACGGGTCTTAGCGGCGAAAATACTACGGAACTTTTCCTTGCCGGCCTGCCACTGCTCTTTGTCCCATTGATTGGCAAACATCGGGTCATCATTGAGATTCAAGCCATCAATAAGCAACGCATAAAATTGGGGTTCTAGCGCACACACAGTGATGTACTCGCCATCCGAGCACCGATAGGTATCGTGCCAAGGTGAACCAAAGTCAGCCCACCCCGAACCCGGAACGTCTGTCATTTGCCCGGAGTTATGCATTCCCCACAACAGTGTCGAAATATAAGCGGCGCCATCAGTAATCGCCGCGTCCACCACCTGACCTTCGCCCGTTTTTTGCGCGTGGATAATGGCGCTCAAAACACCAAATACCAGCATCATGGTGCCACCGCCTAGGTCACCGATGAGGGTCAATGGCGCTGTCGGTCTGTGCTCATGACTACCCCCCGCCCAAAGCGCGCCGGTGAGGGCAATGTAGTTCGGGTCATGACCTGCCGCATGCGATAGGGGGCCGGTTTGTCCCCAGCCTGTCATTCGGCCGTAGACCAGCTTTGGATTGCGCGCGCAGCAAACCTCAGGACCGAGGCCGAGCCGCTCCATGACGCCGGGGCGAAACCCCTCAATCAACACATCGGCGGTATCGATTAACTTAAGAAGTGCATCGACGGCATCAGGGTCCTTTAAATTCAATGCAACTGACTTTTTGCCGCGGTTAAAGATGGTGTATTTCGCAAAGGCTGCTGCCGTCTCAGGGTCGGCAACTGGACGATCTATGACCGTTACCTCTGCCCCCATATCTGCCAACATCATGCCTGCACAAGGACCTGGCCCAATCCCTGCTATTTCGACCACTTTAATTCCGTCTAACGCACCCTTGCTCATCACCTACCCCTTACTTGAGAAGGCAACGATGCTCGCACCAAGAGTGACCTGATGCAATCCGCAAACAGCGTATAGCGATGCATCGAGAACTCGACCGCATCCGACAGAGTTATGTCCAATTGCCGCCCACAGGCTAACCATCACTTGGGACTCGTATCGTTATCACCACTTGGCCCTAGCGATGACCCGCGTTATGTTGTGATGGTGACGAGGCAGTTACCATTTTTGGTGATCAGATTGTCTATCTCGTCGACAAACAAAGCGACTCACAACAATAAAAGGAATCATCATGAGCTTCATCGTCAATCTCGCTAGAACCAGTCTTTCGCTGGTATTGATCGTCGCTACTTCCGCCGTATCAGCGGATGAATGCGTTCCCTCGCCTTGGGGCGCCGATGACCAAATCGGTGCAGCAAATCGAGTGACCCCTGAACGCACAGCGGCGGCTGCAAAACTCGTCAAAAAAGGAATTAGCCACCCACTTGGCATCGTTATCGAGCCAGGCATGCCAGCCTATCCACCTCGCTATACCCAACTGCAGGTTGTTCAACCAAACCAGCAGTTCAACGCGGACTTGGGTGTGGGCTGGGAAGCCAGCTCAAACGATGACGTCTTGCAGATGTGGCTAGGTACAGGACCACAGCTCGACGGCCTAGGACACATGGGTGAGGCTGGCGAGTTCTACAACTGTAACCAAGGCAAAGATTTCTCCATTATCACCGGCCTTACGAAACTCGACATTAGCGGCATCCCGCCCATGGTCGGGCGCGGTGTCATGATCGATATCGCCAAGCAAATGGGTGTTGATTCGCTTCAAGCCGGACAGCCCATCACGTCAGATGACATCAAAGCTGCCATGAAGTCTCAGGGAGTCACGGTTGGTGAAGGCGATGTTGTCCTACTGCACACTGGCTATACCGATGCGACACTCAAACAAAACCCCTCTCTGTGGGCGGGAAGTATCCCGGGTATTACCAACGAAGCCTCAGTCTTTTTAGCGGGGCTCAAACCCATGGCCGTGGGTGCTGACACCTGGGGCCTGGGCGCAGTGCCACCGCGTGCGGGTGACAAAATCTTCTACGACCACGTCGTTCTCTTGAAACAGCACGGCATTTACATCCTCGAGACAATGAATACGGGACGATTAGCCGATGAAGGGGTTCACGAGTTCATGTTTGTTCTCGGCCAGGCGCGTCTGAAAGGGGCAGTTCAAATGATCATTAACCCCGTGGCAATGTGGTAGCACTCCGCAATAACCCACAAAAAAGGGCAGCCTAGGCTGCCCTTTTTATTTGCTATCTAATCGTTAATCCGAAAGTAAGTCTCGACCGATAATGAGCTTCATCACTTCGCTGGTGCCACCGTAGATACGTTGAATTCGTGCATCCGCGTACGCGCGCGTCACCGGGTATTCCCACATGTAACCGTAACCACCGTGTAGCTGAACACACTGGTCAGTGACTTTCCCCTGCAATTCCGTGGCCAATAATTTTGCTTTGGACGCATCGACGGTCGTCAATTCCTTCTCGAGTAGCAGCTCGGCGCACCGGTCAATGAAGACGCGCATAGAGGTCACCTCAGCCTGCAACTGCGCTAGCGTGAACTGTGTGTTCTGAAATTCAGCAATGCTCTTACCGAAGGCTTTGCGCTCCTTCACGTAGTTGACCGTCTGCTCTATGACCGCCTCGCAGCTTGCCATGGCCGATACGGCAATACTCAGACGCTCTTGGGGAAGTTCTCGCATGAGGTAGATGAAACCCATGCCCTCTTCGCCCAGCAAATTCTCTTTCGGCACTTTGACATCATTGAAAAAGAGTTCGGACGTGTCCTGCGCCTTCTGACCCAACTTATCGAGATTGCGACCGCGCTCAAAACCCGGCATGCCATCTTCAACAATCAGAATACTAAACGCCTTAGCGCCTGCTGACGGATCCGGATTGGTTCGGCACACAACCAGCACGATATCGGCTTGTTGACCACAAGTGATGAAGGTCTTTGATCCGTTCAAAAGGTAGTGATCACCTTTATCAACAGCCGACGTCTTGATGCCTTGCAAGTCGGAACCTGTACCGGGTTCGGTCATTGCAATAGCGACAATGCAATCGCCTGAGACACAGCGGGGCAGAAATTTTTCCTTTTGCGCCTCATTGGCAACGTTGGTTAGGTAGGGTGTTGTCACGTCGTTGTGTAGCGAAAACCCGATACCCGTTAGACCTAAACGGGATACCTCTTCCGCAATCACCATGTTGTAACGGAAGTCCGCGCCGACACCGCCGTACTCTTCGGAAACACCCGGGCACAACATGCCCTGCTCTCCCGCCTTGTACCAAAAGTTGCGATCGATCTGCCCTTCTTTTTCCCATTCCGCATGCTGCTCGTAGGCTTCATCCATTAAGAACTTTCGCACTGCATCACGGAACACATCGTGGTCAGAATCAAAAATATGACGTGCAATCATT
>WTJR01000128.1:5373-6878 GCA_011524755.1 Halieaceae bacterium | reverse complement strand
ACTGGAAATAAGCTCAGGCATCATTCAGTCCTACCTCAGCTTCAACGTCGCCAATCCGAAGAGCACAAGCATCGCTGTGATAATCCAAAAACGGACAATCACGCGCGGCTCAGGCCAACCGGAGAGTTCAAAGTGATGATGAATGGGTGCCATTTTGAAGACACGCTTGCCGCGTAACTTAAAGGAGGCAACTTGAATAATGACGGACAGCGTTTCGATGACGAAAACACCACCCATGATAAAGAGCACGAGTTCCTGTCGAATGATGACAGCGACAATACCCAGCGCAGCGCCCAGTGCTAAAGCACCGACATCGCCCATAAACACCATGGCTGGATAAGTGTTAAACCACAAGAACCCCAATCCCGCACCCGCGATAGCACCACAGAAAACGACCATCTCGCCGGCACCTGCGATGTAGGCGATATTCAGATAGGACGCAAAGTCCACACGCCCCGTGACATAAGCAATCATGCCCAAGCCCACAGCCACCATGACCGTAGGGAGAATCGCCAGACCATCGAGCCCATCGGTCAAATTAACGGCATTACTCGACCCTACAACGACAAGGTAAGCCCACGGGATGAAGAGGATTCCCATCGCTAACGCAAAGTCCTTGAAGAACGGGAGATAGAGAGTTAACTCGGGGACTTGAGTCGACGTAGCAAATAAATAGCTGACTGCCGCCAAGCCTACCACTGACTGCCAGAAGTACTTCCAGCGTGCAGGCAGTCCGCGCGAGTCTTTCTCAACGACCTTTCGATAATCGTCCACCCAGCCGATCGCACCAAATAACACCGTAGTGAGGAGAGCCACCCAAAGGTACTTGCTTGTTAGATCACCCCACAGCAAGGTACCCGAGGCAATCGCAACAATGATGAGCGCACCACCCATCGTCGGAGTGCCCGCTTTACTCAAATGCGACTGAGGGCCATCAACGCGCACTGCCTGACCGATCTGCATCTCCTGAAGCCATCGGATCATCCGCGGGCCTACCAAAGTGGAGATCACCAGAGCTGTCATCGCAGACAGGATGCCGCGTAGCGTGATGTACTGAAAAACGGAGAATGCAGATTCCCACGCCGCCAACTGTTGTGCGAGCCAAGTTAACACGTCGCCTCTCCTACAGATGCTGTCATTGAAGTCACAAAGCGATCTAACTGCATACCGCGGGACCCCTTAACCAAAATCGTTTCGTCCTGAAAAAACTCGGGGCAATCGGCCAACAACTGATCGGTATTGGCAAAGTGCAGAGCGTGAGAGACGCAGTTATCTGAGATGTGCGCTGATAGCTCGCCCACAGCGATAACGCGCTCGATACCCAGATCTGATAGATGCCGACCCACCTCGCGGTGATAATCCGGTCCGTCATCACCTAACTCCAACATGTCGGCCAGGACCGCGGTGCGCGGTGGTCTGGCATGCTTGAGCGAGTCGAGGGCAGCCATGACGCTGGAGGGACTCGCGTTGTAGCTGTCATCAATCAGGCGGATACCCCTCTCGAG
>WTJR01000128.1:0-5273 GCA_011524755.1 Halieaceae bacterium | reverse complement strand
TTGGTCCGCGTTTAGCACGGCCGTATCGGAGGCAGTAAGGTCATCGAGGATCTCACCCTTCGTCTCGACAATGGCCTCTAGACTTCCAAAGCGCCCCACATGCGCCTCGAGCGCGTTGAGCAGCACGACCACCTGAGGGGCAGCCATTGACTTCAAATAAGCGATGTCACCTTTCTGCGAAGCCCCCATTTCAACGACCGCAAACGTTGGATTTGCTGACAATCTTGCGAGCGTCAAAGGAACACCGAGCTCGTTATTCTGGTTACCCAAGGTGGCGACCGTTGTCCCCGCACGCCCGCAAATAGACTCGAGAAACGATTTCGCGGTCGTCTTACCAGCACTGCCGGTGATTCCAATCACCGAGCCGTGGAATCGGCCTCTGATGAGTTGCCCATAGTGTGCGCAGACCTGCTGCGAATCAGCGGCTTCAATGTGTGGTGCGGCGACGTCAATCGGCCGAGTGCAGGCAATAGCGGCTGCACCATTGTCCAATGCCTTATCGATAAAATCGTGCCCGTCGACATGTTCACCGTCGATCGCCACGAAGAGATCACCGGGCTTCACCGCTCGGCTGTCGATCGCCAGACCCGTGACTACAGCGTCACCACTTTCGCAGGCGACGCCCAAACTTTGGGCTAATTCAGAGAGACGAAGCTCAAGCATGGGCCGCCTCCCGCTCTCGAAGCACCTCGGCCGCGCAGCTCACATCCGAGAAGTCGAGCTTATTTTTCCCAACCAGCTGGTAGTTCTCATGTCCTTTACCGGCAACCAGAACCGTGTCGCCGGATCGCGCATTCAAAACTGCGTGCCGAATAGCGGCGCCGCGATCGAGTTCGACGTGGCAGGCTGAGCCAGTGATCCCGACCAGTATGTCCTCGGCGATCATCTCGGGCGATTCCGAGCGCGGATTATCATTAGTGACCACCAGCTGATCCGCCAGTGAGTCGGCGATGCGACCCATCTCAGGACGCTTACCCGCGTCACGATCACCACCACAGCCAAAGACAACCCAAAGTGCACCAGTGCATGACTGCTTAAGCGCACTCAGCGCACTGGCTAGCGCGTCAGGGGTGTGGGCGTAGTCAACGACCACGCGGATATCGCTACCACCTTTGACCTCTTGCATTCGACCATCAACCGGCAGCAGATGCGAGGCCGCATTCGCCACCTCTGTGAAGGAGAATCCCAGTCCTGTTACGGCAACGACGGCGGCCGTGACATTAAATGCGTTAAACCGCCCGTGGAGTGCGGTTTTGATGTCAGCTGTGCCAAATGGGGAATGAATCTGAAACGCCAAACCCGCTGAGGTCTCGCTCGTTACTTTCACGTAGACGTCGGCATTTGGGTCGATAAAGGACACGCCAAATGCCGGACTTGAGGACGCCTCTCGTGCCTCATGTGTCGCTTCATCATCCGCGTTATAAATGACACGCGAAGGCAAAAAATCATTGAAGAGCCGGAGTTTGGCACTGCGATAGCTCTCGAGATCGCCGTGGTAGTCCAAGTGGTCTCGGGTCAGATTGCTGAACACACCGGTGTGGACCGTGAGGCCGTCCAAGCGGCCCTGCTCTAGCGCATGACTCGAGGCCTCAATGGCCACGTGACGCACTCCCTCATCACGCCAGTCAGCAAGGTGTTGATTTAAAGACAGAATATCTGGCGTTGTATTTTGAGCATCGACCGCTTCGCCTGCGCGCGTCCTCGCACCCAAGGTGCCGATCGTACCGGCCGATGCACCCAAGAGGCGGAGAAGCTGACCTATGTAGTCGGTAATGCTGGTTTTTCCATTCGTGCCGGTCACCGCTAGCAGCGAGAGATCTTTACTGGGATCTGCGTAAAATCGCCGAGCTATCTCGCCAAGCTGCGCCTTTAACCCCTGAATGGGTATGACCCGTGAATCAGATGACTCCAGACCCTCTGCCTCAGCCAAAACCGCAACTGCACCGCGAGCAAAAGCCGCGTCAATATAGGCTCTGCCGTCCGAAGCTAACCCTTGCATAGCCACGAAAACACCACCGCTCTCGATAGTGCGACTGTCCAGCGACAATCCGGTCGCCATAAGGCCATTCACTGACGCAGGCACTTGAGCCACTGATTGAGTCAACGTCGCAAGATTCATCTCAGGCACGGGAATCACCCTCCCGCGAAGCCGCCAGCATGCGGCCGTTCGACACTGGCTCGGCCGAATTAGGAACGACGTTCTGTATCCGCAAAACCTCTTGGGTAATTCTCGAATAAACCGGCGCCGCTGCAGCACCACCGCCGTAAACGTCGCCTTCCGGCTCATCGATGACAACGACCGTCACGTAACGGGGTGACTCAACAGGTGCAACGCCAGCAAACAGCGCGACATATCGGTCGTCGAGATAACCCTCTCGTCCTACCTTGTGAACCGTGCCGGTCTTACCTCCAACATCGAAGCCCGAAACCGTGGCACGCTGAGCTGTACCCTCAGGGCCTGTCACCCGGTGCAGAACCGTAACAACTTTCTCTGCTACCACCGGTGAGATGATCTGTCGACCGCCACTCGCGCTCTGGTCATTGTATTGAGAGGTCTGCGCCAACAGCGTTAATGGCACCATACGCCCTTCATTGGCAAAGACGGCATAGGCATGAGCCAGTTGCAGTGGCGTCACCAATAAACCGTAGCCAAACGCGGGAGTGACACGATCAATGGCGCTCCAGAAATCATGATCGGGTAGACGCCCTGCGCGCTCACCCGGGAACTCCGCACCCGTCAGCTGACCTAGACCGAAACGCTGGAATACATCGATGATGTGCTCGTGACCAATGGCCTGGGCCATTTTTGTGACACCCACCTGACTCGACTTCTCAATGACGCGAGATACCGTAATTTCGCCGTAGTTACGTGGATCAGGGAGCACCTTATTACCCACAGTGATGCGGCCAGGCGATGTATCGATGAGGGTTTCGATGTCGAACTCACCACTCTCGAGCGCGGCTACCAGAGTCAATGGCTTCACCGTTGAACCAGGCTCAAAAACGTCAGTGACGACCCGGTTGCGCATAGCCGCAAGATCCAACTGACCTCGTCTATTCGGATTGAACGACGGCAGATTAGTCATCGCTAGGATTTCACCCGTCATGGCATCCAGCGTCACGGCCGACGCGGCCGATGCGCCCGTTTCCCTCATAGCGCGCAACAACTCTCGGTGCTGTACGTGCTGGAGTCGCAGATCAATGCTGAGCCGAATCGACTCACCATCCGCAGCCTCCGACACCACGCCAATGTCTCTAATCGCCTCACCGTGGAGATCTTTAATAAAGCGCTTTTTACCGGGCTGGCCTTGAAGCTGACTATCGAAGACTAATTCAACGCCCGTTGCTCCCGCCCCATCGATGTCAGTTGTACCCACCAACTGGGAGACCACCTCCCCCGCAGGATAGAAACGCTTGTATTCCCGCTGACCGTAAACACCGGGGATATCTGCCGCGAGGACTGTTCGCGCCGTTTGAGGCGTTTGATGCCTCGCAAGATACATAAATTGTTTTTTACGGTAGCGATCCAAGCGCGATGTAAATTCAGAGGCCGGAAGGTTCATCAACTCGGCGAGCTCGATCTCGCGACCACTGCCGCGGAGCTCCTGAGGATTTGCCCAGAGAGTCACAACCGGCGTAGAAACCGCGAGTGGCGCACCTCGGCGATCGGTAATCAAACCCCGGTAAGCTGGAATTTCCGCAGATCGCACAGCACGAAGATCACCTTGGCGCTGTAGGAAGTCAGCCCCATATTGACTCGCGCCAACCTGAAGCTGAACCAAACGCAGAACCAACATGCCAAATAGACCAGCGAGCAATGCTGTTACGACAATAATGCGCCACTTGAAGATGGGCGTCGCGTTGGCTTTGGCACTCATTCGGTCACCACTCTAATAGCGCCTGTGTCCGGCGATGTCATGGTGAGTGATGTGCGCGAGATAGCACTCACGCGATGTGGCGCAGACAGCGTTGAGTACTCGAGAACGAGACGACTGTAGTCCTCCTGCAACTGCCAGCGTTCGCTCTCCTGCGCCTGAAGCGTCGCGAAAAGCATTCTGGTTTGGTGCGTCTCCTTAACCACCGACAGCGCGCTGATCACAACAGCAAGAAAGCAGGCAGCAAGGCCCAGGGGTGACATAAGAAAACGGCGAATCATGCTCGACGCTCCGCCACGCGCATAATCGCTGATCGAGATCGGGGATTGCGTTGCACTTCACTTGCTGAGGGCTTTACGGCCTTGCCAATCAAGTTCAGTGTCTTCCCTGTATCGCTGTCAGTAACAGGCACATACTTTGGGAGTTGCTGACCGCGTGCTTGGTCACGCATGAAGCGCTTAACAATCCGATCTTCAAGAGAGTGGAAGCTGATGACTACTAGGCGCCCACCCTCGGACAAGGTATCAACCATCTGTCCCAGAGCAGCTTCTAGATCCTCAAGCTCTCTGTTAATGAAAATGCGAATGGCCTGAAAAGCCCGAGTTGCCGGATGCTTGTTTGGCTCCCACTTGGGGTTGGCCTCCGCCACAATAGTGGCTAGCTGCTTTGTCCGCGTTATCGGTGACTCGGCACGCGCTTTGACAATCGCCGACGCCATTCGCTTAGCAAACCGCTCCTCGCCGTAAGTCTTGATGACATCTGCAATATCCGCCTCAGAAGCCGTTGCCAGCCACTCCGCAGCGGTAATACCCGCGCGCGTATCCATCCGCATATCGAGTGGGCCATCATCACTAAAGCCAAATCCGCGCTCAGCATTGTCGAGCTGAGGCGATGAAACACCGAGATCAAGTAGGATGCCATCGAGCTCCGCCTTAGCGACTCGATCAGAGATATCCGCAAAACTTGCCGGCACAAATTCAAAACGCGGGTCATCAGCGAATTGCCCTGCCGAGCTCTCCGCCTGTGGATCCTTGTCAAAGGCAATCAAACGCCCATTGGAAGATAAGGAATTAAGAATGGCCTGGCTATGGCCGCCGCGCCCAAAGGTGCCGTCGAGGTAGATGCCGTCGGGTTTGATGGCGAGCGCCGCAACCGACTCTTCAAGTAATACGGAAACGTGCTCCGCCTGACTCAAAGTTTCAACTCCATCAGCTCAGCAGGAAGATCGCCTTCATCGGCCGCCAGTGCTGCCTCGCACTCAGCCTCCCACAGCGACTCTGACCAAAGCTCTAATTTGTTCCCCTGCCCTACCAGAACAACTCGCTTCTCTAAATGTGCGTATTCGCGCAAGGCGCCGGGGAGCAAAATTCGACCGTTGCTATCTAAATCGAGATCACT
>WTJR01000020.1 GCA_011524755.1 Halieaceae bacterium | reverse complement strand
AGTCTGCTCAAGGTAATTTAGGATGCCACCCTTCAGATGCCAGACGTCTTCGAATCCCTTGGAGACTAGCAGTGACGTCGATTTCTCGCACCGAATACCTCCAGTGCAAAACATCGCCACTTTTTTATGTTTGCTGGGGTCGAGGTTCTGATCTACCCAATCAGGAAACTCTCTGAAACTGTTGGTATGTGGGTTTACCGCGCCTTCAAAGGTGCCGATTTCAACCTCGTACTCATTGCGCGTATCGATCACCAAGACTTCTGGATCATCAATAAGTGCATTCCACTCTTGAGGAGAGGCGTAGCGTCCAACACATTGATTGGGATCAATATCCGGCTGCCCCATCGTAACGATTTCGCGCTTGAGCTTGACCTTCATTCGCAGGAACGGACGCTCCTCATGATAGGAAAACTTACAGTCCAGATCAGCCAAACGGTCGTCGGCGGTCAGGTATTCGAGCAGTGCTTCAATGGCCGAGCTACTGCCGGCCACCGTTCCGTTAATGCCCTCCCGTGCGAGCAGCAACGTTCCCTTGATGTTCCTGTCTAGACAAAAATTAAGTAACGGCTCACGCAAAGACTCGAAGTCATCCAGCCGCACAAATCGATAGAGCGCAACCACCTGGGTGGGTGCACTCATCTGTTCTTCGCTCACGCTTTACTACCACCCATACAGTTAGGTGAATCGGGAGAGCCATTTCGCTCAGACCACTCACTCTCGGTGTAAGTGTGGAGCGCAAGGGCGTGAATGGGTGATCCGATGAGTGGCTGCAGAATGCGATACACCTCTTGGTGACGTTTCACCAGTCGAAGCCCTTCGAACACATCCGAGACAAGCGTCACCTTAAAGTGACTTTCTGACCCTGGAGGAACATTGTGCATGTGGCTCTCGTTCACAATTTCCGCAAAAAATGGCGAGAAATGCTCAGTTAGGCGCTGTTCAACTTGATCTTGGATAACAGGCATACGTTAGACTCATACTAGATAAACACAGGATATCAGATACCTTTTTCAGCAGGGAACTGTCACCTGTAAACTGAGTGCTGGAGGCAACACCATGTTCGATGTTTGGTTTGATGGCGAATCGGTGGAGTCAGTCGTCATGCAACAACTCGAAACGAAGCTTCAAGAGGCCTTCAATCTGCCGGCCACCCAAGCTGCAGTGCTAATCAACGGCAAGTCTCATCGTATCAAGCGCGGTTGCACTGCTGATGAAGCGCAGAAATTATCAGACCAATTTGCCTCTTGGGGCGCAAAAGTGCGTATCGAGGCGATTGAACACGCCGTCGGATCCAGCGCACCCGGTGAGGAGCCATCACCTAACACAGTTTCATCGACCAGCTCACTTACACTCGCAGCAGCCGGTGAGTCTATCCCTACCCAACCCCGGGACATGACCCCACCATTGGTCTCAACAGATCATTTACAATTAGAGGATCACTAGCCTCAAGGAACTCATTGTGAGTGACATTGAAGACGGTACGTCCCTGCCGAGAGCGCCCTTTTGGCGTCATCTCCTAGCCATGGTGTATGACTTGTTTCTTATCATCCCGCTGTTGATGGTTACATCAGCAGTGTTGGTTGCCATACACGGCCCAACAGAAACAGCCGCGGTAAGGACAGTCCCAGCTTGGCAGCAATGGAGTCTTGCATATGCAGCCCTTATTGGCTTTTACGGCACGTTTTGGCGGCAAAAAGGACAGACGCTGGGTATGCAAGCATGGCGCGTTAAGCTGGAGTCTAAAGGAACGTCAATGAAAGTAACCTGGGGTCAGGCGGCAGGTCGAATCATTGTGGCTTCTATGCCCTTTATCTTGGGATTAATGCCCTATCTGGTATTCGATGTGAACGACGCGGGGCTCTGGATCTATATCACTACCACTCTGATTGCGAGCTGCGGATTTCTATGGCGATTTTTTAATGAGGATCGGTTGTACCTCCACGATCTAGTGACCGGCACTGAGCTAAGGCTCACCCCACCTAGGAAGAAGAGCTAGCCCCTTTGGCTATTGCTTTCTGAGCAGCAAAACCAATCCAACGCTCCAGCAAAGTATCACCGTCAACAACGCAGCTACGCCACCGCTCATGCCCATGAGCAGCGTTACGGGACCGAAGAAATCTTGGCTGATTCGGAAAACGACACCTGCTAGTACGCCCACAAAAATACGTGAGCTCATATTGGTCTCCCGGAGTGGACCAAAAATGAATGACATCGCCAAAATAACCAGCCCGGCACACGATAACGGTTGCAGCACCTTATTCCAGAAAGCCAACTCGATATCATTAGCCAATAGGCCTTGGCTGCGTAGGTAGTCGGCATAACCCCAAAGTTGACTCGCCGGCAAGCTCTCTGGCTTTACCGTGTCCAGTGTGAGTAGATTGGGGGTAATCCCCGACACCCACTCACGGGTTGTTTGGCGCGATACTTGAGTACCGGAGGCTGTCATCTCTGTCGTCGCAACGCCCTCGAGTAGCCACCGATCTCCCTGAAATGTGCCTCGGTCAGCGGCAACCGAGCGCGCAAGTGCACCTGACTCATCAAACTCGATCAGTGTGACGCCAAAAATCAGACCTCCGCGTTGCACCGCATCGACATGGACAAATGTACCGCCATCCCTGTTCCATGCGCCGTATCGGCCGGCCAAATTAGGATCATCACGCTGCGCCAGCGCACGTTGACTGACCGCAATTTGTTCCGAGACCGGTGCGACATACTCACCAACACCGAACCCCGCCAGAGCAACGATGAGTGCTGGCTTTACGGCCATCCACCCTAGTCGAGGCATCGATACGCCAGCGCTTCTGATAATCGTAAGCTCGCTACTTGAGGCTAACCGTCCCAATCCGAAAAGTGCGCCGATCAAGGTTGCGTATGGCACGAACTCCTCGACTCTTCGGGGTAACGTCAGGGCAATGTAGATCAAAAGATCCGAGAAACCGTAGGTATCGCTGAGGTCACCTAACCCGTCGATCAGATCACTGAGTCCATCCAAGATGACCAGTACGCCCAGCACACCCACAATTGACCATAACAACGTCTCAAGTAGGTAGCGGTCTAGCTGTTTCACGCGCCCCCCCTGAGCCATCGTGGAAGCTCCTCTTTAAACAACAGGAACAGACCACTCAGCATGAACAGTGCATGCACGGCAATGAAAACCAATGCCGAATTCGAGTCCTCGGAAATCGTCCGCGCTTGTGACAGGGCAACAAAATAAAGCAGGAACACGAGCAATGCCGGACCCAACCGCGCATATCGACCACGACGCGAGTCTGTGCGACTAAGAGGAATCGCGAACAACGCCATGATTGGAACGATGAGTGGCAGCGATACCCGCCAGCCAAAGATTGCTAAATGCTCCGGGTTATCGGATGAAAGCAGCATGAGCGTAGGCAGGGTCTCTATCCGGGCCTGTGATCGCAATCCTCCCTCCACCTCGGGGATCAACGAACGATAGCCGCTGAATTGCGCCTCCGTCAGCTCGGCACTGCCGGGTGTCATGTCGTATCGTTTTCCATCAGACAAGGCCAAATATCGCCGGCCCGACGCTTGATCGATTTCGATCGAGCCGGCATCGGCAAGCGTGGCCGACAGTGATATTCCCGATTCGGCGCGCTGACGCTCTGCAACAAAAACGGTGTCCATGCGCCCGTCATCACCAATGCGTGCAACATATGTAACGTAGTCACCGCCACGCTGCTTCTTAAAGCGACCCTCAGCCAAGACATGCATGCCTTCCGCTGAGCGAGGCTCTGATAGCAACGCATTAGCCTTGAGCGCGCCATAAGGTCCAGCAAACAGTGCGATAACCGCAACGCCTGCGGTGACTGCCAATGTTGCGGGAGCCACGTGCCTAAACAATTGAACCTGACTCGTGCCACTCGCTCTGAAAATGACCATTTCGCTGTCCGCGTACAAACGGCCAAATGACAACAGCAAACCAATATAAAAGCCAAGAGGGAGAATAAGCTCGAAAAAAGCCGGCAACTTATAAAGCATCACTGGGAGCAAAATACCCGCAGACAAATCGCCTATAGCGGCCTCGGCTAGGTATTTAATAAACCGCCCGCTGAACACCACCAAGAACAATACCAGCGACACCGCTAGCGTGTGGGTTATGACATCGAGCGTAAGGTAACGAAGTGTACGCATTTTTTTACGACGCTTGGGGTGCTTAATTGGCCATCAAGGTTTAGTTCTGGCTGTCATCATCATACACTACGGCGCAGTTTGACCAGCCCGATTTACGTAAGGAAATACCATGAGCAAACTCACCGTACACGGCGCGAAAGCAGCGAGCGCAGCCACAGCCAAGAGCGATATTGTCGTTGTCCCGCTGTTCAAAAATGAGGACCTCAGTACTTCCGCATCCGAGGTCAATGCTGCCGCAGGGGATGTGTTGCAGCGAGCAATCACCCTTGGTGATGCAGATGCAAAGCTAGGAAAAATAACCACCATGGTGGGGAGTGGAAATATCGCGCGCATCATGTCGGTAGGTTGCGGTGATCGTTCGAGTTTCAATCTCGAGGCTCAACTATCGGTAACAGGCGCCGTATCGAGAGCGCTTGCATCATCGAAGGCGAAAAATGCGATTGTCGTTGGAGATCCAATTGCTGACGACAAGGACTCACTCGCTCAATTTCTAGAATTCTTAGGTCGCGACATGGCGATGGCCTGTTACCACTACACGGCAACCTTGGGTACGCCAAAGCCGGGACCCACGTTTTCTAAGCTGACCGTCGCAGTCGACGGCATCTCAGCAGCAAAGGCAAAACAATCACTCAGCGTAGGCGCAACGATTGGCAATGGGGCTAACTTGACACGCGAGTTGGTTAATTTACCGGGCAACGTATGCACGCCGTCCTACCTCGCCAAAGAGGGCCGTGCACTTGGCCGCAAGTACGACAAGCTCTCCGTGTCGGTACTCGATGAGAAGAAAATGGCCAGCATGGGTATGGGCTCGCTGCTATCGGTTGGCAACGGGAGCGATGAACCATCCAAGCTCATTGTCATGAAATATGAGGGCGGACCTGCCAAGCAAGCCCCCTATTGCCTCGTTGGAAAAGGTATTACGTTTGACACGGGTGGTATCTCACTCAAACCAGCCAAGGGCATGGAGTCCATGAAGTTCGATATGGGTGGAGCGGGATCAGTCTTTGGCGTCATGCAGACGGTCGCCGAGCTGGGCCTCAAAATCAATGTCATTGGTGTTGTTGCCGCGGCCGAGAACATGCCCAGTGGCTGCGCGACCAAGCCAGGTGATGTCGTCACATCCATGTCCGGTAAGACCATAGAAATTTTGAATACCGATGCCGAGGGTCGACTCGTCCTATGCGATGCTCTCACCTACGTCGAGAGATTCAAACCCGAGGAGGTTGTGGATATTGCGACACTCACTGGCGCCATCATCGTGTCATTGGGTCATGAGGCATCGGGTCTTTTTGCCAATGACGATGGACTAGCCGAGTCACTGACGGCTGCAGGCCTCGCCTCGGGCGATGAGGCTTGGAGGCTGCCCATCAATAAGCGCTACGACCGCCAATTGAACAGTAAATACGCCGACATGCAGAACATCGGTACGGGTACAGCTGGCAGCATCACTGCCGCATGTTTCTTGGCTCGTTTCACTGAAAAGTACAAGTGGGCGCATCTCGATATCGCTGGGACCGCCTTTCAGAGCATGCAAAAAGGAGCGACGGGTAGACCTGTACCACTGCTAGTCGAGTACCTGCGCCAAAAAGCGAGTTGATGATTCGGAAATGACGCGAGTCGATTTCTATGTGGTTAACTCATCGGGAGCGGAGGCACGACTTAGCGTTGCAGCGCGTCTGACGGAAAAAGCCTTAGGTAGGGGACATCGCGTCTTCATTAACTGCGACTCACGGGATCAGTTAGATACGCTGGACGACTATCTCTGGCGATTCAAACCTTCCAGTTTCGTTCCGCACTGCCTCGCTTCGACCGATGAAGAAGAGCAAGTGGTACTTGGCTTCGACGATGCTCCCGGCTCGCACAATGACGTTCTAATCAATCTCGCGCTGGCCCCACCCAGCTTTTTTGCTCGCTTCGAGCGAGTAGCCGAGGTGGTTACTCAGGATGAGGATTCGCTGGAGGCGTTACGTGATGCCTGGCGACACTACAAGGATAGAGGCTATCCACTGACCAAACACGATCTGCCCTGAAGAACGAGATACGGGCAGTGCATGAGGTTTACCTAAACTATGGATAAGACATTTTCTCCAGCTGACATAGAAACGCGCTGGTACGAAGATTGGGAAGCAAAAAATTACTTCGCCCCAGGCTCCGGTGAAGAGTCTTACTGCATTCCTATCCCGCCACCGAACGTCACCGGCACCCTGCACATGGGACACGGATTTCAGCAAGCGATCATGGACGCACTCATTCGCTACAACCGAATGAAAGGCCGCAGCACACTCTGGCAAGTCGGAACAGACCATGCAGGAATTGCAACGCAAATGCTGGTTGAACGTCAGCTAGAAGCTGAAGGCGTCAGTCGTCATGAGCTGGGACGTGATCAATTCATTGACAAAGTGTGGGAATGGAAAGAGAAGTCTGGCGGCACAATTACGCAACAGCTGCGACGTCTGGGCGCCTCAGTCGATTGGTCCCGCGAGCGTTTTACGATGGACCCAGAGTTGTCTGAGGCCGTCAAGGAAGTCTTCGTTCGCCTCTATGACGAAGGCTTGATTTACCGCGGTCAGCGCCTCGTTAACTGGGATCCCAAACTTCACACTGCCATCTCGGATCTTGAGGTGGTTCAAGAGGAAGAAGCTGGGAGCTTGTGGCATTTGCGTTATCCCATTGCCGATAGCGAGGAAACCGTTACCGTCGCAACGACTCGACCCGAAACGATGTTGGGTGATACGGCCGTTGCGGTAAATCCCGAAGATGGGCGATACGCACACCTGGT
>WTJR01000017.1 GCA_011524755.1 Halieaceae bacterium | reverse complement strand
CGATGGTGACAGCATTCTCTTCATGAACTTTCGAGCGGATCGGGCACGACAGCTGTCCCAGGCACTCACAGAACCCGCTTTCTCAGAGTTTGAGCGCAAACACCTTCCAAAGGCACGGTTCGTTGCGACCACTGAGTACTTTGAAGGTATCAACGCGAGCGTTGCTTTCGGACCCGACATCATCGAGGACACCCTAGGCGCCGTCATCGCCTCTCATGGCTTGCGGCAAGCGCGAATAGCGGAAACCGAGAAATACGCGCACGTCACCTTTTTCTTTAGCGGTGGTCGCGAGGCGACGTTCGAAGGTGAGGAGAGAGTGCTTATTCCTTCCCCTGATGTCGCCACTTACGATTTAAAGCCTGAGATGTCGGCGGTTGAAGTGACCGACGCCATTATTGAGAGCATCGAAAATCGTTCGCATGAGCTCATTGTCGTCAACTTCGCGAATGGAGACATGGTTGGCCACACAGGTAATTTCGAAGCGGCGGTGAAAGCCGTGGAAACCTTGGATGCCTGTATCGCTCGCGTGGAGCAAGCTGTGTTGGCAGCCGGTGGTCAGGCCTTGGTAACAGCCGATCATGGCAACTGCGAGCAAATGCACGATCACGATACGGAACAGCCCCATACGCAGCACACAACGGAGCCCGTGCCATTGTTTTACATAGGAACGCACGGACGAAAGTTCAGAGAGGCGCCAGGAGTGCTAGCCGATATCGCGCCCACTATCCTTGATCTCATGGCCATTCCAAAACCCAGTGCAATGACCGGCGAGTCACTGCTCTCTGCCTAGTTAATCAAAATGACTTTTTCTCGGCTTTGGATTCACGCTCTGGCAGTGGTGAGTGCCTCTATGCTGCTGGACCCCTATCCCGCCTTCGCCGACAGTAACGAGCTCACAAGTGAGGCGGAAGCACGCGCTGCGATTAAAGCAATTAACGATGAAATCGCGACGCTAGAGCAACTGATTACCTCGCAGTCAAAGGAGCGGGATGAGATCCAGTCACAGCTCCGCGATACAGACATCGCAATTGGTCGTGCTAACGAAGCCTTGCGAAAGACACAGGTCAGCCTTGAGCAACGTCAGCGAGCTATCAACGAGCTTGAAGCTGATGGCTTACGCATCGAGCGCAGGATAAATGAGCTACAAGAGACTTTAGAGACAAGCATCGGTATTTTTTCGGTGTTGAAACAGGGTGGCGATCTTAAGATTCTGTTTGGCGACAGTGCGCCACAGGAAACGGAGCGGAATCTCGCCTACTTCAACTTACTGCTTAATCAACAGCTCGATACGATCGACGAATTTAAGGCGGCGGTACTCCAGCTCGATGCTAACCGTGTTCAACTCGCGGCCGCACAGGAAGCACAAGAAAAAGACCGCGCATTGCTGACCCAAACACGTGCAAAATTAGTGAGTCAGCGTTTGGAACAGAAAGCGCTCATCGACCAGTTATCGGCATCGCTTGCCCGCGATGGTAAACAAGTGGCGGCTCTGCGCGCCGATTCTGTTCGACTCAACACGCTACTTGCCGAGCTTCTGGAGCGTCTGGCCAACCTGTCGCTCGAAGGCGAATACGATGATTTCGCCGCACTTAAAGGCAAGCTACGAGCGCCACTCGATGGCGCCAGCAAAACTCGGTTCGGCCAAAAACGAGAACGCGGTGATCTGAGATGGCAAGGCTGGCTGATCCCCGCGGACCGGGGATCGTCCGTACGGTCGGTTCATTATGGGCGCGTCATTTACGCAGACTGGCTACGAGGACAGGGTTTGCTTACCATCGTTGACCACGGTGATGGCTGGATGAGTCTTTACGGACACAACGAGAGCCTTCTCAAAGAGACAGGTGAGTGGGTGGCGCCGGGAGAGGTCATTGCTCGCGTTGGCTCAAGTGGCGGGGCTACTGAGCCGGCTTTGTACTTTGAGATACGCTCAGGTGGCACTCCGGTCAATCCGGCCAATTGGATTAGGTAGCAGATACGCATGGCACATATCGGTTTTAAGTCTAGGGAACGTCGTTCAGGCAGCAGAGCTACCCGTTTATTAACAGCACTGCTTGCACTCAGCTCGTCATACGTCGCCATGGCACAGACGAATGAGCCGACTGAAGAGAAACCGCCAGCGGTTAGCACCTCGTTTGAGGAGCTTCAACTGTTTGCAGATACCTTTGATGCGATTCGTCGCGGCTACGTCGAGGATGTGACTGATGCGGAGCTCTTTGAAATGGCAGTGAAAGGCATGCTGACCAGCCTCGATCCGCACTCCGCCTACCTCACCGACGATGACTACGAGAACCTTCAGGAATCGACAGAAGGCCAGTTCACGGGTCTGGGCATCGAAATCGGCTATCGGGGTGGCTTCATTGCCATCGTTACACCGATTGATGGCTCACCCGCGATCGACGCTGGATTGAAGGCTGGTGATGTGATCCTCAAAATTGACGGCACGTCGACGCAAGGCATGTCGACCAGTGAGTCCTCTACTTACATGCGCGGACCGGAGGGCACTACAGTCACACTTGAAATCGGCAGGGCCGGTGAAAGCCAGCCCTTTGATGTGATTGTCACTCGCGGCGTTATCGACGTGCCCAGTGTGCGATCGCGTGAGCTTGACGATGGCTACTGGCTGATTCGAGTATCCCGTTTCCAAAGAGACTCGGGACGCGAGGTCACCAGTGCGATCGAATCAGCGCTCGAAAAAGGTGAGGTCAAAGGTGTTGTTCTGGACGTCCGTAACAACCCCGGTGGTGTTATGAATGCCAGTGTCGAGATGGCCAGTAACTTCCTTGATGGTGGTTTGGTCGTCTATACCAAAGGGCGTCACCCCGACTCCATGAACACATACAACGCCGAACCGGGAGAATTGTTACCGGGCGTACCCGTGGTGGTTTTGGTGAATGGTGGTTCAGCAAGCGCCTCTGAGATTATTGCAGGCGCGCTTCAGGACCGCGGCCGAGCGGTCATTATGGGCACTCAAAGTTTTGGGAAAGGCTCGGTTCAAACCGTACTTCCAGTCTCTGACACCAAAGCCCTGAAATTAACGACGTCGCTCTATTACACACCCAACGGACGATCTATTCAGGCTGAAGGTATTGTGCCGGACGTGGTAGTTGAACGGGCGCAGTTAACGAGTCTTGAGCAAGGCAACCGACTTCGAGAAGCCGACCTCAATCGGAGTATTGAGAACGCGGGATCAAACGTTGAAACGGAGACCGAAGCCATCGCAACACTGCGCGAGGACGACAATCAGATCTATGAGGCCTTTACCTTACTTAAGGGCATTAACGTCTATCAAAGCTTGGGAGAAACACCGCTAAGTGATGTTGACGCAGACTCTGAAGATTCATCTTCAGACGAAGAGTAAGTTAGCGCTTACTACGTTCTAATCGCAATTCCAGATTGAGCTAAGTGCGCTTTTGCTTCGGCCACTGTATACGTGCCAAAGTGGAAAATACTCGCCGCTAGAACCGCATCCGCTCCGCCTTCGGTAAACCCCGCCACGAGATGATCTAGCGTTCCAACACCTCCTGAAGCAATCACGGGAATGTCCACCGCATCGGAGATGGCTCTCGTAATCGGCAAGTCATAGCCGTCCTTGGTTCCATCACGATCCATGCTGGTCAATAAAATTTCACCAGCACCAAAATCAGCCATTTTTTGGGCCCACTCAATGGCTTCTATGCCTGTTGGTTTGCGACCCCCGTGGGTAAATAACTCATAACGTCCTGAGCCATCGTCGAGTGCTTTTACATCCATCGCGACCACAATGCACTGGGAACCAAATCGCTCAGCTGACTCGCGAACAAGATCCGGATTGAAAATAGCTGCCGTATTGATGCTGACCTTGTCTGCGCCGGCGTTCAGCAAGCGGCGGATATCAGTAACAGCTCGTACGCCACCACCAACCGTAAGTGGAATGAACACCTGAGACGCGATCTGCTCAACGGTTCTATAAGTGGTATCGCGCTGCTCGTGACTAGCTGTGATATCCAGGAAGGTGATTTCATCAGCGCCTGCGTCGTTGTAGCGACGAGCGATCTCGATAGGATCACCCGCGTCGCGAATGCCTACGAAGTTCACGCCTTTGACAACACGCCCCTGATCGACGTCGAGGCAGGGAATAATGCGCTTCGCCAGGCTCACTGCATTGCACTCACTTGATCCGCCAACGCCTGCGCTTGGGCAACATCTAATGTCCCTTCGTAAATAGCGCGACCCGTAATGGCGCCAACAATGCCGTTATGCGCCACCTCGGAAAGAACACGAATGTCCTCAATATTGGTCACACCGCCTGAGGCAATCACGGGTAAGCCGCCCTCTTTGGCCAGATTAACCGTTGCACTGACGTTGACGCCCTGCATCATCCCGTCTCGCTCGATATCCGTGTACACGATCGCCTCGACACCGGCGTCTCGAAAATCACGCGCCAGGTCTACGGCAAGTACGGTACTGGTCTCAGCCCAGCCATCGGTCGCGACAAATCCAGCCTTGGCATCAATGCCTACGATAATGTGCCCCGGAAACCGCTCACAGGCTTCACGAACAAATTCCGGGTCCTTGACCGCGGCTGTTCCAATAATGACGTAGCTCACACCGGCATTGAGGTAGCTTTCGATGGTCGCGCAATCGCGTATGCCGCCGCCGATTTGAACAGGCAAGCTGGGAAGCGCACGGGTAATCGCCCGGACCGCTTCAGCATTCTTGGGCTTGCCTGCAAACGCACCATTGAGGTCAACCATGTGCAGCCTGCGCGCCGTCGCTTCTGCCCAACGCTCCGCCGTGGCGACTGGATCATCAGAAAACACCGTGCTGTCTTCCATATCGCCCTGCCGCAAGCGAACGCATTGCCCATCTTTCAGGTCGATTGCAGGTATAACTAGCATGTGCCGTCCCATGTCAAAAAGTTAGCGAGCAGCTTCAAGCCGTTATCATGGCTTTTTTCAGGGTGAAACTGAGTAGCAAACACGTTGTCTTTGGCGACGGCTGCACTGCCCTTGATGCCGTAGTCGAAGGATCCCGCCACGTAATCAGATTCCGCCTCAGGTAGAAAGAAGCTGTGCACGAAATAGAAATACGCGTTGTCCGCAATTCCGTCCCAAAGTGGGTGGTTCTGGTTTTGCGACACCTGATTCCAGCCCATGTGAGGAACCTTCAGCTTGGTGCCATCGGTATCACTGTGATTCCTTGGGAAGCGCGTGACTGTTCCATCAAAGAAGCCCAGACAATCAACACCGCCATTCTCTTCTGATCGCGCCATGAGCGACTGCATGCCAACGCAAATTCCCAATACGGGCGTACCGCGGTCGACGGCTAGACGAAGCGTTGTTTCGCAACCCAGTCGGCGAAACTCGGCAAGACAGTCGCGAATGGCACCAACCCCGGGAAACACGATGCGATCTGCCGCCAAAATTGCCTCGGCATCTGCTGTGACTACAACATCGCTTGCGCCTGCCTCTCGCAGTGCGCTTTCAACGGAGTGAAGATTGCCCATGCCGTAATCGATAACGGCAACCGTTTGCGTCATGGATTTACAGAACGCCTTTGGTTGATGGCATTGCCGAAGGCGCGCGCTCATCTGCAGAGACTGCCATACGAAGCGCTCTACCGAATGCCTTAAATACGGTCTCGGCTTGGTGGTGACTGTTCTCACCCTTCAAATTGTCGATGTGCAAGGTCAGGTGCGCGTGATTGACCAACCCGTGAAAGAACTCTGCAAATAGATCGACATCAAAATCGCCTACTGAGGCGCGGGTAAACGGCACATCGTAGTGAAGGCTAGGACGGCCCGAAAAATCGATAACAACGCGAGACAAGGCTTCATCCAGCGGCACATAAGCATGCCCATAGCGGAGTATGCCGCGACGATCGCCCACAGCTTTTGCCAGCGCCTGACCGAGCGTAATACCGATGTCCTCTACCGTGTGATGCGCATCGATGTGCAGATCGCCATTGGCCTTGATGTTGAGATCAACCATCCCGTGACGGGCTATCTGATCAAGCATGTGCTCGAGGAAGGGTAAGCCCGTATCAAACTCAGCTTTTCCTGTTCCATCCAGGCAGACCGATACGGTGATTTGAGTCTCAAGTGTATCTCGTGAGACTGTGGCTTCACGCACGGGCGTTTGAGCGTTGTCCATCTGTTTTTCCTAAACTTGGGTCGGCTTTTGCGCCGAGACGCTACACTAGGCCGCGGATTGTATAGCAAAGCGCTTAACAGCTCATCTTATGACTCAGCTTCCCTCATTTTCAGAGCGACTTTTGTCCTGGTTTGACGAGTACGGTCGAACCTCTCTTCCTTGGCAGCAGGACAAAACGCCCTACCGCGTCTGGGTCTCCGAGATCATGCTGCAACAAACACAGGTCTCGACCGTCATTCCGTACTACACCCGATTCATGTCGGTCTATCCGTCCGTAACAGATCTAGCAGAAGCGCCTCTCGACGATGTCCTGAGTTTATGGACCGGGCTCGGTTACTACGCTCGCGCACGCAACATGCACCGCGCAGCACAAATGGTTGTCAGCGATTTTGATGGGGAGTTTCCCAGCTCCGTCGAAGCACTAGAGACATTACCCGGCATTGGCAGATCGACAGCCGGCGCCATTGTGACCCTTGGACACGGCGGGTGGGCACCAATATTGGATGGCAACGTTAAGCGCGTATTGGCTCGATTCCACGCTATCGAAGGCTGGCCCGGTAAGGCAGACGTACTGGCAGCGCTCTGGGCGGCATCAGAATCACACACACCAAGGACGCGAACTGCCGACTACACTCAAGGCATCATGGATTTGGGAGCAACGCTGTGCACCAAATCAAATCCCGGCTGCCTGTACTGCCCCATGTCCGATGACTGTCAAGCGCGCATTGAAAATCGACCAGCCGACTTTCCGGGTAAAAAACCCAAAAAAGCGATCCCCGTCCGGTCAACTGTATTTCTGCA
>WTJR01000213.1 GCA_011524755.1 Halieaceae bacterium | reverse complement strand
TTGGACGTACGTCAATCAATGAACCAGGCAGGAAGGCACGGATAGAATCAACATCAACCGTGAAGCCGCCTTTGACCTTTCCGTTGATAACACCAGTGACCACCTCTTGAGCGACGTGAGCTGCTTCCAGCGTCTTCCATGCTTCTGCGCGCTTTGCCTTCTCGCGCGAGAGCTTGGTTTCACCAAAACCGTCTTCGACAGTTTCCAGTGCCACCTGGACTTCGTCACCAATATTTAAGGTGCACTCACCACTAGCGTTTGTAAATTGATCACGAGGGATGACACCCTCAGATTTTAGACCTGCGTGGACCGTAACCCACTCGTTGTCGATATCAATAACCACACCGGTAACGATTGAACCGGGTTCCATATCAACGGTCTTGAGACTTTCTTCGAATAACTCGGCGAATGATTCGCTCATTGAACATACCTGTCTTATCGCTGCAAACATCGCAGCACCAACCGTCTTACCCGGCTGGGTCGATTTATAAACGCACTGAGTCGAGGGGTAAGGCCTTTAATCGCCCGAGTGCACTATCCCTTTAGCAACCACATGAGACAGCACTCGTTCAAACACGGCATCTGCAGTCAGGTCGGTACTGTCGACGATGACGGCGTCCTCCGCTGGAACAAGTGGCGATACCGATCGTGTTCGATCTCTCGTATCGCGAGCCTCAATGGCCTCCAAAAGGCGCGGCAGACTAACATCCTCGCCCTGCAGCTGCAACTGACTTTGTCGTCGCTGCGCACGGGCCAAGGCTGAGGCCTCGAGGAATATCTTCAGGGGCGCATCGGGAAAGACAACAGTCCCCATGTCTCGCCCATCAGCTATAAGACCGGGCGCCGCTGCCAACTCGCGTTGACGGGCGAGCAGGGCCTCTCGAACAGAGGGTATGGCTGCAACAGCAGAGGCACCCTCTCCTCCACGGACTGAACGTACGGGTTCCGTGACATCTCTGCCGCGGTAAATAACGCGAACACCGAGATCGGTGGTGACAAACGACACATCTAAATCGCGAGCAATCTGCGTGACCGACGCCTCGTCATCCCAAGCGATTCCCTGATCCAAGGCAGCAAATCCGACAATGCGGTAAAGCGCGCCGCTATCCAGCAAATGGAAACCCAAATGACCCGCAAGCCGTTGAGACAGCGTTCCTTTACCTGAGCCGCTTGGGCCATCCACACAGATCACCGGAACCATAAGACGTCAGTTCACTTCTTTTATGTTCAATCCGACACCGCGAGCAAGCGCAGCAAAACCGGGAAAGGAGGTGGCAACGTGGTCACAATCGTTGACGTGAATCGGTCCTGACGCGCGAAGCGCCGCGACGGAGAAAGACATGGCAATACGGTGGTCGTGGAAGGTATCGACCTCACCACCCGTTATTTGACCGCCGGTAATGGCAATGCCGTCCTCGCGAACGTCGTTTTCAATTCCGAGGCGTGTCAAACCCTCTGCCATCGAGGCAATACGGTCACTCTCCTTAACACGCAGCTCCTCTGCACCCGACAGAACTGTCTTGCCTGACGCGCAGGCGGCGGCAATAAAGAGTACGGGGAACTCATCAATCGCCAGTGGCACGAGGTCTTCCGGAATCTCGATGCCAGTCAACGGTGCTGACCGAACGCGCAAATCAGCTACCGGTTCTCCACCCACTTCGCGCTCGTTCAGCACTTCTATATCGGCACCCATGAGCGTGAGAATCGTAATCACGCCGGCACGTGTGGGGTTCATGCCCACGTGCTCGAGGGTCAAATCCGAGCCCTCAGCAATCGATGCCGCAACCAAAAAGAAAGCTGCGGATGAAATGTCGGCTGGAATATCGAGTGACGTCGCTTTCAACGCGCCACCACCCTGCAGACTAATGACATCGTTCTCGCACTCTACCTCGTAACCAAAGCCTCGGAGCATACGCTCTGTGTGATCTCGAGTGGTTGCAGGCTCGCTTATCGACGTGCGTCCCTCTGCGTACATCCCTGCGAGCAATACGCATGATTTGACCTGCGCGCTGGCCATTGGCATCTCGTAGTGAATACCTTTAAGGCGCTGACCGCCTTTGATGGCGAGCGGTGGCTTGCCCTCCTCGCTGTCTATTACGGCACCCATCAGCGCGAGCGGAGTTGTTACACGTCCCATCGGGCGCTTCTGCAGAGAAACATCGCCTGTCATCACTGAATCGAAGATTTGGGGCGCTAATAAACCACTCAGCAGTCGGATACTCGTCCCTGAATTCCCCATATCCAGGACATTCTCAGGCGCTTTGAGGCCGTGCATGCCAACCCCATCGATTTCAATTCGCCCTTGCTCGGGGCCACGAATCACGACACCCATGTCTCTAAACGCCTGGACGGTGCAGAGCGCATCCTGGCCTTCCAGGAATCCTGTCGCTGTGGTCGTACCCTCGGCCAACGCGCCAAACATGACGGTCCGGTGCGACATTGACTTATCACCGGGCACCCGCAACGAGCCAGTTATCGATCCACCGGGCTCAACCAAAAACTTCATGATGTTTCCTCTGAATCACTCGCAGGAAGGGGGTTAAGTATGTCGTCATGTGCGCGCCGATGGGCACGACAAATTGCAAAGTAGTCGCGAAGTGCAGCCGCATCGGCCGATGTAATTAAATCTCGAAGCGAGCTCATCTCGTCTTGAAATCCGTCGATCGCGTTCAGCAGGGCCGTCTGATTAGTGACCGAAATATCGGTCCACATCAACGGGTCAGAGCCTGCAATTCGCGTCATATCACGCAAGGCACCACCACCGTGCACCATGGGATCAGAGGCATCTCTCTCCAAAGCTCGGGTGAGTGCATAGGCGACGATATGCGGCATATGCGAGCTTGCCGCGAGTAGCGCATCGTGCTCTTCAACACCCATTTGTCGAATGTAGGCACCCGTGAGATCCCACATGGCCTTAACCTGCTCAGTCGCATCGGCTGCGGTGTGCGGTAGCGGTGTCAAAATTACCTCACGACCGCGAAATAAAGCGCCGTCAGAGAACGCTACGCCGCTGTGCTCTGAGCCCGCAATAGGATGACCCGGAACAAAATTCGCATAATCACAGGCCATGGAATCAATCACGTGACCTTTAATGCTCGCAAGGTCGGTAACCACGGGGGAACGATTCAACCGGCTCAACTCATCAACGACAGACTTTAAAATCTCTCCCGTTGCGGCTGGTGGCGCTCCCACGACAACCATGTCGGCCGTAGCGAGAACCTCAGATAAGTCCAATTCATAGTGGTCAATCACTCCCAGCTCCAGCCCACGCTGCAAACTGGCCTCTCTGGGACCCCACGCCGTCAGCGTCCCGTTCCAGGAACTCGCTCTCAAGGCGCGAGCGAGGGAGCCCGAAATAAGGCCTAGCCCAATAAACGCAACGGTGCGAGATTGAAATTGTGTCATCAGATGGGCGCTTTAGGATAAGAACCCAATGGCTTTAGCAGAATAGAGTTTTCCTCTAGTGCTGCCATAACCTCGCGGACAACGTCGTCAGACAGATGCCCCTCAAACTCGATGAAGAACATATACGTCCACTTCTCGGTTTTCGAAGGTCGGGAATCAATCCGAGTCAAACTAATGCCACGCTCCTCGAAGGGGCGTAACAAGTTCAAAAGTGCACCCGGTCGATTCCTACTCGCAATCAGAATGGATGTTTTATCAGCACCGCTCGAGGGTACCGTCTCACGACCGATAACAAAGAAGCGCGTTGTATTGTGCGCAATATCTTGAATCGCCTCAGCCAGCTTCACGAGCTGGTAAGTTTCTACTGCCAGGTCGCCAGCAATGGCCGCAACACCAGGCTCACTCTGCGCACGCTGTGCAGCTTCGCCGTTACTGCGGCAGACATCTCGGGGAACACCGGGCAAATTGGCATCCAGCCAATCCCGGCACTGACCAAGCGCCTGCTCATGTCCACAAACAACAGATATGTCGGACAATTCCTGAGAAGCACCTGCGATCAGATGATGTACGACAGGCAGCTCAACCTCACCAATGATCTGAAGCGGCGACTCCAGGAAGCAATCGAGGGTCTGACCCACCATACCCTCGGTAGAGTTCTCGACCGGTACCACGGCCATATCGCAGGCGCGATCTTCTGCCAATCGAAAGACATCTCTGATGGTGGGCTGGGGTTCAAGAATGGCGGACTGCCCGAAGTGTTTTAGGGCGGCGGCCTGAGAATAAGTGCCTACAGGACCCAAAAAACCGACCGTTAAGGGGCGCTCTAAGGCCAGACAGCTCGACATAATTTCACGGAAAATGCGTGCTGCCTGATCTGCCGGTAAGGGCCCCGGGTTACGCTCTTGGATTGCACGTAAAATCTGCGCTTCCCGCTCGGGACGGTAGAACAGCGCATCCCCATCTTGGCTGGCAGCCAGCTTAATTTCGGCGACACGACGCGCGCACTCGGCCCGCGCGTTAATCAACGCGAGCAACTGCTTATCGATGGAATCGATGTCCGCTCGAATTTCGGCTAATTGATCATCAGACGCCATGATCTATCGTCTCTATCCGTATTTTGTTTCGAAACGATGCATGAAATCGCACAAAGCATCAACGGACGATTGCTCAACCGCATTGTAGATACTGGCTCGCATACCACCCACCGAGCGGTGCCCTTTTAAGTTGAGTAGCTGCTCAGCCTCTGCTTCCTCCAGGAACCGCTTATCGAGTGATGCATCAGCCAACGTAAAAGGCACGTTCATTAACGAACGATATCGGACGTCCACAGGATTGTTATAAAAAGGACTGTCATCGATAGTGGCATAAAGCGTTGACGCCTTTTTTTCGTTCAGTGCCTTGATTGCCGCAAGACCGCCTTTGGCTTCTATCCACTCGAACACGAGTCCAGATAGGTAGAGTGCAAAGGTGGGAGGCGTGTTGTACATGGAGTCATTATCGGCCGCGATTTTCCAGCTCAGCATGGCTGGAATATCGGACCGCGCGCGATCCAGTAATTCTCGCTTCACGATAACCAGACACAAGCCCGCTGGACCGATGTTCTTCTGAGCGCCCGCATAAATCACACCAAAACGGTCCACGTCGATGGGTCGCGAGAGGATGGTCGACGACATATCAGCGACAACTGGAGCGAGCGTGTGTGGAACGAAATCGAACTCGAGTCCGCCAATGGTTTCATTGGGGCAGTAATGCAGGTAAGCCGAACCTTCAGTCAATTCCCAGTCAGACTCAGCTTGTATGGTAGAGAAATTCGAATCTTCGGATGTTGAGGCGACGTTCACATTAACGAGTCGTTTGCCCTCAGCCAGTGCTTTCTTCGACCACTGCCCTGTGACGACCTGATCCACCGTATCGTCAGCGCGAGATAGATTTAGAGGGACAGACGCAAACTGCTGTGATGCACCGCCTTGCTGAAACAGGACTGCATAGTCCTCACCTATACCCAGTAAGCGGCGTAACGACTGCTCTGCTCGCTCGGCAACACCGACAAACTCAGGGCTTCGATGGCTTAACTCCATGATGGACGCGCCGACGCCCTGCCAATCAAGCAGCTCAGTTTGGACGCGTTGAAGTACCTCGGCGGGAAGCGCCGCAGGCCCCGCGCAAAAATTATGGGCTCTGGTCACTCTTCTGTCTCGTTGCTACCGCTATCCGAGTCTTCGTCTGTCACGACGGGTTGAGCCGGTTCTGCTGCGTCATCGTCCTCAGCGATTCGGCTCACGCTCACCAGCGCTTCACCGTCCCGGGTTCGTATGACTCTGACACCCTGCGTATTTCGGCCTAACAGACTCACTTCATCGACACGTGTTCGAACCGCTGTGCCCTGATTGGAGATCAGCATCATTTCGTCGCCGTCCCAAACTTGAACCGCACCCACAAGCGAACCGTTGCGTTCTGATGTGGACATAGCGATAACGCCCTTGCCACCGCGACCCTTCGCAGGAAATTCCGCATTCTCGGTGCGCTTACCGTAACCATTTTCTGTGACAGTCAGAATACGACCGCCCTCTTTTGGCACAATGAGCGAGATAAGTTTGTGACCAGCGGCAAGGTTGATACCCCGGACACCTCTCGCGGTGCGACCCATGGCTCTAACCTGGCCTTCATTGAAGCGCGTCGCCTTACCTTCGGTCGAAAACAGCATGATGTCGCTGTTACCGTCCGTAATGGCTGTGCCGACCAGCACGTCATCTTCTTCCAGCTCAATCGCTCGCAAGCCAACACTTCGCTGACGGGAGAACTGTGTGGCCGCCGTTTTCTTCACGGTGCCATTCGCCGTCGCCATAAAGATGAACTGATTCTCGTCATACCCGTCGATGGGCAAGATAGACGTGATGCGCTCTTCTTCGTCTAGCGGCAGCAAGTTCACCATAGGGCGACCTCGCGAGTTTCGACTGGCCAGCGGAATATGGAACACTTTTAGCCAATACACCTTGCCGAGATTCGAGAAACACAGAACTGTCGCGTGAGTGCTCGCAATCAACAAGTGCTCGACGAAGTCCTCATCTTTCACTGCCGTTGCACTCCGACCGGTACCGCCACGACGTTGCGCCTGGTAGTCGGTCAGAGACTGTGTTTTTGCGTACCCCTGGTGCGAGATGGTGACGACACGATCTTCTTCGGTAATCAAGTCTTCAACGGTCAGATCGTGCGCGGAATCGGTGATTTCAGTGAGACGATCATCACCAAAGTCCTCTACGAGCTCCTCGAGCTCCTCTCGAATGACGGACCTTAATCGATCGGGGTCACCTAAGATCTCCAGAAGATCTGCAATTTCAGCAACTTTGTCAGCGTACTCTTGGAGTAGCTTCTCGTGCTCAAGGCCCGTGAGCCGATTGAGTCGCAGCTCAAGAATGGCCTGCGCCTGTGCGGGCGACAGATGGTATTTGCCGTCGATCAGGCCGTAGTCGCCTTCGAGGTCATCGGGCCTACAGGCAGAATCACCGGCGCGCTCAAGCATGGCGCTGACATCGCCTGGCAACCAGGCAGCAGCCACCAATCGGTCTCGCGCATCCGCCGCAGTGGGCGATGTTTTT
>WTJR01000110.1 GCA_011524755.1 Halieaceae bacterium | reverse complement strand
CTTCGAACAATAACGAGGTCATGGCTGGGAACGACGATGACGTACTGTCCACGGTTGCCCGCCGTACTGTAGGCATCACTGGGGACCTCATTTTTTCGCTCGTCGGGTACTAACCACCACTGGCCACCGTAGTCATTACCACGAACGTGCGACGCAGGCGCCGGGGTACGAACAAAGTCGATCCACTCGCGAGAGATGAGCTGTTCGCCTTGCCATTGTCCGTCTTGGAGAAATAGTAGGCCGAAGCGCGCAAGGTCGCGGGCGTTGGTATAGACCTGTGAGGAAAAAATAAAATCGCCAAATCGATCGGTCGAAGCAAGCGTGTTCGTCATCCCTAGCCGATCGAACAAAGCTTTGTGGGGAAAGAGCTGGTAATCGGCTTCATTGGCAAACGTTTGCTTTAGCGCAAAGACGGCGAGCAAGGTGTCGTAGTTTTCATAATCCCAAAACGTGCCAGGCTCCCGAATAAGGCCGCGATTACGCATCCCGTCTACTGAACTCGCGCCGGCCCAATAGGCGAGACCGGAGCCTGTCGCGTACTCCATGCCAAAGCTATCGACGGGATAGAGGCCTGAACTCATGTGCAACGCATGTCGAAGGGTGATGGCATCGCGTGGATCCGGCGCTGGGCGGTCCTTAATTACCGGCAGCCACTCGAACGCTAAAGGCGCATCCAGAGCCAGTTCCTCGTTGTCCACTTTCATGCCGATCAGTGTTGACGCAATGCTTTTCGCCGTGGACCAGGTGCGGGTTCGGGTCGTCATATCAAATCCATCTGCGTACCGCTCCAGCACAATCTCCCCCTTGTGCAAGACCAGTAAGCTGACGGTCTTTTGTTCAGGTGAAGATCGCTCAAAGGCCCAGGTTTCCGCCGCACTGAGAGCGGACTTGGAAATGCGCGGATCGAGGGGTGTGGGAGTGACTACGTCACCCATCGGCCAGGGCAAGCGGGTTGTATCTGTGCGGTAGCTAAGATCAATCGTTGGTAACTCATCCGTAGATGACATATCCCAATCGGGTGGTACGACAATGCATCCGATTCCCTCTCTAAAGACCGCGTGAACTCGGTCACCATCCGTGCCGCCACCCACGCCAACCCATCGTGCATCGCGATTCACCGTGTAGTTCCCACTAGACGCGGTTCCGATAACGCGCTCGCCCAGGTAGGCGAGTTCATCACTGAAGACCTGATCGATCGTGCGATGCGATGTAAATAACCCGTTGCAACTCAGGACGGCTTGAACCCCGTTTCGTATGAGCTGTCGATTGTGGTCAAAGTAGTCGTATTGCGCGGAGGCATTAAGCGCAGTGAGTACGGCAGCTAAACCTACAATCTGACCAAGGTTTCGTATAGGCATGCGTATTTATCTCGTTAAAGACTCAAAAGAATGCGTTAGTTTACTGCCATACAACCTTAATTCGGATAGTGATGGCATGACTGAGGCTGAGACGCCCGTGTGGCTCCAACAACTCAAGCGCGCAATTCGTGGTAATCGTCGTGATGCCCATAATCGCTATGTGCAATTTGCGACGCTCGGGCTAGACGGTAAGCCTCGGGTGAGGATGGTCGTTTTTCGCGGATTCTCACCTTCCGAAGCCTCGTTTTTTATCATTACGGATGCGCGAAGCGAAAAAGTGAAAGAGCTAGCGCAGTGTCCTGATGTGGAGGTGAGTTGGTATTTCACCCAGACTCGAGAGCAGTTTCGATTGCAATGTAGCGCGGTGACGCATAGCCCCGGGGCAGATACGGACTTGCACCGTGATGCACTCTGGAAGGGATTGTCGGACGCTGCAAAAGCACAGTTTTTTTGGCCCGAGCCGGGGCTTCCGTCAGGGGAAGGCCAGTCGCTAGAGATCACGACGCATCCCCCGGAAACGTTTGTTGTCATTGAGTGCAGCCCGCAGCGGGTTGATCATCTTGTGCTTGCCAAAATACAGCGACGCACGCTCTCAGATTTGACGGCCTCGGGTTGGACAGAGGTGTCGATCAACCCTTAACCCGTCGGTGCTGCTCTTATCGCTACACCCCCACTTTGAGCAAGGCTTGCTGGAGTAACTCTCGCTGGAGTAACTCTCGTTGAGGCAAGTCGGGCTGGGGTAAATCGGGCTAAAGGTGTTCTGGCATCCGATTTGATTTATGCTGGAACGCTAACAATAACAACCACGCGTATCGCCCTAGAGGTTACAAAACATGTTGAATTGTCTTGATGGTATTTCTTCGAAGAAGCTTGCGCTGTTAATCGCAATGGGTGGATTAGCCGCTTGCTCCGGTGAGCCCGTAGAGCAGTCGAGCGAGGCTTTCAGCGCAATGGCGGATGTCCATAACAACCCCGATGTTATCGCCAGTACAGCTGAGATCGATCAGCTATTGATCGATCAGGATCCCACGGGAAACTGGATGGCCAGCGTGTTTGACGCGGACACTGTCTTGCTTGAGCGAGGCGGTCTCGACGAAACCGCGACTGCCGAAGCCGATACCCCAGCACCTCAGGGCCGAACGGCGTTTTACGGTGACTTACACGTCCACACCGAGTACTCCTTCGATGGTTATGCCATGGGGACACAGGCGACACCCTATGACGCGTATCGCTTCGCCAAGGGGGAGGCCATCACCAACCCTGGCGGTTTCGATATGCAGTTGTCACGGCCACTCGATTTTTATGCGGTGACTGACCATGCAATGTTTCTCGGATTGGCGAAAGCATCGGCCGAGACCGTCACCGAGTTTTCTAAAAATGATTTTGCCGCGCCGTATCACGGGCTGAATGATCCGCATAACTACGACACCGATTTTTTCAGCATGATTAAGCGGCTCGGGACCTTCGCTAATTTCCTGCCCAGTGCCGTGGGGAGTATTCGATCAGGTGAGATTGAACGGGATGAGGTTCTTGGTGTTATCCGGTCTGCATGGGAGGACATCATTGCCGCCGCGGATGAGCATAATGATCCGGGAAACTTCACGACGTTCGTCGCCTACGAATACACGGCGTCGACACAGGACATGGGCAACCTACACCGTAATGTGATCTTCAAGGGCAGTGATCGTTTGCCCAGAGAGCCGTTTTCGCGTTTTCACTCGGTGAATCCTGAGGACTTGTGGGACTGGATGGATGATTTGCGAGCGATGGGTGTGGAGAGTCTGTCTATTCCACACAACTCGAACGGCTCGAATGGCCAAATGTTCAAGCTGGAAGATTGGGCAGGCGATCCTTTGGATGACGCCTACGCCGAACAGCGCATGCGCAACGAACCCGTTGTCGAAATCACTCAGGTAAAAGGCACCTCCGAGACCCACCCACTTTTATCTACCCGCGATGAGTTTGCGGGCTTTGAAATCATGCCCTATCGAGTGGCAACCAATGCCTTGAGTGCGGTTAATGGGTCCTATGCTCGCGAAGCATTACTCAACGGACTCGCCATTGAGCAAGCGGGCGGTGAAAACCCTTACAAGTTCGGTTTCATCGGCTCGAGTGACACCCACTCGGGTGCGGCTGCTATTGAAGAGGATAACTACGTCTCTAAGTTGGGTCTGCTGTCGAGCGAGGCCGTTCAACGCGGCTCGGTTCCCTACACAGGGCTGGATGCGCAAACCTTTTACTGGGGAAGTCGTGTACTTGCCGTGACTAACCCATCGCCGCGCGGTGGTGCCGGATACTCGAAGATAAACGGCGAGGTCTACATCAATGGTGCTACGCCTACCTTTGGTGCATCGGGACTCGCGGCAGCTTGGGCGGAAGAGAACACCCGAGATTCACTGTATGCCGCGTTCAGACGAAAAGAGGTATTCGCAACCTCAGGTCCGCGTATTCAAATACGTTTCTTCGCTGGAGCTGAACTCGAGGAGTCGATGATGGCCTCGCCAGATGGGATTGACCGAGCGTATGAGGCCGGCGTCACCATGGGAGCGGATCTTCTACTCACAGACGCAGGCGATAGCGCACCGAAATTCTTGGTCATGGCGTCAGCTGATCCATCCAGTGCTCCGCTGCAGCGTTTGCAAGTCATCAAGGGCTGGGTAGATGAAACGGGTGAGACACACGAAGACGTTATTGATGTTGCCTGTGCCAAAGGCGCTGCGGTTGATCCTGAAACCAAGCGTTGCCCTGACAACGGAGCGCGTGTAGACATCTCAAGTTGTGCGATCAACCCGGAGACAGGAGATGCTCAGCTGTCAGCGCTATGGAGTGATCCGGAATTTGACCCAGACGCTCGCGCCTTCTATTACGCACGTGTCATAGAGAATCCCACCTGTCGATGGTCGACGTGGGACGCTATTCGCGCTGGAGTAGAGCCTCGGCCAGACTTGGCAAAAACGCTGCAAGAGCGAGCGTGGTCCTCGCCCATCAACATCATTCCGGGTGATTAATAGCGCCTCAGCTATCGATCAAACTGAGTATCAATTCATCACCGACTTTTAGGTGCGCGAGCTGGTCTAGCGACTGGCTTGCGCATTGCAACACGCGTGGATAGCCACCGATGGTTTGCCCATCTCGCATCAGAATGATCGCCTGCCCACCATGGGTGAGTTGGACGGTTCCGGGCTGAACACCCGACGACACCATTTCAATGCGACGCTTATCCTCGCGCAATTGGATTTGGGTATCGGTGCGCAAACCAACCCGGTTCGACGGATCGATTACTCGGATGCGCTTGGACAGGAGCTGCGATCGGCCATGATCGTCCAGCCACTCGTACTCAGGGCCTGGTGACACCTTGATCATATTGCTGGGAGGTTCAGGCGGAAGCAGCGTGGACGGCCACGGTTTGACCGACCTATCTTGTGTCTCTAGAACATCGCCACGAGTCCAGACTGCGCCTGGCACTAGCTCATGACTTCCGATCCTGAGAGCGCTTGCGCTTCCTAACCAACGCTTAGCATGCCACTCGCCTGAGACCGAGAGGTAGGCGCGACATCCGTTGCCGGATGACTTGATGATGAGCTCGTCTCCCGGGTTTACCGAGATTGGAAGTAGCGCAGGCTGCGGGTCACCATTAAGCAGCAGATCAAAACCGCTTCCGACAAGCGCAACTCGTCCGGCTTCAAGGCAGTGTAAATGCGGTCCGGACAGAGTGACCTCCAAAACCGGCGCGGCGAGGGCGTTCCCCACTAAATGATTCGCGTATCGCATGGCACTTCTATCGAGCGCACCTCCAATGGGTACGCCCATATGCGTATAGCCGGGCCGCCCCAAATCTTGAGTAGTGGTTCTTAAGCCGCTGGTGATGAACTGGAGCTTCATCGACGGGTCGCCTGCTTGATTACTGACGCGATGGGTCGTTGTTCCAACGCCTCGAATACCTTGGGAGTGACGGCTTCAAAGCGTATTCGATCGTTAGCTTGAAATAGGGCTGGCGGGTCAGCCTGAGTTTGGAAGACAGTGAAGGGCAGTCGACCTATGATCCGCCATCCGCCCGGCGAGTCGAAGGGATAAATGCCGGCTTGAGTGCCGGCAATGGCAATCGATGATGTAGGCACCGTTGCTCGCGGATCCCGCAGACGGTCGCATTGCAGTGCGTCTGGAAGATTCCCGAGGTAAGTAAAGCCCGGAAGAAAACCAACCGCATGCACGCGATATTCCGTTGCGCAAAAGCAATCAACGATGGACTGCCAGTCTTGCGATAGTTCCGTCTCCAGTGCGACACGGTCGAGCGCGTAGGGCGCGTCGAAGCATGCCGGTAAAGACCACTGATTTCCCTTTGGTATGTCTTTGACGTTGATGGTATCTGCGATGGCATGGATCTCGCCCTGCAGAGTAGAGCGTTGCATTCGCTCCGGCTCAAAACAGACGAGTAGGCTGTTGTAGCTTGGCGTCGTTTGGGTAATACCGCGGGCACGCTGTCGTGAGAGTTGAGCATTCAGGGCCATCACGATGTCGCTTGACGCATCGGTGCTCCCGGCATCGACATCGACGAGTAGGGCTGAATCACCGAAGGGTCGAATCGCCATCTTGAATGCGGGAGATAGGGTCATGTTGCGTCGATGGTGAGACCGCGGGAGATCAGGTGGTTACTGATGAGCGTTAGGTGCTCTAACGCACCCGGTGTATCGCTGTGGACGCAAATGCTTTGAGCTTGCAGTGGTAGCCACTTACCGTTAATAGATTCGACTCGCGCCTGCTCAACGATAGACATGATTTGCTCTACCGCTGTCTCAGGCTCGGTAATCACAGCGCCATCCTGAGATCGCGGACTCAGCTGGCCGTCATCGGTATATCGTCGATCGGCAAATGCCTCGCCAAGAAATGGCATAGCCAGATCCTCACAGATTGCGCTGCAATGACTCCCAGCTAGCCCCATAATTTTCAGCGTCGGATCAAACGCTTTAATGGTCGTCACGACGAGTGATGTCAGCTCAGCATCTCTCGCCATATCGTTGTAGAGCGCCCCGTGAGGTTTGACGAAGCTCAGTTCGCCACCTAGCTCAGTCACAATGGCTTTGAGTGCAGCGGTCTGCTCGGTTATCGCTGCGGACAGTGCGCTTTCTGAAATCGACATTGACTGGCGACCGAAGTTTTCTCGATCTGGATAGGATGGGTGCGCGCCAATTCGCAGACCGGCATTCAGTGCTGACGCCGCAGTCTGTCTCATGCTGTGCTCAGAACCGGCATGCCCGCCACACGCGATGGAACAGCTACTAATAAATTGCATCAGTTCGCGATCGAGCGCAGCACTGGCCTCCGTTTCACCCTCACCCATGTCGCAATTCAAATCGATGTGCCGTGACATCTCAGAGCCATCCTACTGCTAGCAAGATACTGCGTGAGCCAAGCACGAGTGTGATGCCCACTACCAGGCACCCCAGAAGGTTCTGGACCACGTTATTTGAGCACTCGCCGAGCAGCGTTTTGTCGTTCGAAACCCACAGTATGAAGATTGCGATAATGGGTAGAAGCGCACCATTCGCTATTTGCGCCAGCAGAATCAGTTGCAGCGGTTTTACGCTTAAGCTGGCGAATAGAACACCGATGATAATCACGGACTGCCAGGTCCAGCGAAAAACGCGATCTTTCAATTCGGG
>WTJR01000126.1:14869-26603 GCA_011524755.1 Halieaceae bacterium | reverse complement strand
CTGTTAATGCGCGTACATTGCGTGAAAACAGTTCTAGTAATGTCTCGCTTGGTCGGGGCGCTCAACCTGAGATAGTCGCTACAGTTACTCGATGAAGACATCTGATTTCCACTTCGATTTACCTGAGCATCTGATCGCCCAGGCACCACTGTCTGACCGCAGCGGCTCTCGAATGCTAGTGCTCGACGGGCCAACGGGTAACGTATCTCATCGTCAGTTTTTGGAGCTTGAAGCGCTTGTTCATTCTGGCGACCTGCTTGTCTTTAACAATACCCGCGTCATACCTGCGAGGCTGTACGGACAAAAGCAAACCGGTGGTCGCGTAGAGATACTGATTGAGCGACTTAAGGGTGATGGCTCAGTACTGGCTCACGTGCGAGCGAGTAAAAGCCCGAAAGAGGGCAGCCTGATCTACATCACCCCTGATGCAAATGGCGATATTTCAGACTTTAGTCTTCGAGTGACAGGCCGTTCTGGCGCACTCTTCGAGCTGGAGGCTGAAACAGGAAGCGTGTCTCAGATGATGCGGCTACACGGCCACATGCCTCTTCCGCCATATATCGAGCGTGAGGATACAGAGGAAGATAGAGACCGGTATCAGACGGTCTACGCCAAGCGTGATGGTGCAGTAGCGGCGCCGACCGCAGGTCTGCATTTTGACGAGCCACTGCTGGAACTGATCCGCCTGAAGGGCGTCGAAACTGCTTATGTCACCTTGCATGTTGGCGCTGGCACTTTCCAACCCGTGCGAGTCGATGACATTAGCAACCACAAAATGCACAGCGAATGGCTTGAAGTTGATGAGGCCTGCGTTGATGCGATTCGTGCCTGCCGTGAGCGTGGTGGGCGTGTGATTGCCGTGGGAACAACATCGGTACGATCACTCGAGACAGCCGCGGCCTCAGGTGAATTAGCGGTTGGATGCCCGGCGCCCTTTGAGGGTGATAGTGATATCTTCCTGTATCCCGGCTGCGACTTTCGCGTGGTCGATGCCATGATTACCAACTTTCACTTACCTGAAAGTACGCTCATCATGCTGGTTTCTGCTTTTGCAGGCTATGAGGAAACGATGGCCGCTTACGCAGCCGCCGTGCAAAAGGAATACCGATTTTTTAGTTACGGTGATGCAATGTTCGTCACGCGAAAAGGAGGCAGCTGAAGGTGGAGTTCTCAGTTACTGCAACTGATGGTCTGGCGCGACGCGGCGCCATTGCGTTTGATCGAGGCACCGTTCAGACGCCCGCCTTTATGCCAGTGGGTACCTATGGCACGGTAAAAGGTATGACGCCAGAGGATGTGCGCGCTACGGGTGCGCACATTTTGTTGGGTAATACATTTCACCTCTGGTTGCGTCCGGGCACTGACATCATTGGTTTGCATGGCGACCTGCATGATTTCATGGGCTGGCAAGGTCCCATCTTGACCGACTCCGGTGGTTTTCAGGTGTTTAGCCTGGGTGACGTTCGCAAGGTTGAGGAGTCGGGTGTCACGTTTAAGTCCCCGGTCAATGGCGACAAGGTATTTCTGGATCCTGAGACCTCGATGCAAATCCAGAGAGCTCTCGGCAGTGACATTGTGATGATCTTCGATGAGTGCACACCCTACCCCGCGACAGAAGAGGAAGCGCGTGTCTCCATGGAGCTGTCGCTGAGGTGGGCGGCGCGAAGCAAGTCAGCCCATGGTGATAACCCTTCAGCCTTGTTTGGCATCGTGCAGGGTGGCATGTACAAACACTTGCGCGAAGAATCGCTCGAGGGGCTGGTCAATATTGGCTTTGATGGTTACGCCATTGGCGGTCTCTCCGTGGGCGAGCCTAAGGAGGAGATGATCAAGGTCCTCGACGACATTGCGCATCAGCTCCCCGAGGACAGACCGCGATACCTCATGGGCGTGGGCACGCCCTCTGATCTAATTGAAGCTGTGCGTCGTGGCGTCGATATGTTCGATTGCGTGATGCCAACACGTAATGCACGAAACGGACATTTGTTTACGAGTCACGGCGTTATTAAGTTACGTAACGCTCGGCACAAGACCAGTACTCGGCCATTGGACGATAACTGTGCTTGTTACACCTGCCAGAATTTCAGCCGGGCTTACCTACATCATCTGGATCGCTGCAACGAAATTTTGGGCTCGCAGCTGTGCACGATTCATAACCTGACCTACTACCAGACCCATATGCGCGGCATCCGCGAGGCGATTGAGTTGGGGAGGTTAGATGAGTTTGCGTCCGAGTTTTACGACACACAAGCGGCAGGAGATCCTCATGAGTAATACCCCAGAGTCGCCCTGTATCTCGATCTGCTCACTGGATCAAAACGATGTGTGCGAGGGGTGTTTCCGAACGGGCAATGAAATTGTCGATTGGTTTACCGCTGATGATGATCGAAAGCGAGAAATCCTTGAGGCGTCGACGCAGCGCCGCAAAGACGCTGGATTTTCAATTTTCTGAGCGGTCAGTCGTCGTCGGCGGTCATGAAAGATAGTGGAGTGACCTTCACCTGAGTGATGGCATTGCCTTCGATAGATTCAACATCCAGCTGATAGTTACCAATCCTGACGGAGGCAGGCCCCATTGGAAACGCCTCCAGAGCCTCAAGTGCAAGGCCACTGATGGTCTTGGGGCCATCTGTTGGCAACTCCCAATCAAACTGTCGATTAATATCTCGGATAGGAATACTGCCCGTGCAGGATGCGCCGCCATCTGCCGTTGTGGCGATCTCTTCCTGATCCTCTACGAGATTCGAGGTGAAGTTGCCCACGATTTCCTCGAGGATGTCCTCGAGAGCCACAAGGCCAAGAATATCCCCGTATTCATCGACAATCATTCCCAGTCGTAGTTTGCGCTGCTGGAAGTGTCGAAGCTGAATGTGTAACGCGGTATTTTCAGGCGTAAAGTAGGGCTCCTGCAGTTCGCGCAGCAGTGCAGAGCGATCGAGCTTACCTTCGTTGAGACATCGACCGATGTGACGCAGGTGTAAGACGCCTTCGATCTTATTGATATCGCCCTTGAACACGGGCACCAGCGTATGGGTACTGCCGGTTAGACGACTCAGTATCGTCTCGTCATCATCTTCAAGATCAATACCGTAGATCTCATTTCTAGGCACCATGATGTCGTTTACGGTGACCTGTTCAAGATCGAGGATATTGACCAGCATGTTGCGGTGTCTGCGAGGTATAAGACCGCTCGACTCGTTCACAATGGTGCGGAGCTCTTCCTGTGTCAGCGCATCCTCGCTCGACGCATCAGCTTTGAATCCGAACAATGAAAGCAAGCTGTTGGTAATTGCATTGATAGCCCAGACCAATGGCATGATGAGTTTCATCAGCGGCAGCAAAATCACGCTGGCAGGAAAGGCCACTTTTTCCGGATGCAGGGCCGCAATGGTTTTGGGTGTAATTTCCGCGAAAATCAAAATCACGATTGTCAGTGTGATTGTCGCGATCGCGATGCCTGCATCGCCGTACAGACGAATGGCGACGACAGTTGCGATAGCAGATGCCAGAATATTGACCAGATTGTTACCAATCAGGATGAGACCAATCAACCGGTCCGGCCGCGCGAGCAATTTGCCGGCGCGCAGCGCACCCTTATGACCTTGCTGCTGCAAGTGCTTTAGGCGGTAACGGTTGAGTGCCATCATGCCCGTCTCGGAGCTGGAGAAGAAACCAGAGAGAAGGATGAGGCCAGCCAAGATGGCAAAGAGGAGTCCCAGCGGGGCGTCGTTCAAACTTTAAGGATGGGCGTTAGCATGTAAGGTGATTGTTGAGAAAAAACGGACGGGTAGCAACCCTGTTTTTCTCAGCTCAGTACTAATTCCAATACCAGCTTTGAGCCATAGAAACCGAGTGTCAGAAGCGCAAAGCCGCTGGCACATAACATGACGGCCGTATTGACACGCCAGCCGTGCCTGAAATGCCCGGTCGTCAAAATCCCGTAAACAATCCAAGCGATAACGGTAAGAACCGTTTTATGGATCAAATGTTGCGCGAACAAGTCTTCAACATAGTAGATCCCGGCGACGATGGAGACGCTGAGAATGACGGTGCCCGTGAGTATGAGTTCGAACATCAGTTGCTCGGTTGCATCCAGCGGAGGAAGTCGACGGATTAAACCGCGAGTCTTGTGCTGTCGCAGCAGACGACTTTGTTGAAGCACCAGCAATCCCTGCAGCATCGCCAGACCGAACAGCGCGTAGGCAATGATGGATGTGGAAATGTGCAGCAGCAGTCCGCGCGGGGTTTCCGTCATAGGTCGCGCTGTCTCGGGAGTGAGCGTTGCAACCAGGACCGAAATCGCGGCAAGCGGGAAGATGGCGATCAGCAAGGTTTGCAGCGGGCGGGCGATCACAATCAGAACGCTCAGCACGCCCATGAGCCAAAAAGTGATGGAGGCGACCTTGTAGAAGCCAAAGCTTGCGCTAACCGAGGTGGCGCCGGCGTAGATCACGTAGCCGTGCAGTGCCAATGCAATGAGACCCGGTACAAGAACCGCTTTGGACAGGGTTTCCTCTCGCTTTTCCAGTCGAAGAAGCTGACGCACGGCCGTGTATAAGTACAGTGCTGCCGCACCGGTGGCCATTAGCGCAAGTAGCTGACTGACGTCACTGTCTGGCATTGCGAATACCTTGCTCCCCTAATTATTTTTTTCACCTAGGCGTATACTACGCGGTTCCAGCGTCCGCGACACTGTTATTCGATATAGGTAGAGACATGTTTGAAAGCTTGAGTGAACGTCTATCGGCCAGCCTCAAGGCGATGGCGGGCAAATCCCGCCTCACTGAAGACAATATTCGAGAAACCCTGCGCGAAGTGCGCATGGCGCTTTTGGAGGCTGACGTCGCACTGTCTGTGGTCAGGGATTTTACTGATCGGGTAAAAGAACGTGCGGTCGGTACTCAGGTGTCCTCGAGTCTTTCACCCGGCCAGGAGTTTCTTAAAATTGTTCAGGCCGAACTTCAAACGGTCATGGGAGAAGCCAACGAGCAACTCAATTTGGCGACCCAACCGCCAGCCGTTGTTATGGTCGCGGGTTTGCAGGGTGCGGGTAAAACGACCTCGGTCGCCAAACTGGCTCGCTACCTCATGGAGCGAGAAAAGAAAAAGGTCACTGTCGTTAGCGCTGATGTGTACCGTCCAGCGGCCATCAAACAGCTTGAAACCCTAGCCGACGAGGTCGGCGCACGCTTTGAGCCCTCGACAGTGGACGAGCGTCCCGTTGATATCGTTAACCGTGCACTGAAGAACGCCAAGACGGCATTCAGCGACGTCCTTCTGGTCGATACGGCAGGCCGACTCGCCATTGACGAAGAGATGATGGCTGAGATCAGCGCGCTCCATAAGGCGATTAATCCGGTAGAGACGCTGTTTGTGATCGATGCCATGACCGGTCAGGACGCTGTCAATACAGCGACTGCCTTTGATCGAGCCTTGTCACTCACCGGTGTGATCCTGACCAAGGTCGATGCCGATACCCGCGGTGGTGCCGCGCTGTCAGTCCGCTCAGTAACGGGTAAGCCCATTAAGTTTATGGGTGTTGGTGAAAAGACTGAGGCGCTCGAGCCGTTTTACCCTGATCGTCTAGCTTCACGTATTTTGGGTATGGGCGATTTACTCTCGCTCATTGAGGATGCTGAGCGAAAGGTCGATAAAAAGAAGGCCCAACGTCTCGCGAAAAAAGTTGAGAAGGGTGGTCGCTTTGATCTCGAAGATTTCCGTGACCAGCTCCAGCAGATGAAAAATATGGGCGGCATAGGTGCCATGCTCGACAAGATGCCTGGCATGGGCGGCATGGCACAGGCGGCACAATCGCAGTTGGATACGAAACAGTTCGATCGTATGGAGGCAATGATTAACTCCATGACACCTAAAGAACGCAAAAACCCAGATCTCATCAATCCGTCGCGTAAGCGACGTATTACGGCGGGATCGGGAACAGGGGTGCCTGACCTCAACCGCCTGCTCAAGCAGCACAAGCAGATGCAGAAAATGATGAAGAAAATGAAGGGCGGTGGCATGCAACGCATGATGCGTGGCATGGGCGGCATGATGGGTGGCGGTGGTGGTATGCCTCCCGGTGGTGGCTTGCCTCCGGGTTTTCCCAGGCGTTAATTATTCCGTCTCTGAGGTCTTTAAACCTGAGCGGACTTCATGTAGTCTTCGCGACCTCAAATTTTGCTGTGGGATACACCCCGGCGGTAAACAGCTAGGACATAGTCATGGTTACAATTCGTCTCTCACGAGGTGGTTCTAAAAAGCGCCCCTTCTATCACGTGACTGTTACGGACAGCCGTAACTCGCGCGACGGACGTTTTATCGAGCGCGTCGGATTCTTCAATCCTATTGCGCGCGGTCAGGAAGAGCGTCTTCGTATCGACACTGATCGTATTGATGCATGGGTTGCGAAGGGTGCTCAACTTTCACCCCGCGTTGCTCGTCTGATCAAAGAAGCGGCAACCGAAGCAGCCGCTGCAGCCTAATAGGTCACTTGTGGCGCCTTCAGACGCCACATCACATCTTATTTCCATCGCCACTGTTGTTGGCGTTTATGGAATCAAGGGCTGGGTCAAGGTTCGCATTAATCTTGAAGACCCAGCCTCGCTTACCTCACTTTCACCCAAGCAACTGACTGATCCACGTGGCAAGCGTGTGCGATCAGTGGATGTCGCTGCCGTGCGCTCGCAAGGTAAGGGGTTCATCGCGAAGCTTGCAGGTGTGGATGATCGAAACGCAGCTGAGTTACTCCGCGGTCATTCCATAGAAATACCTGAATCTTCACTTCCAGGCCTAAACGATGGCGAGTTTTATTGGCGTGATCTGATCGGTTGCCGCGTCGAGCTCAGCGGCGACGAGGAAAACCTCAGCCTGGGTTGCGTTGATCACCTTATTGAAACCGGTGCAAACGATGTCCTAGTGGTCAGGCCGACGGAAGACAGCATCGACGATCGAGAACGCTTGATCCCATGGCTTGAAGACGATGTGATTGTCGCGGTCGATATCGAATCACAGCGAATTTCTGTCAGGTGGCATCCCGATGACTAGCGAGGTCATGCTGTCCAAATTGGGCTTTATCAGCATCTTCCCGGAGATGGTCAGCGCTATCACCGACTGGGGTGTCACGGGTAGAGCGGTGCGGGACGGCCGATGCAGTATTGAAGTCATTGATCCGCGTGAGTTTGCCACCGACAAACATGGGACTGTGGATGACAGGCCCTATGGCGGCGGACCGGGTATGGTGATGACTGCGCCGATCATGACAGCTGCAGTGGAGAGCGCTAAAAACCTTCTGGGCGATCAGGCACCTGTTATTGCCATGAGTCCCCAAGGGCAGGTTGTGGACGAGCGATTATTGACGACTTTGTTGCAGCAAGACTCGCTCATTTTTGTCGCTGGGCGCTACGAAGGTTTTGATGAGCGCTTCGTTTCACGATCCGTAGATATTGAGTTATCGGTTGGCGACATCGTAGTCAGTGGCGGCGAAATACCGGCCATGTTGGTCATGGATTCGTTAATTCGTCGCATTCCGGGTGTTTTAGGTGATGAATTGTCCGCAGAACAGGACTCTTTTGTTGACGGATTGCTCGACTGTCCGCACTATACGCGCCCTGAGATTTTTGAGGGTGAGGCAGTGCCATCTGTACTGCTCAGCGGTGACCACGCACGTATCGCCGATTGGCGTGCGGCGCAGTCGCTGAAACGGACCCTCGAGCGAAGGCCAGACCTGATTTCTGAGTTTGACCTAAGCGATGAACAGCGGAGCTTATTAGCGCGTTGGGAGATGCAGTAAGGACCTTAATGGGGTTCAGCATCCCAACATGAGCAGCACCGAAGAGTAGGTGTTTGCGACATAAGCGACCGCTAGAAAGCGAGATTATGAGATTAACGTGTGCCGCTGCTCGCCGAAGAGCAGTAAGCCAAGGAGATAGCCATGAGTGCCAACAAAATTATTGCGGAGCTTGATGCTGAGCAAATGACAAAAGATGTTCCTGCGTTTGCGCCGGGAGACACTGTTGTTGTTCAGGTAAAGGTGAAGGAAGGTAACCGCGAGCGTCTTCAGGCATTTGAAGGTGTCTGCATTGGTAAGCGTAACCGCGGCTTAAACTCAGCGTTCACAGTCCGAAAGATCTCTCACGGTGTAGGTGTTGAGCGTACTTTCCAGACATACAGTCCTCTGGTTGACTCGATTTCAGTTAAGCGCCGTGGTGACGTGAGACAGGCCAAGCTTTACTACTTGCGTGAGCTGTCTGGTAAGGCGGCACGCATCAAGGAAAAGCTGTCTTAAGAAGCTTCTGCGGGCGAGGTCAGCAATGAGTCGCCTGATTTCCTCCGAACTCGATCGTTTTGTCACAGCGCTCTGGCTGGAAAGAGGCCTGAGCGACAATACCTGCCAAGCGTATAAGCGCGACGTACAGGGGCTCGATCGCTGGCTCTCTGAGCAGCGTAAAAGCGATGCCTTGGCAGCCTCAGAATCGGATATACAGGCCTACCTAGGCGCGAGACTAGCCGACGGTAGTTCACACCGATCCATCTCACGATTGCTCTCGAGCCTGCGAAGTTTTTATCAGTACCTTGTGCGAGAGGGCGATATTCCAACGGACCCAACGCAACACCTTGAGCGACCAAAACCCTCTCGTCCGTTACCCAAGTCGTTATCGGAGGCCGAGGTAGATCGACTACTGGCCGCACCTGACGCTGCTGTCGCTGTGGAGCATCGGGATTTGGCAATGCTCGAGGTCTTATACGCCTGTGGTCTGCGTGTTTCCGAGTTGGTCGAACTGACGTTACCGCAACTCAGCCTCAATCAAGGTGTGGTGCGTGTATTGGGTAAGGGTGGAAAAGAACGGTTGGTGCCATTGGGTGAAGCGGCGATTGATACTGTGAGCGATTACATCCGGTCCTCCCGTCATGATTTATTGGGTGGAAAACAGAGTGATGTGCTGTTTCCCTCGACGCGTGGTACAAGGATGACTCGCCAGACCTTTTGGTATCGTATTAAAATCTACGCTCAGCGAGCGAGCATCGAGGCCAGTTTATCGCCTCACACCTTACGTCATGCATTCGCGACGCACTTGATTAACCACGGTGCGGATTTGCGTGTCGTTCAAATGTTGCTTGGGCACAGTGATCTGACGACAACTCAGATCTATACGCATGTAGCGCGGAGTAGAATGCAGGCGCTTCATGAAAAGCACCATCCGAGAGGCTAAAGTGTTGAAACGAAAGCTTACAAAATGGTTTTTGACTGCGATCAGCATGTGTATGGGCACTATTGCGACCGCGGCTATGGCCAGTGAGGATGAACGCTTCGCTGCCGCAAAATCACGCCTCGAGGCAGGTCTGTCGGCTATGGTAGGCAGTGCCATCACGATTGACCGAGTCTCTGCAACTGAATCTGACGATCTCATTGAAGTGGCAATTGTTGACGGTCCCGTCCTCTATGCCACGCGCGATGGAAGCTTTCTCCTTCTTAATGGTGATTTGCTAAAAGTTACCTCATCGTCGGTCTCTAATCTGTCGGAGGAGCGCCGAATTACGGATCGCCTCGCGCTCATCGGTGACTTAGATACGAATGATATGATTGTCTTCTCTCCACTAGAGCCACCCAAAGCGCACATCACTGTCTTTACAGACATCACCTGTGGTTTTTGCCGGAAGCTGCATTTGGAAATGGATGACTTCAACCGAAGAGGCATTGAGGTTAGATATTTGGCCTTCCCGAGGGGTGGTATGGCGTCACAGGGTGCGAAGCAGTTGGCAACAGCATGGTGTGCCAGGAATCGAGAGGCGACGCTCACCTCGCTCAAGTCGGGCGTTGAAATGCCGCTCAATGACTGCGAGGGGAATCCGGTGGCCGAGCATTACGCGTTGGGTAACCGGTTAGGAGTCCGAGGAACGCCTGCCATCGTAACCAGTGATGGTCAGATGATACCGGGGTACCGATCAGCTTCAGATATCGCGAGTCTATTGGGTATCGAGTAAGCCCGTCACAGCAGTGACTGTCAGGAAAGGTGAATGAATCAGCAGTTTCAACGCATTGAACGGTTACCGCCGTATGTCTTCAATATTATTGGCGAGTTGAAGCAGGCGGCGCGCGCGCGTGGCGAAGATATTATCGACTTTGGTATGGGTAACCCCGATCAGCCCACGCCCGAGCACATTGTCGACAAGCTCAAAGAAACCGTTAATCGCGGAGATACACATCGCTATTCCCAGTCCAAGGGTATCCCGCGACTGCGGAAGGCCATCTGTAACTGGTACCAGTCGCGTTACGACGTTGAGCTGGACCCTGCGAGCGAGGCTATTGTCACGCTTGGCTCCAAAGAGGGATTGGCACACCTCGCGCTGGCGACAACAGGTGTTGGTGATGCGATTCTAGTGCCCAACCCCTCTTATCCGATTCACCCTTACGGATTTGTCATTTCCGGCGCAGACCTACGTCATGTACCGATGACCGAAGAGGGCGATTTTTTTGCGGAGCTGGATAAGGCCATCCGAACCAGTTATCCCAAACCCAAAATGCTCGTGCTTAACTTTCCGTCCAACCCAACGGGTGACTGTGTTGAGCTCGATTTTTTTGAAAAAGTCGTTGCGATCGCTCGCGAGCACAAAATCTGGGTTGTTCATGATCTCGCTTATGCCGACCTCGTCTTCGATGGCTACAAAGCTCCCAGTATCCTCCAGGTGCCCGGTGCAATGGAGGTTGCAGTCGAATTTTTCACGCTCTCAAAGAGCTACAACATGCCCGGCTGGCGCGTTGGTTTTTGTTGCGGTAACAAAGAATTAATTGCGGCGCTTACCCGTATCAAGTCATATCTGGACTACGGTATTTTCACGCCCGTTCAGGTGGCAGCGATCACTGCGCTGGAGTCCGACCAGACCTGCGTTGAAGAGATACGGCAGATGTATAAAAGCCGGCGCGACGTGCTCTGCAAGGGTTTGAATAGCGCTGGTTGGCCTGTCACGCCTCCCAAGGCGACGATGTTTGTGTGGGCGAAGATTCCAGCACCTTTTGATCAAATGGGCTCACTAGAGTTTAGTAAATTACTACTGAAAGAAGCGGGTGTGGCAGTGTCGCCTGGACTTGGTTTCGGTGAATATGGTGAGGGATACGTGCGATTCGGTCTTATCGAGAACGAGCATCGGACGCGTCAGGCACTGAGAGGCATTAAAAAAGTATTACGCGCTGGGCTTCCCAGTGACTGGAAAGCAGAATGACAACGCAAATAATAAAAGTTGGTATCTGTGGGCTCGGTACTGTGGGTCAAGGTGTGATCGCCTTGCTGTCCGAGGGTGGCGATGTATTGAGTAATCGTGTGGGCGGCACGATAGAACTTGTTCACGTCGCGACGAGAACACCCAAGCCAGAGGTGGATACCCTGGGTGCGAGAGATTCGCGCGATGTCTTTGATGTGGCTCGCGATCCTGATGTCCATGTGCTGATTGAGCTTATCGGTGGCACAACGATTGCCAAGGATCTTGTTGTCGAAGCACTGAATCACGGCAAGCACGTGGTAACGGCAAATAAGGCGCTACTGGCAGATCATGGTGAAGAGCTGTTTGCCTTGGCAGAGTCAAAGGGCGTTGCACTGCGTTTTGAGGCGGCTGTCGCCGGCGGAATTCCGGTCATTGAAGCGGTGAAGACCAGCCTTGCGGGCAACCATGTCTCATCGGTTGCCGGCATTATTAACGGTACTGGTAATTTTATTCTCACTGAGATGGCGGCGAAGGGTCG
>WTJR01000126.1:11894-14769 GCA_011524755.1 Halieaceae bacterium | reverse complement strand
CTGCCCTCCGTAGGCGGACCTGTTACTTGCCTTCGCGTCGAAAACTTTTAGTCCGAGGACAACGCTATTATGTCGATACGCTATGTGAGTACCCGAGGCCAGGCGCCCGAGCTCAATTTTGAAGACGTATTATTAGCAGGGCTAGCCTCGGATGGTGGCTTGTACGTTCCCACCGAATTGCCAACGTTTAGCCGTGAGCATCTGATAGCCATGCAGGGTATGAGCTATCCCGATCTCGCGTATGAGATTGTCTCGCCATTCGTGGGGGACTGCATTGATGAGGCTGACCTTCGCGCCATCTTGAATGAAACCTATGCCGAGTTCAGGCATCCGGCTGTAGCGCCGCTGGTCCAACTCGATCACAACCAATGGGTGTTAGAACTGTTCCAAGGGCCAACCCTGGCCTTTAAAGATTTCGCTCTCCAGCTACTCGGGCGACTGCTAGATCATGTGCTGGCGCGCCGTGGCGAGAAAGTGGTCATTATGGGCGCTACCTCCGGCGATACCGGCAGCGCGGCAATCGAGGGTTGTCGACGCTGTGAGAACATCGATATTTTTATTTTGCATCCTCATGAGCGCGTGTCAGAAGTTCAGCGTCGACAGATGACGACGGTAATTGCGCCCAATATTCATAATCTGGCGATTCAGGGTAACTTTGATGACTGTCAGGCGATGGTGAAGGCCAGTTTTGTCGCAGAGCCCTTCCTACCCGATGGCCGACGTCTTGTTGCTGTTAATTCGATCAACTGGGCTCGTATCATGGCTCAGATCGTTTACTACTTTTACTCGGCGCTCGCCTTGGGCCGCTTGGATGCACCCACGAGTTTTTCAGTGCCCACCGGAAATTTCGGCGATATTTTTGCGGGCTATCTCGCCAAGAAAATGGGTTTGCCTGTCGAGAAGCTGGTCATCGCGACCAATAAAAACGACGTGCTCCACCGTGTGCTGACAGAAGGCGTTTACTCGCGACTATCACTCGAGCCGACGTTATCGCCCAGTATGGATATTACGGTTTCATCCAATTTTGAACGCTTGTTGTTTGACCTTGCAGGCCGCGATGGCGATGAACTGAGTCGATGGATGGCTACCTTCGCAGAGGGGGGCTTGGCGCTGTCTGAGGAGGCGCTTGAGCAAACCAAATCGATGTTTGACAGCCACCGCTGCTCAGATGATGAGACTTGTGAAGAGATTGCGCAGGTTTGGTCCTCCAATGGCTATCTCATTGACCCTCACACTGCGATTGGTACGAAAGCAGCGAAGGTTTGTCACGGCGACAGTCAGGCGGCGATGGTTACCCTAGCAACGGCGCATCCTGCTAAATTCCCCGCCGCCATTGAAGCGTCGGGTGTTGGTGTCGAGGCTCAATTGCCAAGTCACCTGGCCGATCTATTTGAGCGTCCGGAAGCATTTGATGTGCTTCCCAATGATCTTGCCGAAGTTCAGACTTTCATGGCCGGTAATTGCCGCGCCTGATGAGTGAGGTCATAGAGCGCCGCCAAGGCGTTATTTCGCCTGCTCTACGAGATGCGTCTCTGCCACGAGCGTTAAAACAGATTTACGCCAATCGTGGCGTGGATAATCTCAACGATATTTCGTTGCCACTGAACCAGCTTTTGCCCCCCAGCGCTCTGAAGGGCGCTCAAGAGGCGGCTGAGATGTTGGCAGATGCGATTGAGTTCCAGGCCAGCGTCGTCATTGTGGGTGATTTCGATGCCGACGGTGCCACGAGCTGTGCGCTAGCGGTGTCACTTCTCAAACAGATGGGTCTTGAGGAAGTCACCTACCTCGTCCCAAACCGCTTCGAATACGGCTACGGCCTCACGCCAGAAATTGTCGGGATTGCGGCGCAGTACCAACCTGACGTGTTAATGACTGTTGATAACGGTATTGCCAGCATCGATGGTGTGATGGCGGCGCGTATGCTGGGAATGAGCGTCATCGTGACTGACCATCACCTGCCGGGCGCTGAGCTACCAGAGGCGGATATCATTGTGAATCCCAATCAACCCGGGTGCTCGTTTCCAAGCAAGGCATTGGCAGGTGTTGGCGTAATGTTCTACGTGCTCACGGCGCTTCGCGCCGAATTGCGGCAACGGGGTTGGTTCGAAACCATGGGCATCGAGATGCCTAATTTGGCAGACGCGCTTGATTTGGTGGCTCTCGGTACGGTCGCAGACGTTGTACCACTCGATAAAAACAACCGGACCTTAGTGGCAGCGGGCATTGCACGGATGCGAGCTGGTAGAGCGAGACCTGGCATCGAGGCATTGTTTGAGGTAGCTGGGCGCGATATTAGATCGGTGTCATCGACTGACCTCGGCTTCATAGCTGGGCCGCGGATTAATGCGGCGGGGCGTCTGGATGACATGTCGGTTGGCATCGAGTGCCTACTTTCCGAGTCGTCCTTTGCAGCTCGAGAGTTGGCTACCCAGCTCAATGATTACAACCGGGAGCGCAGAGACATTGAGACCTCGATGCAGGCAGATGCGCTAGCACTATTGGAAAATGGGACTTTCTCGGTCTCAGACACCGATTTTGCATTATCGCTCTACCAAGCGGACTGGCACCAAGGTGTTGTCGGTATCTTGGCATCACGAATCCGCGAGCGTTTCCATAGACCCACACTTATCTTCGCGCAGGCAGGTGACGGAGAGTTAAAGGGATCTGGGCGTTCCATTCCCGGGTTTCATCTGCGTGATGCCCTAGACCGTGTCGCAACGCTTAACCCAGGCTTAATTTCCAAGTTTGGTGGTCATGCTATGGCCGCGGGACTGAGCCTGACCGAAAGCAACTTGCCTCAATTCCGAGACGCGTTTAATCGTGTAGCGTCAGAGGCGATGAACGGTACCTTACCTGACCAAGTCCATTTGACGGA
>WTJR01000126.1:0-11794 GCA_011524755.1 Halieaceae bacterium | reverse complement strand
GTGTAGCGTCAGAGGCGATGAACGGTACCTTACCTGACCAAGTCCATTTGACGGATGGGGCACTTGAAGCGGTCGACATGACGCTGCAGCTGGCAGAAGCAATCGAGTCGGGCGGACCGTGGGGTCAGGCCTTTGAGGCCCCGTCATTTGACGGTGTTTTCGGGATTAGCGACATGCGCGTCGTGGGCGAGAAGCACCTTAAATTCCGCTTGATAACCGATGTGGGTACGCTCGACGCCATTGCGTTTAACGCAGATGTCGACCGCTGGATGATTGATCGGCCTGCAGCGGTTCGGTGTGTCTATCGGCCATCGGTCAATGAGTACAGAGGTGAGCGTAAACTTCAGCTGCAGCTCGATACCATTTGGCCGGCTCAATCCCAATGATCGTATGGAACTCGTAGGCCGGCTCAGATAAAATCGGCGCCGCATCAGGACACCGGAATAGTTCGTGGAAATTGCTCCCCTCATAAACCAACTGAAAGATATTCGCGCCCGTACAGACGTGCTTCGGGGGTATCTTTGACTTTCCTAATAAGAAGGATCGCCTGGCTGAGGTAGAGCTCGAATTAGCCGAGCCCAGTATCTGGGATGATCCCGACAAAGCACAAAGTCTGGGCCGCGAGCGTGCATCGCTTGAGTTGGTGGTTCACACCATCGAAACACTCGATGCGGGGCACGAAGATGGCGTAGCGCTACTTGAGCTTGCGCAAGCAGAGGACGATCAAGAAACCGCAGACGAAGTCGCTAGCGATATTGAAAAGCTGATTGCGCAGCTCGAGACGCTTGAGTTCCGTCGCATGTTTGCAGGTGAAATGGACCCCAATAATGCCTTCCTCGACATTCAAGCAGGATCAGGTGGCACTGAGGCGCAGGATTGGGCAGAAATGCTTCTGCGAATGTACCTGAGATGGGGTGAGAGCAAGGGCTTTAAGACGACCTTGACCGAAGTCTCTGCGGGCGAAGTGGCAGGCATCAAAAGTGCGACGGTTCAGTTTGAGGGCGAGTATGCCTTTGGATGGTTACGAACTGAGACGGGTGTTCACCGTTTGGTCCGTAAATCGCCCTTTGATAGTGGCGGACGTCGGCACACTTCATTTTCGTCGGTGTTCGTGTCCCCAGAGATTGATGACAACATAGAAATTGACATTAACCCTGCCGATCTTCGGATTGATACCTATCGGTCTTCCGGAGCGGGTGGGCAGCACGTCAACACGACCGATTCGGCGGTGCGAATTACCCACGAGCCGTCTGGCATTGTCACCAGCTGCCAGACGGAGCGCTCTCAGCATCAGAACAAAGACAACGCCATGAAGCAGCTCAGAGCGAAGCTCTATGAAATGGAGATGCTCAAGCGAAGTGCGGAGAAGCAGGCCATGGAAGACAGCAAAGCTGATATTGGCTGGGGAAGTCAGATTCGATCATACGTATTGGATGATTCGCGCATAAAAGATTTACGAACAGGTGTAGAGAACCGCAACACGCAGGCAGTGTTGGATGGTGCGCTTGACCCCTTTATTGAGGCCTCGCTGAAAAAGGGCCTGTAACCTAGGACAGCTTATGACTGACCCAACTTCAACAGACGAAAACAAGCTCATTGCGGAGCGTCGTGCCAAACTCGCGAATTTGCGTGAGGCGGGTAACGCCTTTCCTAATGATTTTCGTCGCACGGCCATGGCGGGTGATCTGCAGGCACAATTTGGTGCCGAGACCAAAGAGGCGCTTGCTGAGCAAAATCATTCCTTTGCTGTTGCTGGACGGCTGATTCGCAACCGCGGTGCGTTTTTGTTGATCCAGGACGGATCGGACACGATTCAGCTTTACATTGACCGCAAAGGCTTAAGCGACGACACGCTCGAGGCCATTAAAAGCTGGGATCTGGGCGATATCGTTGCGTCCTCGGGTGTGCTTTGTAAGAGCGGGAAGGGCGATCTCTATATCAACATGGAGTCTGCGCAGCTGCTTACAAAGGCGTTAAGGCCGCTCCCTGACAAGTACCACGGTCTTGCGGATCAGGAACTCCGATACCGTCAGCGCTATGTTGACCTAATCGCGAATCCTGAGGTTCGCGAGACCTTTCAGATACGATCTCGCGTGATCGCGTTTGTGCGCTCGTTTTTGGATCGTCATGGATTTATGGAGGTGGAGACGCCGATGCTGCACCCGATTCCCGGTGGTGCGACCGCGCGTCCTTTTGCGACCCATCACAATGCGCTCGACATGCCCATGTTTATGCGCATTGCGCCCGAGCTGTATTTGAAGCGCCTAACGGTAGGTGGTTTTGAAAAGGTCTACGAGATTAATCGCAACTTCCGTAATGAAGGACTCTCAACGCGTCACAACCCCGAGTTCACAATGCTGGAATTTTACTGGGCCTATGCGGACTACCGAGATGCAATGGATCTCACGGAACAGTTGCTACGCGAACTGTCACAAGAGGTACTCGGGACGACCGTGGTGCCCTGCGGTGATGACAGTATTGATTTTAGCCAACCGTTTGACCGTATGACGGTCACTGAAGCCATCCTTGCACACAATTCGACTATTACGGCTGAGCAGTTGGTGTCTCGTGAATCAGCTTCTGCTGTCTTGTCAGGGCTTGGCATCGACGTTAAAGCCGGTTGGGGACTTGGCCGTATCCACATGGAGATATTCGAGGAGACTGCTGAGCACCAATTGATACAACCCACCTTCATCACTGAATATCCGACCGAAGTATCGCCACTGGCGCGTCGTAACGATGACAACCCGGACGTTACCGATCGTTTTGAGTTCTTTGTAGGGGGTCGTGAATTGGCTAATGGCTTCAGCGAATTGAACGATGCCGAAGATCAGGCGGAGCGGTTCAGAGCGCAAGTGGCTGAGAAAGATGCAGGCGACGATGAAGCGATGCATTACGACCACGACTATATTCGCGCGCTGGAATATGGCTTACCGCCAACGGCAGGAGAGGGCATTGGTATTGATCGGTTGGTGATGCTTCTGACTAATTCGCCCTCTATTCGCGATGTGATTCTGTTTCCTCACATGCGGCCCGAGTGAATTAGTCACAACGTAACGCTAAAAGACTGCTATTCTCCAGCCATGAACACGTTCACCCACAAGCGATGGCTCTCTTCGTCGGCACTAATAGCAAGTGTCTTGCTGGTCGGTTGTCAGACCGCCCCTGTAGCGGAAGAGGAGGCGTCTACATCCGTTGAGGCCTCTACCGCGGTGGTGAGTGAAACTCTGCCAGAGCTCAACATCCCGGAGTCAATTGTCGATGCAAGTTGCGATTGTTCCGAAGTGGTGGCCGAACCTGAGGAAACGTACTTCGATCGTGGCGTGAGAGCGTTGGCTGCTCGGGACTATGCTCAGGCGCTCAGCTATTTTGAGCGCCATGCAGACGCTGAATCTGACAATGCGCAACGGGAAGCCGAAATCGGGCTGGCCTTTATCGCTGTGCTCCGTGCAGACCGCACCGATGGTAATTCGTCGCAAGCATTGGATGATCGTGCTGAAATCATGTCTCTGGCGCTCGCCTTGCTGACTCAGCTCGAGGACCGTGTGTCTGAGCTTGGTAAGAAAAACTCCAAGCTAGCGAGTGATCTTAAAAAGCGTGAGGCCGTTCTAAAACGGCTTCGCGAGCTCACATTGGGGCAATTGGAAGACTAACGTCGAACCGAGATCCTTCACCCGGTGTGGAGGATAGTTCCACTGATCCGCCCAGCATGTCACAGAAGTTGCTCACGATAGCCAAGCCAAGTCCTGTACCACCATAGTTAACACTGGTTTTACTGTCAGCTTGCACAAAGGCCTGAAAAACCTTCGCCTGCTGCTCCTCGGTCATACCAATGCCGCTGTCTGCCACACTGAGATACAAATGCTTATCGCGGATATCTGCGGTCACCGTGATAACACCATTTTTTGTGAACTTGCAGGCGTTTGAAAAGAGGTTGGTGAGTATCTGCTGGACTTTTGCGGGATCGCTCTCGACTTCCGAATCCTGTGCACCACTGATATCGAGTTCGAGTCTGTTGTTGTTTTGCGCTAACAGCGGCGACAGCGCATCACAGACCTGAACCACCAATCCTGCCGCATTGAAAGGCTCGACACTGACGGACATCTTGCCCGTCTCGATTTTCGAAAGATCTAAGATGTCATTGATGAGCGCCAACAACTGTCGACCCGAGAAAATAATGGTCGTAAGGTCGTGATGAAATTGATCGCGATCGATCGCTTCACCGTCTCCCAGCTCGTCTTGGAGCATTTCCGAGTAGCCAATAATGGCGTTCAGTGGTGTCCGTAATTCGTGCGAGACGTTGGCGAGGAACATGCTCTTCGCCTCATTAGCGGCTTCTGCATCAGCGCGAGCCTCGTTAAGGTCTGACATGGCGGTCTGTAGCGAGGCCGACATCTCATTGAATGTATGAGCAAGATTAGCAATCTCGCCTGCATCACGATTTTCGTCGATTCTGTGGGTTAAATCGCCCGCGCCGAAGCGCTCTACACCAACACGTAATCGGAACAGCGATGCGTTTGTTGTCCGAATCAGCGTCAATATCAGAATCAAGGTGATGGTGATGGAGCTGACAAAGGCAATGATGGTAATGCGGTCGGTAAGTTGAATGGTGTTGTCGATCACGGTAGACCGTTCCAAGGCCACCGCGTTCTGTTGATCGGCTAGTGTGCGCAGGCTGTCAATCGTGGTGTCGTAGGCATTTGCCGTCAGACGGGTGGGCAAGCCGGAGTTGTTGTAATTGCGATAAAACTGAACCCACTCGTCAAGCAGGTCCGACGCCGCTTTGTAGAACTCACGGAACGCCGTCTCGGTCTGTACGTCGCTCAGACCGCCCAAGGCACGTAACTGATCAGAAATTGAGGAGAGTTCAGCATTGGCCTGATCCCGCTGCGTAGCTCGTATGGGGGCATTGGTTTCCCGGAGTGCGGCCAGTACCTGAACACGTTGGTGTTCCGTAGCCAGACCCTGCTGAATCCCCCGTACGAGGCCTGTTGCTTCTGTCGCAATGCGATACGCCATGACACTCTCGCTTCGCGCGTAACTGCCCCAGAGGTGAGTAGCGACATTGAATGCGAACAGCATCAGTATCGAAGCTGACGCGAGGTAGAGGCGAGCTCGGAGCCCGAGGCGTGCAGTGATCATGCGTCACTGCCTTCTAAGAACTGATAAATCTTTGCTAGCAGGGCGGGAAAGTCGATGGGTTTGGTTTCGTATTCACTGCACCCGGCGTTCATGGCGCGCTCTTTGTCTGCCGCCATCGCATGTGCCGTCAGCGCGATAATCGGTATCTCGGCAATGACAGGATCTTTCTTTGCCTTCTGTGTGGCTTCCCAACCGTCAAGGATAGGTAACGTCATATCCATAAGTACAACGCCAGGCTGATGTTCTCGCATCATCTCCAATGCAGAGATGCCATCAGCGGCAGTAATGACCGTGAGGCCTGCTCGCGTTAATCGTCGCGTCAGCATGTCGCGATTGATGTCGTTGTCTTCTACCAGTAGAACCGCGGAGTTACCCATCGCGTAATGCTCCCTCGATGGGATAAACGGTCAGGGTGCCTGCCATGCCTTTGGCATGGACCGTCCTACTATCGCCCACAATGAATTGGCTCTGGTCCGTAGCCAGTAGCGTTTGCTCGGATACCAGTATTTCATTGGGTCGTGCGTCGTCTTCTATACGCGATGTCACGTTGACCTGATGTCCTACAAAACCGTATTTGGAGCGGCGCTCCGAGCCGATGTTGCCGGCAACCACCTCACCGGTATTGAGCGCAATAGCCATTTCCACTTCAGGGAGTCCATCAGCTTTATTTTCTGCGTTGACTTCCGCCATGGCCGCTTGCATTTCGATGGCGCAGGTGACGGCTTGTGTCGCGTGTTCTTCGGACTCTGTGGGCGCACCAAAGGCGGCCAGTACGGCATCGCCCAAAAATTCATCAATGGTGCCGCCATGACGCAGGATAATATCGGTCATTTTGCCGAGATAGCGATTCAGTAGCGCGACCACCTGCTCGGGTGGCAGGTGCTCAACTAGTGTTGTAAAGCTTCGGATGTCGCTCATCATCAACGTTACATTCCGAAGGTCTCCACCAAGCTGAAGGCCTTCAGGTTTTTCCAGAATCTCTTCAACGATCGCATCTGAAATATAGCGCCCGAAGGTTTGCCGGATGAATTGCTCACGTTTCTCAAGCTGCTCGCGGTATTGCTCTTCTTTGTCGTGCCAGCGCTTGCGTTCGATGCCTGACTTAATGCGCGCACTGAGCAGCACTGAATTAACGGGTTTGAGCAGGTAATCGTCAGCACCCACCTGAATGCAGTCAATAATCTGGTCCATATCCTGGCGACCCGAGATCATGATGACCGGCAGTGCGCGCAGATGTTCGTCTGCTTTAATCTGTGCCAAGACTTCTCGACCATCAATATCAGGCATGACAAGGTCGAGTAGCACAATATCGATCTCAGTATCTTTTAATCGATCCAGAGCCTCACGACCTGACTTGGCGGTTATCACCTCGCACTGCATTTTTCCAAGTAGGCGCGACATGAGGTCGAGATTTTCAGGTAGGTCATCCACAACGAGGATGGTGCAACCTTCAAACGTGTCCAATGAACGGGTCGCCGGAGACAGGCTTTCCAGTGTTTTTGGCGCCCCCGAACTGGCGGTTAACTCATCGATCATCTCTCTGATGGCAGGGCGTATTGGTCCCACAAATTCGTCGTCCGAATCCAACAGCATTTCGGAGTAACCTTTCACCGCCGCAACAGCATTGAGCAGGTCATGTCGGTTGGATTCGCCACGTGAGACCATTGCATTTAGCCGCTCGATGGCAACAGATAGGGCAGAGAGATCATCAGCCAGCTCGTCGGTGCTTTGCTTTTTGATCTCGCCCAATTGCGGAATTAGCTTCATTCCAAGCGTGGATGCGCGATTTAAGTCAGTTTCTGACACTAATATTGAGCCAATTCGTGAGTTTCTTCGAAGTAAAGTATATCGCGCTTAAGACTTTGCACTAGTAGGGATAGGCGAGAGCGAAAGCTTAAGTTAGAATTGTAAATATTGCACAAAGAGTAAGTTGTCATGCTAGACCAAGTCGAAATATTCCACGGCCTGAGTAGAGAAGAGTTGGCAGCGCTCGAAGATTCGAGCTCGTCCGAAAATTACCCAAAAAACACGGTGGTCATTCAAGAAAATGAACCCGCTGACGCGTTGTATGTCATCGAGTCGGGTCGCGTGAAAGTCTATTGCAGCGATAAGAATGGCAAAGAATTCATCATGAATTCATTGGGTGTGGGCGATTACTTTGGTGAGCTTGCACTGCTAGACGACTCCGCACGATCAGCGTCGGTAAGAACGGTAGAGCCGTGTCAGTTCCGGATTGTCAAAAAAGAGGATTTCTCAAAGGTCCTCACGGATAATCCCGGCATTACGCAGCAGTTGCTCGGCAATCTTGCAGCGCGCGTTCGTAAGCTGACAACCGATGTTAAGAACCTTGCCTTGCAAGACGTTTACGGGCGGGTGGCAAACGTTCTGATGGATCTATCCCACGAGCGCGGCGATGGCACTTTGTTTGTGCCTGAGAAGCTGACTCAGCAGGACATCGCTGATCGTGTTGGCGCATCCCGCGAGATGGTCGCTCGTATACTGAAAGATCTCACTATCGGTGAGTACATCCGGTTTGAGGGGCGCCACATCGTCATCAATACCCGGTTACCTGCAAAGTATTAAGCGGGGCTTTGCGGGACATTAGCTTTCAGTCCTGAGTTTCCGAAATCACGGTTGTCAGTCCACCGCGATGTAAGCGTACCGACACCGTATCCCCTACATTCGCCTCACTGCTATCTGTGACCACCTGACCCTGTTCGTTGCTAACAATGGCGTAGCCTCGCTCGAGCGTGGCCAGTGGGCTAAGGCTTGTTAATAATGTTTTGAGATGATCAACGCGCTGAGAGTCTCGTCGAATGACTTTCTCAATTTGGGATGGGAGGCGTTCACCCATTGCACTGACCGCTTCCTTCCTCGCTTTGATGATCATCTGTGGTGATGCCGCGGAAAGGGATAGGCGGGCTTGGTTTAGGCGCTGCTTATCTCTCGTTACATGTTGCTTAATGAGCAGGTTCGCCCGCTCTTTAGCACGACTCAGTCGCTCCTGAATGAGCGTTAATCGTTGTCTTGGATGGGTTAGCCGCGCTTTGAGATTTGCCACTACCGCCCGGCGTTCGTTCAGTTTCTGTTGAGTCAGTAGTTTCAGTCGAGCGCAGTGGCTATCGATGAGCTGTAGCCATTCGAGGCTGTCGCGCGTTACCAGCTCAGCGGCTTGAGAGGGGGTGGCGGCTCTGATATCCGCCACCAAGTCCGACACACTGAAGTCGATTTCATGCCCCACTGCTGAAACGATGGGTATGGTCGATCGGGCAATCGCTCGAGCGACGACTTCTTCATTGAAGCACCACAGATCTTCGAGCGATCCACCACCTCTGCCAACAATTAAGACATCAAGCGCACGTTGCTTGGTAGAGACCTGCCTGTTCGCTTCATCAATCGCATCTGCAATCTGCTGCGCTGCGACCGATCCTTGAACTTGCACAGGAAATAACGCGATATGGCTGGAGGGCGAGCGTCGGCCCAGCACGCTGATGATGTCCTCAATGGCAGCACCCGTTGGTGACGTGATGACGCCAATTCGCTCACAATGCTCCGGCACAGGTAGTTTACGAGCGGCGTCGAATAGCCCTTCGGACTGAAGCTTTTGTTTCAAGGCCTCGAGTTGGCGTTGAAGTGCCCCATCTCCCGATGCCTCCATGTGATCAACAATGAGTTGGTAGTCGCCGCGGGCTTCGTAGATGGACAAAAGACCACGAACGATGACGGAGTCACCCACCTTAGGCTGAAATTTCACCGATAGATTGGCACGTCTAAACATGGCGCATCTCAGTTGAGAGCGTCCATCCTTCAGTGAGAAGTACCAGTGTCCCGAATTAGGTTTTGATAGATCACCAATCTCGGCCTCGACGCACACTTCGCCCAGGTGATTCTCCAAAAGCGACTTCGCTTTTCGGTTCAGTTCACTAACGCTAACGGGGGTTGGTTTGGGCAAAGGCATGCGTGTTTTTCGAATTCATCGAGATTGTTCAGATTTAACCTTAAGCGTACAATATTGGGTTTACTCAACGCGACAACCACGAGGTATTGATGTTACGAATCGCTCAAGAAGCGCTTACGTTTGATGACGTGCTCCTTCTCCCCGGTTACTCCGAGGTAACTGCGAAGGACGTTTCGCTCGTCACAAAACTGACTCGGAACATCAATTTGAACTTGCCACTGGTTTCAGCGGCCATGGATACCGTGACCGAAGCAGGTCTTGCCATTGCGCTCGCTCAAGAGGGCGGCATTGGTATCGTCCACAAGAACCTCACGGTGCAAGAGCAGGCCGAGCAAGTCCGACGTGTTAAAAAGTTCGAAAGTGGCGTCGTAAAAGATCCGATCACCATCGATCATACGGCTACGATTGCAGAGCTCATTGAGTTGACACGAGCGAACGGTATCTCGGGTGTTCCCGTCATGAAGGATGGTGACCTCGCCGGTATTGTTACGCGACGCGATCTGCGATTCGAAACGGATACTTCGCAATCGATTTCGGCGATCATGACGCCCCGAAATCAGCTAGTAACAGTGAAAGAGGGTGCCAGCTCGGACGAAGTGCAGCGGCTCTTACATCAGCACCGTATCGAAAAAATTCTGGTTGTAGATGATGCTGGGGCGTTAAAAGGCCTGATCACAGTCAAGGATTTCGATAAGGCAGAGTCGTTTCCTGACGCCTGTAAAGACCAGTACGGACAATTGCGAGTAGGTGCCTCTGTTGGCACGAGCGCAGACACTGATGAGCGCGTGGACGCTCTGGTGACCGCTGGGGTTGATGTGCTGGTCGTCGACACGGCTCATGGCCATTCTATGAATGTGTTAAACCGTGTTCGCTGGATTAAAGACAACTACCCGACGGTCGATGTAATTGGCGGCAACATTGCGACGGGAGACGCAGCACTTGCGCTGGCTGATGCGGGTGCAGATGGTGTGAAAGTCGGTATTGGCCCCGGCTCAATTTGCACCACGCGAATTGTCACCGGTATGGGTGTACCGCAGATCAGCGCTGTGTCGAATGTGGCGGATGCACTGGCAAGCACGGACATACCATTGATTGCCGATGGTGGCATTCGTTTCTCAGGGGACATTTCTAAAGCGCTGGTAGCCGGTGCTCACTCGGTCATGCTGGGTGGCATGTTTGCGGGTACCGAAGAAGCGCCCGGAGAGGTCGAACTGTTTCAGGGGCGGACTTATAAGTCATACCGAGGCATGGGTTCGATTGGCGCTATGGCGCAGAAGCAAGGCTCATCTGATCGTTACTTCCAGGACTCCAGTGCTGGTTCTGAGAAATTGGTGCCCGAGGGTATCGAGGGACGTGTTCCCTACAAAGGCCCTGTGTCAGCGATTATCCATCAGCTAATGGGTGGCGTCCGGTCGTCCATGGGCTATGCGGGTTGCGTCAGCATTCCAGAAATGCGGACCAAGCCGCAATTTGTGAGAGTGACATCTGCGGGCATGTCGGAATCGCATGTGCACGACGTCTCAATTACCAAAGAAGCACCCAATTACCCGGTTCGCTGATTCGCGCTGCGAGTCAGTCCATACAATTCAACCGTGAGGACACGATGAGCCAGGATATCCATCGGCATCGCATTCTTATTCTCGACTTTGGTTCCCAATACACGCAGCTCATAGCGCGCCGCGTTCGAGAAATTGGCGTTTATTGTGAGATTTATGCCTGGGATGTTACTGAGGCCGACATACGTGGCTTTAACGCCTCGGGCATCATCCTTTCTGGTGGCCCTGAGTCGGTTACTGAACAAGATTCACCGCGTGCCGCCGATGTTGTTTTTGAACTCGACCTTCCTGTCCTAGGCATTTGCTACGGCATGCAGACCATGGCCGCCCAAATGGGTGGTGCGGTCGAAGGCTCTGACACATCTGAATTTGGCTATGCCGAAATTCAAAGCGTGACGGAGGATCGACTTTTTTCAGGTCTTGCCGATCGAACTGACGAGCATGGTCGGGGGATACTCGATGTTTGGATGAGCCACGGAGACAAAGTGACTCAACTTCCCGAGGGATTCCTTCGTACCGCCGAGACCGACAGCTGTCCTATTGCCGCCATGGCGCATAGCGAAAAGCCATGGTTTGGCATCCAGTTCCACCCCGAGGTGACTCACACCTCGTTGGGCAAAGAGATCATGTCGCGGTTTGTCATCGATATCTGCGGCTGTGAGGCGTTGTGGACGCCTGCCAATATTGTCGAAGATGCGATCCAGACAATACGAGCGAAAGTGGGTTCGGATAAGGTGCTTTTGGGCCTGTCGGGAGGCGTTGACTCATCTGTGGTTGCTGCGCTGCTCCACAAGGCCATTGGTGATCAGCTGACCTGTGTCTTTGTCGACAATGGATTGTTGCGCCTCAACGAAGGCGATCAGGTTATGGAGATGTTCGCCTCCAACATGGGTGTGAAGGTCATTCGTGCTGACGCACAGGAGCGCTTTCTCTCGCGTCTTGCCGGTGTACCCGAACCAGAGGCGAAGCGAAAGATCATTGGAAACACCTTCATTGACGTTTTTGACGAAGAGGCCGCGAAGCTTACGGAGGTCAAATGGCTAGCACAGGGCACGATCTACCCTGATGTCATCGAGTCTGCCGGCTCTAAAACCGGTAAGGCGCATGTCATTAAGTCGCACCACAATGTGGGTGGCCT
>WTJR01000098.1 GCA_011524755.1 Halieaceae bacterium | reverse complement strand
GAAGCGTTTAAGTTCGAGGTGTGTGTCGCGGGACAGGCGCATTTCGCCGTTTTAGATAGCAGGTGAGAAACCATGGCGTTGGATCAGCTAGAGGCAACATTGAAGCAGCTATCGGATATTCGATTCGAGTCTTGGTCAGCAGGTCAGTCCGAGGAGCGATTAATTGAGGTGACCGACAAGCATGGTATGAGTCAGGGGGCGCACAACGTTGGTTTTGCTATTGAGTTAGAGGGCTTACCGCTGGCATTAGGCATGAGAAATCGCTAGTGAGTTGTGTTGTCGCACCGGCGTCCAGGGGAGTCCAAGCTCGGGCGAAATCAGTGGCAGAGACGCTGAATCTCGAGTTTGTTGCTGTTGTAGATGATCTGGATTCCGGTGTTGCGTTGGTCATTGATGCGGATCGCTCGTGGCTTCAACGGTTGCAAAGCCCACGGTTGGGACCGGTGTACATCGACTTTTCCGCCACTGACATGCTCTATCGCCGAAAATCCGGACACAACGAGCCACTGGGTCGTGCGATTGGTGTGAAGGCCGACAAGCGGCCTGAGGTATTTGACGCAACCGCTGGGTTGGGACGCGACGCTTTCGTGCTAGCAGACCTCGGTTGTTCGGTCGCTCTGTCGGAACAGTCTGCGCCTCTTTGTTATCTCCTGGAACAGGCGCGCGAGTTAGCGCTCATGAGCGCCAACGACAAAGTAGTTGAGGCGGTGAGTCGCATGCGCGTGCTTTGCGGGGATAGCCGTCAGCAAGCGGTTGATGGCTTTGATGTGATCTACATTGACCCCATGTTTCCTGAGCGTGGCAAAACCGCTGCGGTGAAGAAGGACCTGGCCACTGTTCAGGCACTTCATTCTGATATTTCCTCGGTAAACGATCCTGAGGATCTATTGCTGTGGGCGATGGCTCAGCCAGTTGAGCGAGTTGTGATCAAGCGGCCCGTCAAAGCGCCGGCACTTGGGACTATTAAGCCTTCTCACAGCATTACGGGTAAAACGGTTCGATTTGACGTCATGGTAAAACCAAAGGGGAATGGCAGGTGACTCAGCGCTGTTTATATGTCGGTGACAAGTTATCGTCAGAGTTGATATTGCAACTGACTGCCACTGACGGAGGGGTAGTTCAGGTGACCCGTTTGCCCACCGCGTTGACTGACCCAATGTCGACTTCGCTACAGCTGGAGCTGGGGTCTGTAGAGGGCCAGTCAAGATTGCTCGACTGGCTTCGGCAAAATGACCCACCCACGCGAATACTCTGTGAATTGCAGGCTTTTGAATTCGTCACCAGCGACGCCGGGGATACGCGAAGTGCCTCTGATTACTTAAGTGCGCAGATTGTTGGAATCACGAGGATTCTGGAAGCAGCGCTGTCGTTAAATCCCGAGCTCCGCTGGGTATTTCTCAAGCCTCCCGTGGTCGATGTATGGAGCGATGCATCGGAAGCTTATTTTCGCGTTCTGGTTGAGGGTCTGAGGACGGCGGCCCCGAGTGCCCGTTTCGACTTTCTTTCGATGGAGCAGGTCTAGCTCAGGGCGGACCAATTCTAGGTCAACAGTCGTTCCATAATGCCCTCGTAGATACGGGCAAGCTTTGGAATGTCATCAATCAACACATGCTCGTTTCGCTGATGGATTGACGCATTGATCGGGCCTAGCTCTATGATTTGGCTGCCCATGGTTGCTATGAAGCGACCGTCTGACGTACCACCGCCTGTGCTTAAGGTCGCAGTAACACCTGTGGTCTCGGCAATACTCTCGCGCACTGCATCAACCAAGTCGCCGGGCTCGGTCAAAAACGGATTACCACTCAGTTGCCAATCGATCGCATAGTCGACGCCGCTGTCGTTCAGGACTGCTTCGCATTGCGATTTGATCGCCTCAGCATTGGTTTCCGTTGAGAAGCGCAAGTTAAACACCGCGGTGAGTTCGCCGGGTATGACATTAGTTGCGCCCGTGCCGGACTGAATATTCGAGAACTGAAGTCGGGTAGGATCGAAAAATTCATTACCCTGATCCCATTCGATATCACACAGTTGATTCAAGACGGAAAATGCCTTGTGCATGGGATTGTCGGCAAGATGTGGGTAGGCTACATGGCCTTGCTGGCCTTTGATGATCAGCGTGGCGTTGATGGAACCGCGTCGTCCGTTTTTGACGATATCGCCCAATGTTGACGTGCTCGAGGGCTCGCCGACCACACACCAGTCGATGGTCTCGCCACGCGACTTCAGCGTTTCGACCACGTAACGCGTACCGTGTATTGCTGGTCCCTCTTCATCCGCGGTAATCAGATACCCAATACGTCCTTTGTGATCCGGGTGACGAGTGACGAACGATTCGGTAGCGACCACCATCGCAGCCAAGCTCGCTTTCATATCAGCAGCGCCCCGGCCATACAACAACCCGTCCCTCTCTGTTGGGACAAAGGGATCACTGTCCCATTGCTCTAGCGGACCAGGTGGCACCACGTCGGTATGACCCGCGAAAACGAGAGTAGGGCCATCAGAGCCACGCGTTGCCCAAAGGTTGAGGACTTCTTCCGCAGGTAGTGACTCACAGGTGAATCCCAGTTTTTCAAGCCGCTCAGCCATTAATGGCTGACAGCCATCGTCCTCTGGCGTCACTGACTGTCGCTTAATGAGCTCTTTTGTCAGCGCAATGGCTGCGTGTTCGGTATCAATTGTTGGCATGCAAACTTTCGTTCAATTCGATGGCAGTTTTGTTGGTGAGGCATTCTACCGAACCTGAGAGTGAGTTACGTCGGAACAAAAGGTCAGACCGTCCTGCCAAGTCCCGCGCCGCCACGGTCTCAACAATCTTGCGTGCATCATCGAGCACTGCCACCTTCGTTCCCGCCGTCACGAAAAGTCCCGCTTCGATCGTGCATCGGTCACCCAGAGGTATACCTAGGCCCGCGTTGGCCCCAATGAGACACTCTTCACCTACGGAAATAATGATGTTGCCACCACCGGACAAGGTGCCCATGGTTGAGCATCCGCCCCCTAAATCAGAGCCCTTACCCACCATCACGCCAGCGGATATCCGACCTTCAACCATGCCGGGCCCTTCGGTACCTGCATTGAAATTGATAAATCCCTCGTGCATCACCGTCGTGCCTGCACCCAGATAGGCGCCTAGTCGTACGCGCGCGCTGTGAGCAATCCGTACACCCGCGGGTACAACGTAATTGGTCATCTTGGGGAATTTATCAACGCTCGATACTTCCAATACCTTCCCGGATAGCCGCGCTGTCAATTGCCGCTCGGGTAGTTCGTCCAAGTCGATTGCTCCCTCATCGGTCCACGCCACATTGGGTAGCAGGGCGAAGATGCCGGATAGATCCGTCCCGTGTGGTTTCACTAGACGATGTGAGAGCAGGTGAAGTTTGAGATAGGCATCGCCCACTGATGTTGGCGGTGCATTGTCTACTAATGAGGAGGCAACAATCGCCTTATCGGCGCTGGCTAGTTTCTCGGCAACAGCTGCCAGTGGCGCATGTCCTGCTGCTTTGAGATCAGCTGCCAGTGATCGCGTTGCGGCTGCATCAATCTCACCGCTCACGCCGTCGAGTGCCGAAGCTAGCTCTCCTGAGATAGTTGCCAGAGGTGCCGGGTAATAAACATCCAGAATCTCACCTCGACTATTCTTTGAGGCGACACCTAAGCCAAAACCATGGAGCGTATCCGCCATGTATTTATCTCCTAAATCTGAGGTTATTACTGAAAATAGTGGGTGTAAGCGTCGACACTAAATCCAACATCGAGGACGTCCCCATGCTCCAGTACCGGGCGCTTTATTAACGTAGGATTGGCCAATAGTACCGCCGTTGTATCACCGCTCTCAGCTTCGGCACGATCCGTATCAGAGAGATTCTTCCAGGTGGTACTTCGCTTGTTCACCATCTTAGCGGCGCCCAAAGTCCTGACCCAATGATCTATCTGGGATTTAGGGGGCGTGTTTTCTCTCACGTCAATAAACTGATGATCGATGCCATTATCGGTGAGCCACTTGCGTGCTTTGCGAACCGTGTCGCAGGTTGGAATGCCGTACAGATTTGCGGTCATACGAAGGTCCTAAGGGTCAAGGTTTGTTCACTTTTTTCGGATGCTTACGATCCGGGTAACAGGTAGTGCAGATTTCACAGACCAGACCGTTACACCCGCGCGCTGTGCAAAATTCTCGTCCGTAAAAAATGATCTGAAGGTGCAAGTCATTCCAGCGATCTTTGCGAAACACCTTTTTGAGGTCGCGCTCGGTTTCGACGACATTGCGCCCACGCGTCAGTCCCCAGCGTTGAGCGAGTCGGTGAATGTGCGTATCGACGGGGAAGCTGGGCACACCGAAGGACTGGGCCATAACAACACTGGCCGTTTTATGGCCTACCCCCGGAAGTCGCTCGAGCGCATCGAAGTCCTGCGGTACCTCACCACCGTGCTCATCAATCAAAATTTCACTCAAACGGCGAATCGCTTTTGACTTCTGAGGCGAGAGGCCGCAGGGCTTAATAATCTCGCGGATTGTATCGGCACTGTGTCCCGCCATTTCGAACGGATTATCCGCAAGCTCGAACAACGCAGGTGTGACTTGGTTAACACGTTCATCCGTACATTGAGCACTCAAAAGCACCGCTACAAGCAGGGTGAAAGGATCCTGATGATCCAGCGGTACAGGGGGGGCGGGATAAAGCTCATCGAGTCGACGGTCAATGAATTCAATACGCTCAGCTTTGAGTAGATTTCGTGGCATGAGCTCTTAACCGCGCCTCATAAAATGTGCAATGCGTTCAGCAGCCTCAAGCGTTTCTTGGTGAGTGGCGACGAGTGCCATTCGCACATGATCACTACCGGGATTATGGCCGTCCACGTCTCTGCCAAGGTAGCTGCCGGGCAGAACAGCCACATTGGTTTGCTCGAGTAGCGTGCGTGCAAATTCGGTGTCACTGGTTGGCGTCTTCGGCCACAGGTAAAACCCAGCTTCGGGAATGCAGGTGTGTAAGGTAGGCGCCAGCACATCATTGACCGAATTGAACTTCGCTCTGTAGAGCGCTCGGTTGTCCACGACGTGAGCCTCGTCCGACCAGGCTGCAATACTGGCTAGCTGATGGTGGATCGGCATGGCACAGCCATGATAGGTCCGGTAGCGACGAAACTCGCGAATCAACGCCGCATCACCAGCAACGAATCCTGAGCGGAGGCCGGGTAAATTTGAGCGTTTAGAGAGACTGTGGAAGGCCAAGCACTGCTTGAAATCTGAGTTTCCGAGGCTCTCTGCCGCTTGGAGTAGTCCGACGGGTGGTGCTGACTCGTCGTAGTAGAGTTCGCTGTAGCATTCGTCACTAATCAGAATGACATCGTGTTCTATCGCTTTTTGAATCAACCAATGAAGCTCGCTCTCAGGAATGACGGCTCCCGACGGATTTCCCGGGGTGCAAAGGAAAAGCATTTGACAGGCTTCCCAATCGTCTTCCGAGAGGTTTCGGTAGTTCGCTAAAAAACCAGTCGAATGGTCTGACGCGATCAGTGTTGGCTGCACGCCCGCTAAGAGGGCAGCGCCCTCGTAAATTTGATAAAACGGATTGGGAATGACGACAGCACCTTCTCGCCCCGGCGTGACCAGTGCTTGGGCGATGGCAAATAGCCCTTCGCGAGTTCCATTAACCGGCAAGACTTCGCTGCTTGGATCTAGCGCTCGTGTGCCAAAGCGCTGCTCTACCCATCGCGCGATGGTTTCTCTTAGCTCCGCAAGGCCAATAATAGTTGGGTATTTCGACAGTTCTCCGATAGACGCTACCAGTGCCTCGAGAATATGTGCAGGCGGTTGATGCTTCGGCTCGCCTATCGTTAATGCGATTCGAGGGAGATCACTGGGTCTAACGTCGCGAGTCAGATCAGCAAGCTTCTCGAACGGATAGGGGTGAAGTGTTTGCATGCCTGGGTTCACGCGGCAATATCCTTATCCAGAGCCTCACAGAGTTCGATGCGCAATTCCTCGCAGGTCGCGTCGTCGTCTAGACGATTCCCATCTGAATTGGTGAGGAAAAATACATCCTCCACACGCTCGCCCAAGGTTTGAATCTTCGCCGCTTGGATTGCGATATCGCTACGATCCAGAATTTGACCAATCTGAGCCAACAAGCCAGGCCTATCGGGTGAACTGATTTCCATAATCGTCAGATTGCGTCCTTCATCCTCAATAAATGTGATTTCAGTCGGTGATAAGAATGATCGCAAGGTTCGGGTAATACGCTGCTGATTCGTGCTTATCGATGTCGCTGTCAGCGCCTTAAAGATGGCTGTTTCAATGAGATGCAGTGTGTCTGGGTCGCTATCAACCGGGCTACCATCAGCTTTTAATACGAAGAACGTATCGAGCGTTGCGCCATCAGTCCCTGAGTAAATGCGGGCATCGTTGATACTGAGATCCAGGAGCTCTAACGCCGCGCAGACTCGAGAGAATACGTTCGAGGTATTCGCGGTGTGCACAAAAATCTGGGTCGCGTTGGCGATCAACGACTCTGATGACTGCTTGAGTAGTATCAGCGGCGCACCATCACTTTCAAAATCGGCGATTGCCTCGGTGTGCCAGGCAATGTCCTCAGGTCGCTCCCGCAAAAAGTAGTCATTACCTCGAGCTGCCCAGATAGAGTCGAGTTCATCATCGAGGAAGCCTCGGAACTCGAGGAGATGTGCTGCCGCCTTCTTGGTGGCGGCAATGACATCCTCGCGCGCCAGCGGGTTGGCGAGGCCGCGTCTCAAGGCTCGTCGAGTCTCGGTGTACAAATGGCGCAGTAGCGAGCTGCGCCATGCATTCCAAAGCTCGGGGTTGGTTCCGTTAATGTCCGCAACGGTCAGCGTAAACAAGTAATCGAGGCGCTCCTCGGTCGACATATGCTCTGCAAACCGCTGAATTTCGCGCGGATCGGAAATGTCCCTCTTTTGAGAGAATGAGCTCATGAACAGGTGATTCTTCACCAGCCAAACGACAAGCTCGGTATCGGGCTCATCAAAGAAGTGGCGCTCACAAAACAATCGCGCATCAACCGCACCAAGTTCAGAGTGATCACCACCTCTTCCTTTGCCAATATCGTGGTAAAGCGCAGCAACAAAGAGCAGCAGCGGGTTTCGCAATCGCTGCGCAATTCGCGTGGTCACAGGAAATCGGTCAGTGTAGTCGGCTCTCAAGAACCGCCGGCTATTGGCGATGACTTGCATTGTGTGCGCATCAACGGTGTAGGTGTGGAACATATCGAACTGCATCTGCCCCACAATTTTCTCGAACTCCGGTAAATAACGCCCTAGGACGCCGTGACGAAGCATGCGCCGCAACTGCTTGGTCATGGAGAAGGGTGACGACAGCACATCTCGGAAAAGACGCCGATTGATGGGGTCGTCGCGAAAGGCCTGATCAATGAGGTCGGCCGATGCTCGCAATAGTCGGGTGGTTTGGGGATCGATTCTTTTGATTCGTCTGTCTCGCCCGATAACGACAAACAACCGGAGTAGATTGGAGGGGTTCTGCGCAAATACCGCAGCGTGTCGCGCTGATATGCGATCGTCGATGAGCTCGAAGTCCTCGTCTATCACAGTTGAAGACGATGCCTCCGCCTGCAGCAGCGTTTTCTGATAGATATCGATCAACAAGGCCGATACGTGAGACACCGCCTGAACATTTCGGAAGTAGGCTTGCATGAACTGCTCGACCGCTAGTTTACCCTCATCCTCAAACCCCCATCGTCGAGCGAGCGTCTGCTGATGCTCGAACAACAGGCGGTCTTCGTCCCGACCGGTCAAATGATGTAAGGCGAAGCGGACTCGACTGAGATAGTCCTGACCACTCATCAGTAAGTCGAGCTCCTGCTCGGTGAGAAACTCTCCTGTCGGGAGCTGCTCCAAGGCAGTACCGAAATGCCGCTTTGCAATCCATCCTATGACTTGTATGTCTCTTAGCCCGCCAGGTGAAGACTTCACGTTGGGTTCAAGGCTGTATCCCGTGAGCCCATACTTCTCGTGCCGTTGGGTCTGCTCTTCAAGTTTTGCCGTGTAAAAAGCGCCGCTCTTCCAAATGTCTCGCTTGTCCAATTCGCTGAGAAGCGTGTCGTATATCGTCGCTGGACCGGTTAGCAGACGCGTTTCCAAGAGTGTCGTCATGACAGTGATGTCGTCTGCGGCGAGCGCTAGACACTCATCGATCGAGCGAACGCTGTGCCCAATCTTTAATCCTAGATCCCACAGCGAACTCACAAAGACACTTAATTGCGCATCAACACTGGTATCGGGCTGTCCAAGCAGTATGAGTACATCGACATCGGAACTTGGGAAGAGTTCGCCGCGGCCGTAGCCACCGACCGCAATGAGCGCGGTGTTCGTTTCGTCTAGATCGCAGGCATGCCAGAGCTGGGTCAGAGTCTGATCTACGGCTGCACAACGCTGTTCCAGCAAAGGTGTGACGGACGCGCTGGGATCGAACTGTTGGCCAATAATACCGGCTGTCTCGCCGAGATCGCGGCGAAGCTGTGAAACCAGAGTTGTCAGCGCTGTTGAATTCATGGCGTGATGGTTACGTCAATAAGTGACTGTAATTACGGTTAAGTCGCATTTTCGGAGCAAACTCGTGATCAACTCACGAGCGGCAATTCATCAGAAGGGCAAGTTCTCATTTGATCGCCGGGTAAGTACTTCACAACCGTCGTCAGTGACCGCGATTGTATGCTCCCATTGTGCAGAGAGTCGTCCGTCTCGTGTGGTCACGGTCCAGCCGTCACGGGTATTCAGCTTGGTATGTCGCTTACCCGCGTTGATCATGGGTTCGATCGTGAATGTCATTCCTTTTTCGAGCACCATGCCGGTACCGGCACGACCGTAATGCAGAACCTGCGGCTCCTCGTGAAATACCTTTCCAATGCCGTGACCGCAGTACTCTCTCACCACCGAGTAGTAAGAGGACTCCGCGTATTGCTGTATGACCTGCCCGATATCACCCAGACGTGCTCCTGGTTTAACCAAAGCGAGCCCCTTGTATAGGCATTCTTGAGTGACTTTCATAAGCCGCTCTGCGTGCGGAGCGACCTTTCCCACAGGTACCATGATGCTGGTATCGCCATGCCACCCGTCTTTGATGACCGTGACATCGATGTTGATGATGTCGCCTTGTTTCAGGACTTTAGTGTCTGACGGAATGCCGTGGCAGATGACGTCGTTCACCGAAGTACAAATAGACTTGGGAAAACCCTTGTAGTTGAGCGGTGCGGGAATCGCTTTTTGCACGTTGACGATATGGTCATGGCAAATCCGGTCAAGCTCTCCGGTTGAAATGCCAGGCTCAACGAGAGGCTCAATCATCTCCAGTACTTCAGCGGCGAGTCGTCCCGCCTCACGCATCCCAGCGATGTCATTGTCGGTTTTGATTGATACGGTGCTCACGTCTACTTTTCCGGACTGTTGCTTACAAAAGAGGTTAATTCGGTAGTTTACCGCACTCCGAGGCAGATATTACAGCGAAAGGCTTCAGGCCGGGTGTCACCTGTGGTATAAAGCGCGCCGCTTCCGTAAATGGCGGGAGTTAATAAGCACGCTCTCTGTGCACAAGATGCCGGGTGCTGGGAAACCAGTTGGACATCTTGAGAGGGCGGAAGGTAAACCCAACTTAGAGAAAAGTTATGACACAAGTAAGCATGCGCGAGTTGTTGCAGGCCGGCGCGCACTTTGGCCACCAAACTCGCTTCTGGAACCCGAAGATGGATCAATACATTTTCGGCGCGCGCAACAAAATTCATATCATCAACCTCGAGCACACTGTACCTGCGTTCAATGACGCCCTGGGTTTCGTTCGCCGGTTGGCTGAAAACAAAAATCAGATCATGTTCGTTGGCACCAAGCGCGCTGCGGGCAAGATCATTGAAGAGCACGCCACACGTTGCGGTATGCCCTACGTCAGCCATCGCTGGCTCGGCGGTATGCTGACTAACTACAAGACCATTCGCTCGTCGATTAAGCGCTTGCGTGACCTTGAGGCGCAGGAGCAAGACGGTACGTTTGCCAAGCTCACCAAGAAAGAAGCGCTGATGCGCAGTCGCAGCAAAGACAAGCTCGATCGCTCTATTGGCGGTATTAAAGACATGGGCGGCTTGCCCGATGCGCTGTTTGTGGTTGATGTTGACCACGAGCGTATTGCGATTACCGAGGCGAACAAGCTGGGCATTCCTGTCATCGGCATTGTCGACACCAACAGCAATCCAGACGGCGTTGACTACGTTATCCCCGGTAACGATGACGCCATTCGAGCCATCAAGCTGTATGTCACAGCGGTCGCTGATGCGGTCATGGCCGGTAAAGGTGCATCGTCTGAGGCTCCTGTGGTCGATGAGTTTGTTGAAGTGGTCGAAGCTGAGGCCGCGGAAACGGAAGCGGCGCCAGAGGAAACGGGCGACGCGGAATAAGCTCAAACAATAGGCCGCGCTTCGCGCGGCTTTTTTTTACATGAACAATCCCCGTTGGGGACAGTTATCAAGACGTTATAGAGGGTGGGACAAATGTCTGCTGCATTAGTAAAGGAATTGCGTGAACGAACCGGCCTTGGTTTGCTGGAGTGCAAAAAAGCATTGGCTGCTGCCGGTGGTGATATTGAAGTGGCTATTGAGGAGCTACGAAAGTCGAGCGGTATGAAGGCTGCAAAGAAAGCAGGCCGAACAGCCGCCGATGGTGTTGTGGCAATTCGTATTGCTGCAGACGGCAAATCAGGTGTCATTGGTGAAGTGAACAGTGAGACCGACTTCGTAGCTCGCGACGAGAACTTTGCTGGATTCGTAGCGCAGGTTATGGACAAGGCGGTTGAGCTTCAAACCGATGACGTTGCCGCAGTCGCTGGCGGTGATATTGAGGATGCTCGTCAGGCGTTGGTTCAGAAAATTGGCGAGAATATCTCTGTTCGACGTATTGGCGTTGTTTCAGCTGCGGACGGCGTTGTCGGCGGTTATGTCCACGGTAACAACCGCATCGCCGTTCTGGTTGAGCTGGCTGGCGGTGACGAGGAACTGGCAAAAGATGTCGCCATGCACGTTGCAGCTGTGAATCCCGCTGTTGTGTCACCTGCGGACATGCCCGAGGAGCTGTTGCAAAAAGAGCGAGAGATCTACGCGGCGCAGGCAGCCGACTCAGGCAAGCCACCAGAAATCGTTGAGAAGATGATTGAAGGCCGTGTTCGTAAGTATCTGTCTGAAAACAGCCTGACAGAGCAAGCCTTCGTTAAGGACCCCGATACGACCGTTGGCAAATTGGTTAAAGCGGCTGGTGCCACAATTGCCGGATTCACCCGATTTGAGGTGGGCGAGGGCATCGAAGTTGAGAAGGTCGATTTTGCTGCAGAGGTTGCTGCTCAGTTAGGAAACTAATCGATCCGTGCCGCTGTATCATAAGCAGCGGCGCATTTTCCTGAGGAGTGATGATGGCAACTGAAAAAGTCTACAAGCGCATATTACTCAAGCTTAGCGGTGAGGCCCTTACGGGCGATGAATCCTTTGGCATAGATCCAAAGGTTTTAGATCAGATGGCCCTGGAGATCGGTCAGTTGGTCGGTATTGGTGTTCAGGTGGGCCTTGTCGTAGGAGGAGGTAATCTCTTCCGGGGTGCGGCCCTACAATCGGCCGGGCTTGATCGAGTCACCGGCGATCACATGGGAATGCTTGCCACTGTGATGAATGCGCTTGCACTTCGCGACGCTCTAGAGCGCTCAAACATTGCGACCCAAGTCATGTCGGCAATTCCGATGAGTGGTGTCGTCGATCATTACGATCGTCGAAAGGCCATACGCGCTATGTCACAGGGCGACGTTGTGATCTTCTCGGCGGGAACAGGTAATCCCTTTTTCACCACTGACTCATCGGCCTGTCTCAGAGGTATTGAGGTAGAGGCGGACGTGGTACTGAAGGCGACTAAAGTAGACGGTGTCTATAACGCCGACCCAATGAAGGATTCATCAGCGGTCAAATATGAAGCGTTGACCTATGACGAAGTGCTGGATAAGAAGTTGGGTGTTATGGATTTAACCGCGATTTGTTTAGTCCGAGATCACCAAATGCCGGTTCGCGTGTTTAATATGTCGATGAAAGGCGCGTTATTGAGTATTGTGAGGGGCGGGTCCGAAGGGACATTGATTCGTTGATTGAGCTCTGGGCAGGGCGTGACGGATCAATCAGGAGAAAAACATGATTGATGACATACAAGCAGATGCCGAAGAGCGCATGGAGAAGTCGCTCGAGGCGCTGGGCCAGAACTTCAATAAAATCAGAACAGGCCGCGCACACCCCAGTATTCTGGATGGCATCCGCATCGACTATTACGGAGCCGAAACACCCTTGAAGCAAATGGCTAGCATCAACGTTGAAGATGCTAGAACGTTAGCGGTTAGCGTTTTCGATAAATCCATCACCCCTGACGTTGAAAAAGCCATTATGAAAAGTGACTTGGGCCTCAACCCATCGACGGCAGGTGACGTGATTCGCATTCCAATGCCGATGCTGACTGAAGAGACGCGCAAGGGCTACATTAAACAGGCGAGAGCGGAAGCCGAGTCGGCGCGCGTGTCTATCCGTAATGCGCGACGAGATGCCAACGGCATGCTGAAAGATCTGGTTAAAGAAAAAGAGATTTCAGAAGACGAAGAGCGTCGCGGTCAGGACCAAATTCAGAAGCTGACCGATACTTACGTGGCGAAGGTTGATGCTGCGCTGGGTGTCAAAGAAGCTGATTTGATGGAAATCTGATTACGAGCTTAGTGACAGAGTGAATCTTCCCGCCAACACCACCGGTAAGGTCCCCCAGCACATCGCTATCATCATGGATGGCAACAACCGTTGGGCGAAGAAACGTGGTGTTCCCGGACCTATTGGCCATAGAGCGGGTGCCGATGTCGTAAAACCCCTTATGTACGCTTGCCGTGACCGTGGCGTAAAAACCCTCACCTTATTTGCCTTCTCCAGTGAGAATTGGCAGCGACCTGAGACCGAAGTGCGTGCGCTGATGGCTCTGCTATCGCGCTATCTACGTCGCGAAATAAAAGAGTTAGCTGCAGACGGCGTCCGGATCCGATTTATTGGTCGGCGTGACCGACTGAGCCCCCGAATCGCAAAGCTTTTGGAGCAGTCGGAGGAGGCCACTCAGCACAACACTGAGGCGACTCTGGTCTTGGCTCTCGATTACGGCGGCCGCTGGGATGTGAGTTCGGCGGCGGCTTCTCTTGCGCAGGATGTTGCCGATGGCCGCATCAATGCTGACGATATCAATGAGCAGATACTGAGCTCTCGCATGTCGCTTGCGGACCAGCCCGCCCCCGATCTGTGCATACGAACCGGTGGCGAGTGGCGTCTGTCTAATTTTCTGCTCTGGCAATTTGCCTACGCTGAACTTTGGTTTACCGATACCCTGTGGCCGGATTTCACCGTGGACGAACTCGATGTGGCAATAAGCCATTTTTCTTCTAGAGAGCGTCGTTATGGCGGACGCCCCGCCGAGGCTTCAGCATGATGCTTGAGAAGCGTATTTATACGGCCTTGCTTCTGGTCGGTGGGCTTATTTTGGCGCTCATGCAGCTATCGCCCGAGTCCGTCTCGCTGCTCTTTTTGGCGATTGCAGCAGCCGGAGCGTGGGAGTGGGCGGCTCTGGCAGGGTGGTCATCGCGATTACTGCGGTCGTTCCTCGTGGCTCTCTTCCTCGGCGTTTGTCTCTATTACACGAGCATCTATGCACCCGATATCACCTATGATGCGGTATCAATGCGTCCGGTATTGGGCATTGCCTGTTTTGCGTGGTTAGCAACCGCTTTTCTCGTCCTGAGTTACCCAAAACTATCGGTGCTTTGGCGCTCCTCTGTGGTGCGCAGCATCATGGGGATCTTCGTTCTGGGTGCGGGTTGGCTGTCGCTCACGTTCCTCCTTGGATTACAGCACGGTTGGCTTCTGGTTATTTTGTTTGTGCTCACCGTGGCCGTGGCAGATATCGGCGCCTACTTTATTGGTCATGCATGGGGTAAGAACCCGCTAGCGCCTGACGTCAGCCCGGCAAAAACTATTGAGGGGCTGTGGGGCGGTTTACTGGCGGTCTTCAGTTTGGGTGCTACCGTTTGGTGGTTACTACCACCGGAGTATGCGCATATCCACCCGGTCGAAGTTTTCTTAATCAGTCTTTTCTGTGGTGGGTCGTCGGTACTGGGTGATCTTACGGTCAGCATGTTTAAGCGCGAGAGTGGGTGTAAGGACTCGGGTTCGCTATTGCCCGGGCACGGTGGGCTTCTCGATCGTCTCGACAGTATCTGTGGCGCCGCGCCATTCTTCGCTCTGGCGTTGATTTTGGTCGGATACGCCTAATGCAAAACATTTTAGTGCTGGGTGCAACAGGCTCAATTGGTTTGAGCACGTTGGATGTTGTTGCCCGCCATCCTGAGCAGTATCGCGCCTATGCGCTGGCCGCGAACCGATCTGTCGAGGCAATGGTTGCCCTCTGCACTGAACACAAACCGGTGCATGCGGTGATGTTTGATGCCGATGCTGCTGCTGAGCTTGAGCGCCGTCTCGCAGGCGTTGTCGATACAACAGTCCATGCGGGTGAAACGCCGATGATAGCGCTGGCTGAATCCGATGATGTCGATACGGTGATGGCTGCGATTGTTGGTTTTGCTGGCCTGTCCGCTGCGCTCGCGGCTGCGCGCGCGGGGAAACGGTTGTTGCTGGCAAACAAAGAGGCACTTGTCAGTGCCGGCAGTATTTTTATGGACGCAGTGCGCGAGGGTGGCGCGCTACTACTGCCTGTCGATAGCGAGCACAACGCCATGTTTCAGTGCCTCCCTGCGGATGCGCAGGCACGGCCTCAGATGGAGCGCGTCGAGAAGATTCTTTTGACCGCATCGGGAGGGCCCTTCCGGGGTAAGAGTCGCTCTGAGCTGACCAAGATGACGCCAGATCAGGCCTGTGCTCACCCCAACTGGTCCATGGGTCGTAAGATTTCGGTTGATTCGGCGACCTTGGTTAACAAGGGGCTTGAATTAGCGGAGGCGTGCTGGCTGTTCGATCGAAAACCCTCAGAAATCGAGGTTGTCGTTCACCCTCAAAGCATCGTGCACTCGCTGATTCGCTACGTAGACGGCTCGGTGCTTGCGCAATTGGGTCAACCCGACATGAGGACACCGATTGCCTACAGCCTGTCATGGCCTGATCGAATTGATGCCGGTGTTGATGTGCTAGACCTCGTGAAGGTCGGTCGGCTGGACTTCGAGGCGCCGAATCTCTCAGCATTCCCCTGCCTACGCCTAGCCTACGAGGCGATCGAGTTGCCGGGTGGTATGTGCGTGTTCAGTGCAGCCAATGAAATTGCAGTCGATGCGTTTCTTTCCGAGCGCGTTCGTTTCACCGATATCGATAGGGTGATCGAGCACACACTAAAAACAGTCAATCTTGCTGAACCATCGAACCTTAGTGAGGTCCAAGATCTCGACAGTGCGGCACGCGACATTGCCGGCACTTATGTGACTGAGTTGACGGGGTAGGGAGTCGCAACAACCAATGCAGGTGTTGTTTTCGATTGTGATGGCTTTGGTGACGCTGGGAATCCTTGTCACCATTCATGAGTACGGGCATTACTGGGTTGCTCGCCGTTGCGGTGTCCGTGTTTTGCGATTTGCCGTTGGCTTTGGTCGTCCACTTGCCATGCGGGTGGATCGGCATGGGACAGAGTTTGCGCTCTGCGCTATTCCGCTCGGTGGTTATGTAAAGATGCTGGATGAGCGAGACGAAGGTCAGGATGTGACGGCTCAAAACCGTCATGAGTCTTTCAATGCCCAACCTGTCCGAAATAAGTTGGCGATTGTTTCTGCCGGGCCAGCGGCTAATTTCTTGTTGGCGATTCTGGTCCTGTTTGGTTTGTTTTTGCGTGGTGAAACTGGGATAGCACCCGTTATAGAGGCGGTTGAGCCGGGGTCCGTGGCTCATGATGTGGGCTTGATGCAGGGTCAGGAAATAGTCGCAGTCGACGGGACGAGCACGCAAACCGTATCGAATGTTCGCTTCGCGTTACTCAAGCGCTTGGGAGATACCGGAACCATTGATATCTCAGTCGGTAGTGCGCTGAGTGATCTTCAGCAGACGTACGCTCTGCCGATCGATCGATGGCTAGGTGGCGCGGAGGCGCCCGATCCAACCCGAGCTTTAGGTTTGACTCTGGGTATCCCACCGTTGCAGCCCAGCGTTGGGTCGCTGGTAGAGGGTGGCCCTGCGACGCGGGCAGGCTTTGAGGTTGGTGACACTATTATTGAAGCCGAAGGTCAGGTGATCTCAACGTGGTCACAATGGGTTGATCTTGTACGAGCATCGCCAGGGCGATCCTTAGCCGTTCTTGTCGAGCGCGATGGGAAGACTATTGAATTGACAGTGGAACCCCGCAGTACCGGCGCGTCCGATGCCGAAGTTGGCTCAGTTGGCATGGGTGTTGTCATACCCGATATTCCTGAGAACCGCATCAGACGACAGGGCCGTAACCCTTTTGAAGCCCTTTCGGCAGCCATTGAGAGAACGTTTGCGCTCACTGTCTTCACCTTCGAGTCCATGTGGAAAATGATTCAAGGCTTGATCTCCACCAAGAACTTGTCGGGACCCATTGCGATTGCCCAAGTAGCGGCTAGCACGGCGGAGAGTGGCTTTACGACCTGGTTGTCATTCCTTGCGTTGCTGTCCATTTCATTAGGAGCGATCAATTTGTTGCCTATTCCAGTGCTTGATGGTGGGCATATAGTCTTTCATTCGTTGGAAGGTTTATTGGGGCGCCCAGTGCCCGAACAGATTCAAATCATGAGCTATCAAGTGGGATTGCTGGCAGTTTTCACGCTTATGGTGTTTGCCATCTACAACGATGTGGCTCGACTGTGAGATACTCCGGCGCTTTCGCCATGTACACGAAATCAAAGACGACTGAAATCAGCGAGTTATCTGGAAAGTAAGCGAATAAAATGGTGCGTAAATTCAATAACAATTGGTTCACAAGGCTCGTTGCGGTCTTAAGCTTTGGTGCGATGTCAGTCATTGCGGTTCCGACTGCGACGGCGCAGATCGAGCCGTTTGTTGTGGCCGATATTCGAGTTGAAGGTTTGCAACGAATTGCGCCTGGCAGCGTGTTTGCCGCGCTACCCGTCAGTGTTGGCGATGTGGTGGATGGCGCCTCTGTCAGATCCATCTCTCGAAACTTGTTCTATACGGGCAACTTTGACGATATTTCGGTCGGTCGTGATGGCAATGTGCTGGTGCTTACTGTCGCTGAGCGACCCAGCATTAGCGAAATTACCATCGACGGTAACAAGGCCATCGAAACCGAGGCACTACTTGACGGTCTAAAGGGTGCAGGGCTTGCAGTTGGCCAAGTTTTCCAGCGATCAACATTGGACGGGATGCAACTGGAGTTGCTTCGCCAATACGTAATCCAGGGGCGTTACGACGCCAACATTGATACGGAAGTTATCCCAGAGCCTAGAAACCGTGTATCGATCAGTATCGATATTGATGAGGGAACGGTTTCTAAGATCAAGCACATCAATATCGTCGGTAACGAGATTTTCGATGATGAGACCTTGTTGGATATCTTCGAGCTGCAGGTCGGCGGCATGTTTAGCTTCTTCTCAAGCGCCGACAAGTACAGCAAAGAAAAGCTGGAATCAGATTTGGAAACCCTTACCAGTTATTACCAGGACCGCGGCTATCTGCAGTTCGAAATTGAATCGACGCAGGTTGCGGTTTCGCCAGCTAAAGACGCGGTCTACATCACAGCCAACGTGGTGGAGGGAGATCGCTTTACTGTCACAGGTGTCGACCTTTCGGGTGATTTGGTGTTGCCTGAGGAGGATCTATCGCGATTCCTCCTAGTCGCCGAGGGACAGGTGTTTTCTCAGCAACTGGTGACGAGCACGGAGGAGTACCTCACGCGCCGCCTGGGTAACGAGGGTTACAACTTTGCAAAAGTAACGGGCATCCCGGAAGTGGGTGATGGCGACGCGGAAGTGTCCATCAAGTTCTTCATCGATCCGGGTCGACGCACCTATGTTCGACGCATAAACTTCGAAGGCAATAGTCGTACAGCTGACAACGTGCTCCGGCGAGAGATGCGTCAGATGGAAGCTGCACCGGCCTCATCCGCTGCGATAGAGCAGTCGAGAATTCGTCTCGAGCGCTTAGGATTCTTTAGCACCGCTGAAGTAGAGACGGTTGAATTGCCTGGCTACGACGATCTGGTCGATATTGATTTCACTGTTGAAGAGCAGAGCTTTGGCTCGATTGGCGGTAGTTTGGGCTACTCGCAATGGGCAGGTTTGATTCTCGGGTTGAATCTCCAGCAGAACAACTTTATGGGAACGGGGCGCCAGGTTGGCCTTAACCTGAACTCGTCGCGCTATCAGAGCTTGGCAAGCATTAACTACAGCAACCCATACTTCACCGAGGACGGCGTGAGTAGGGGCTTTAGCCTGTTTTATCGAAAGACGGATCTTTCTGAGATTAATGTAGCGAGCTATACGACGGACACCGTGGGTGCTCAAATGACGTTTGGCTACCCCATTAGCGAAACGCAGCGGCTCGGCTTCAATGTAGGCATTACCGATACCGAGATCACCTCTGGCCGCTATGCGGTGCAGGAGATCCGTACCAGCCCTCGACTAATCCCGGGCGTCGAGCAATATTATGTTTCAACCCGCCAGCCAACCGGGCTTTATGACGGTCCGGAAGAGCTTTTCCCGATTACGGATTTGCCCGATGAAGCCTTTGCGACATTGCGCTCGGATGGTTTCCTTGATCAAAACGGGGATTCATTTACCAACTGGTCGATCACAGGCTCTTGGCTTCAGTCCACGTTGAACCGCGGTCAGCTTGCGACACGTGGTGTCTCGAACTCACTGTCGGCACAGGTGTCGATGCCGGGGTCCGATCTTGAATTCTTCAAGGTTAACTACCGTGGAGAGATGTATATTCCGATTTATCGTGAGTTCACATTCCATTTGCGCGGAGAGGTGGGCTACGGTGATGGCTATGGTGAGACCACTGAACTGCCATTCTACGAGCACTTCTTCTCGGGCGGCTTTGGCAGCGTCCGCGGTTTCGAAACCAACACATTAGGGCCGAGAAGCACGCCCCCTGTTCTTTACCAAACAGGGTTTGCTGCAACCGCGGTTGATGAAGAGGGTTTGGCGACCGAGATTGGTGGTCCAGATGGCACGGGCTTTGGCTACATCGTTAACCCGGAAACAGGTGCGATCGAAACTCAACAAGTCTTCCTTGGGCGCCGAGCTGATCCCTTCGGTGGTAACGTGGTGATCGAGGGCTCCGCTGAAATTCTTTTCCCCATGCCTTTCGTAAAAGACCGACGCTCAATTCGTTCAGCGTTCTTCTTTGATGTGGGTAATGTGTTCAATACCAACTGCCGACAAAATCAAATTAACTGCTTCGGTATCGACGTTGATGAGCTCCGGTATTCGGTGGGTGTTGGCGTCACGTGGCTGAGCGGCTTTGGTCCCTTGACGTTTGCGCTTGCCAGACCGCTAAATGCCAGCGAGACTGATCGCAGAGAAGTTTTCCAATTCACGCTGGGGCGTGGATTCTAATAACTAACCAGGAGGTTAACCCACATGTTGTTCCGCATGATCGCCGTTATGGCACTGTTGATTGCATCGACCGTCGCGCACGCGCAAGGCCGCACTGCCGTCGTAGATTTAGAGCAAGCAATTCTTCAGACGGACCTAGCTCAGCAGCGAATTCGTGATTTTGAGGCGAGCGAGGCGTTTGCTGAGGATCGCGCTGAATTCGATAACCTCAAGGCCGAATTTGACAAGCTGGTACAAAATTTCCAGCGGGATCAGGCAGCGATGAGTGAGGATGAGCAAGTGGCCGCACGTCAGAAATTGGCGAGCAAGAATGCTGATCTTGAGTACGTTGTCAAAAAGCTCCAGTCGCTTCAGCAGCAGAACCTACAGAGCGTGCTCCAGGAGCTGGCGCCAGCGGCTCAGCAGGTCCTGAGAGAGGTAATCCAGACAGATAATATCGCGCTGTTGCTTCCAGGACAGTCAGTGATTCATTTTGACCCTTCCTACAACATTACTGCGAAGGTCACTGACAAGCTGAACCAGTTACCACAAGAGTAATATGCCGACGCTAGGCGACATCGCCAAGGCACTGGATTTGCCGTTTCGTGGTAATCCGGAAACCCCGTTGTCCCGCCTAGCTTCTCTTGATTCTGCCGGAGAGGGTGACCTCTCCTTTGTGGCACAAAAAAAGTTTTCAAAGCAGCTGGCTACCTCTTTGGTAACCGCCGTTATTTGTCCTGAGGAATGGGCTGGCGATTACACGGGTGCCGTACTCTTAAGTGCCCAACCTTATATTGATTTCGCGAGAGCAACGCGTTTATTCGATAACCGACCGCAGCCATCGGGGTGTGTGCATGAGACAGCCGTTGTCGCGACGACGGTGCGATTGGGCACAAATGTCACCATTGATGCGGGTGCCGTGCTTGAGGATGGGGTAGTCCTCGGTGATAACGCCTGGATTGGACCCAATGTCTGGGTGGGCTCTGACGTAAAAATTGGTGATGCCACCGAGATACGATCCGGGGTCAGGCTGTATCACGGCGTCACAGTTGGTCACGGGTGTCTGATTCATGCCAATACGGTGATTGGGTCAGATGGTTTCGGGTTCGCACCGACAAGCAGTGGGTGGGAGAAGATTCTCCAGCTGGGTTCCGTCAGCATTGGCGATCGGGTGGAAATTGGTGCCGGTTGTGCCATTGATCGTGGCGCGCTGGACAACACTGTGATTGAAGACGATGTCATCATCGACAATCTGGTACACATCGCGCACGGCGTCACCATTGGTGCGCGATCCGCGGTTGCGGGGCAGGTTGGGTTTGCAGGTGGCGCAAAGCTGGGCGAGCGTTGCACAGTCGGCGGTCAAGCGGGTTTTGCCGGCCACCTTGAGATTGCCAACGATGTTCATATAGGCGGGCAGGGAAGAGTCTCTCGGAGCGTCACAGAGCCCGGTCACTACGCCTCTGGTACTGGTCTGATGCCGACCCGAGACTGGGCCCGTAATGCGGCTCGCTACGAGAAACTGAACGACATGGCTAAACGCATTGAAGCGTTGGAGAAAGCCTTGGCTGAAAAGGCCAAAAGTAATTCATAGGACACCAACATCATGATGGATATTGAAGACATTCGCCGTCATTTGCCTCATCGCTATCCGTTTCTGTTTGTAGATCGGGTTGTGTCGATTGATCCTGGCGTCTCGATTGAGGCTTATAAAAATCTCAGCATTAATGAGCCGTACTTCGACGGCCACTTCCCCGGTAACCCCGTGTTTCCCGGTGTTTTATTGGTTGAGGCTATGGCGCAAGCGGCGGGTATTCTGGGTTTCGCAACCATGGGTAAAACGCCAGAAGATGGGTCTATCTACTATCTGGTAGGAACCGACAAACTAAGGTTCAAGCGACCCTGCGTTCCCGGTGACCGAGTCACTCTGGAGGCCTCGATTGTGAGCGAGAAAAGAGGCATCTGGAAGTTTGATGTTCGTGCATCGGTCGAGGGTGAAACGGCAGCTACAGCCACTATCTTGTGCGCGGACCGCTAAACGATGATTCATCCCACCGCCATTATTGACCCTAAGGCTGATCTGCACCCCTCCGTGACGGTGGGTCCCTACAGTGTCATCGGTCCGGGGGTTGTGATTGGCGAGGGGACGATTATCGAACCCCATGTGGTGATCAAGGGGCCTACCCAGATTGGTGCTAGGAACCACATCTTCCAATTTAGCTCGATTGGCGAGGCCACACCTGACCTGAAGTATAAGGGCGAGCCTACGACGGTCACGATTGGTAACGACAACGTCATACGCGAGAGCGTGACGATTCACCGAGGTACCGTGCAGGACCGAGGCGATACTTACGTGGGAAACAACAACCTCATCATGTGCTACGTGCATATCGGTCACGATAGTGTTGTGAAGGACCACACGATTCTTGTGAACAATACGGCGTTGGCGGGTCACGTCGTTGTTGACGACTGGGCAATCTTGTCGGGATACACCTTGGTTCACCAATTCTGCAAAATTGGCGCTCATAGCTTTAGTGGTATGGGCACGGCAATTGGTAAAGATGTACCTGCTTATGTCACCGTATCAGGGAGTCCGGCCGAAGCGAGAACCATCAATACCGAAGGCCTGCGCCGCCGTGGATTCAGTGATGCCTCGCTCTCAGACTTACGCCGAGCATTTAAGCTCATATACCGTCAGGGCCTGACACTCGAGATCGCGATGGAGCGATTGGAAGAAATGGCGGCTGATACGCCCGAAATAACACCGTTGCTGGAATCTCTAAAGTCGTCCGAGCGCGGTATCGTCCGATAATGGGTCAATCGCAACACATCGGTGTCCTGGCCGGTGAAAAAAGCGGCGACATTCTGGGGGGCGCGGTACTGCGGGAGCTTAAGCGCCGGCATAGTGATGTATCGTTTTCCGGCATTGGTGGCGAGCAGATGGCTCTCCATGGGCTTACAAGCCTGCATGACATGGAGCGATTATCGGTTTTCGGTTTGGTAGAGCCGCTCAAGCGGCTACCAGAGCTGCTGTCCATTCGACGTTCAGTTGGGCAGCACATGATCAAGCAACAGCCGCAGCTCTTTTTGGGTATCGACAGTCCCGATTTCAACTTGGCGCTCGAGCAGAGACTTCGTCGCAACGGCATCAAAACAGCTCACCTAGTCAGCCCGTCGGTCTGGGCGTGGCGCCCGGGAAGAATTCATAAGATCAAGAAAGCGGTTGATTTGATGCTATGCCTGCTGCCGTTTGAGCGAGATTTTTACGAACAGCACGGTGTCAGGGCTGCTTTGGTGGGGCACCCATTGATAGAGGAGTTATCAGCTCTCCCTGACCAGGAAACTGCACGAAAATACCTGGGCTTATCCCAAGAAGGGCAAGTGTTGGTATGCATGCCCGGTAGTCGTGCTAGCGAGATCGAACACTTAGGCCCCATATTTGCCCAAGTAGTCATGAAATTGTTGGCGTCTGACAGCGAGCTTGAAGTCGTTGTGCCTGCGGCATCTCTCGAACGCCTAGAGCAAATACAACACTTTATGCCTATTGAGGATGATCGTTTCTCCGTCATTGAGGGGCAGAGTCGACTTGCGATGGTGGCTTCTGACTCCATCCTTTGCGCCTCGGGTACTACGACCCTGGAAGCGATGCTCATCGGCAGACCCATTACGATCGCCTACCGTATGGCCTGGTTATCGTGGCAAATTCTGAGCAGGATGGTGACATCACCGTTTGTAGGTCTCCCCAATATCATTGCAGGCGAATCTGTTGTTCCCGAGTTCCTGCAAGGCGAGGCAACAGTCGATAACTTATACCAATCGGTTCTTGAGTCGTTTGGCACTGCCGGTGATACGCAGCGCCTGCGTTTTGCTGAGTTGAGTACGCGTATTGGTAGCGATTTTGCGACGCGATCTGTGGATGCGATTGAGGAGCTCTTGGCGGATCATGCCGACTGAAACTATAAACGTGCAGGGAGTAACGGCACCTGTCTGGACAGCCGGTTGCGACGAGGTAGGCCGCGGTCCGCTTGCCGGCGACGTTGTGGCAGCGGCAGTCATTTTGGGGTCATCGATTCCTGAGGGGTTGAATGACTCTAAAAAGTTAACCGAGCGCAAGCGAGAACGCTTGTTCGATGAAATCAAGGCATCGGCAGTGGCCTGGTCGATCGGGCGCGCCAGCGTTGAGGAGATAGATCGCTTAAATATCCTCAACGCTTCGCTCTTAGCGATGAAACGGGCTGTCGAATCACTATCGCCGCTGCCTGATCACGTGCTGGTAGATGGCAATAAATTGCCTGCCTGGCAATTTTCGGCGGAGGCAATTGTGGGTGGGGACGGTAGCATCCCGTGTATCAGTGCTGCCTCTGTGCTAGCCAAAGTGACACGAGACAGGGAGATGCTCGAGTTGGATGAGAAGTACCCGGGTTACGGGCTTGCGAAGCACAAAGGCTATCCAACAGCTCAACATCTCGACGCACTGGCGCGCCTTGGGGTCACCCCCATACATCGACGAAGTTTTGGCCCTGTTGCCCGTTTGATTTAGCGTTAAGAAGAGGTTTAATGGTGGGTATGTCCACCTCGTTCGTTCACCTTCGTGTTCACTCCGAATTCTCCCTGATTGATGGGCTTGTTCGCGTGGGTCCGCTCATGAAGTCTGTGGCCTCGGCTGATATGCCCGCGGTTGCAATAACGGATAGAAATAATTTTTTTGGTCTTATCAAAGCGTACAAGGCAGCCGAACGCGAGGGCGTTAAGCTGATTGTCGGAGCAGACTTTGAGCTGCTCGAAGCCGATGATCGCCGCAGTCAGATTACCTTTCTCGCGCAAAATCATACGGGTTACCGAAACTTAACCGTCCTCATTTCGCGGGCTTACCAAGAGGGCCAGATTCTTGGCCGGCCACTGCTACGCCGAGACTGGATCGAGTCACACAGCGAGGGTCTCCTCGCGCTGTCAGGTGGCCGAAACGGCGATGTGGGGCAGCACTTGCTGGCGGGAAGGGAGAGTGACGCGGAGCAGGCGCTCTCGTGGTGGATGAGTCGCTTTCCTGAGCGTTTTTATTTGGAGCTTCAGCGAACAGGCCGAGAATACGAAGAAGACTATCTGCATGCCGCTGTGACGCTTGCGGCTCGTACAGATTGTCCTGTTGTGGCGACAAATGAAGTCTGCTTTCTAACGCCTGATGAGTTCGATGCGCACGAGGCGCGTGTCTGTATTGGCGATGGTCGAACGCTCAATGACCCGCGGAGGCCTCGACATTTTTCGGAGCAACAGTATTTACGCTCGCCCGAAGAGATGGCGGACCTATTTCAAGATATCCCGGAAGCGATTGAGAATACCGTTCACATTGCCCAACGATGCACAGTAGAGATTGAACTGGGCAAAGCCTACCTGCCCGACTTTCCGACCCCCGATGGGGTCAGTATCGAGCAGCATTTGGAAAACCTTTCAAACGAAGGGTTAGATCAGCGTCTTGCATTACTCGAGGTCGATGATGAGTCGGTGTACCGGGACCGCCTGAAGTTTGAACTCGACATCATCAATCAAATGGGTTTTCCCGGCTATTTTCTGGTGGTCATGGACTTCATTCGCTGGGGCAAAGCGAACGGTATCCCTGTGGGGCCAGGGAGGGGCTCGGGTGCTGGCTCTCTCGTCGCCTATGCACTCGAAATTACGGATCTCGACCCGATCGAATACGACTTACTGTTCGAGCGATTTTTGAATCCGCAGCGCGTTTCAATGCCTGACTTCGACGTCGATTTTTGTATGGACAGGCGCGACGAAGTCATCGATTACGTGGCAAATACCTACGGCAGGAATGCGGTATCGCAGATCATCACCTTTGGGACAATGGCAGCGAAAGCGGTCGTGCGTGATGTCGCTCGGGTTCAGGATAAGCCTTACGCCCTTGCCGATAAGATGTCCAAACTTATTCCATTTGAAGTGGGAATGACGCTTGAAAAAGCGATCGAGCAAGAAGAACAGCTAGTTAATCTCCTACAAGAGGATAGCGCCGCTCAAGAAATTTGGGACATGGCGATCCAGCTCGAGGGACTTACCCGAAATGCGGGCAAGCATGCGGGCGGCGTGGTTATCGCGCCCTCAAAACTGACCGATTTCTCACCCTTGTTCTGCGACGAGGAAGGACAAGGTCTTGTTACTCAGTATGACAAAAATGATGTTGAGGACGCCGGTCTCGTCAAATTCGACTTCCTGGGTCTCAGAACACTGACCATCATCGATTGGGCAGTGGCGATGATTAATAAGCGCGCTGACATCGAGTCGCCTGTCGACATTAATCAGATTCCTCTCGATGACAACGCGGTTTACAGCCTACTTCAGAGCGCTGAGACAACCGCCGTATTCCAGCTTGAAAGCCGCGGTATGAAGGAGTTGATCAAGAATCTGAGGCCTGATTGCTTTGAAGATATCATCGCCCTGGTCGCCTTGTTCAGACCGGGTCCACTTCAGTCCGGGATGGTTGAGAATTTTATTGATCGTAAGCACGGGAGAGAGCAGGTTTCTTATCCCGACGCGCAGTATCAACACGAGTGGTTGAAGCCCATTCTTGAGCCCACCTACGGGATTATTCTTTACCAAGAGCAGGTCATGCAGATCGCACAGGAACTCGCCGGCTATACGCTCGGAGGCGCTGATCTGCTGCGACGTGCCATGGGTAAGAAAAAACCGGAGGAAATGGCCAAGCAGCGCTCCGTTTTTGAGGAAGGGGCGAAAGACAAAGGCGTTGATCCGACCCTGGCGATGAAGATCTTCGACTTGGTTGAAAAGTTTGCTGGCTACGGTTTTAACAAGTCCCACTCTGCAGCCTATGCACTGGTAAGTTATCAAACGGCCTGGTTGAAGCGGCACTACCCATCTGAGTTTATGGCTGCTGTCATGAGTTCGGAAATTGATAACACAGACAAGTTATTGGGGTTGCGCGATGAGTGCCGTCGTATGGGATTAACTGTGCGAGCCCCCAACGTCTTGGAGGGGCAGCACCATTTCTCTGTTAATGCTGAAGGGCACATTATTTATGGTCTGGGCGGTATCAAGGGTTTGGGTGAAGGTCCAATCGAGGATCTTTTAGCTGCCCGCGAGGAAAAGCCGTTTGCTGACTTGTTTGATCTTTGTAGTCGCACGGATCCACGCAAGGTCAACCGAAGAGCACTCGAAGCACTCATCAAAAGTGGCGCGCTTGATGAACTCGGCGCTGAGCGCTCGGTGCTGATGTCAGCACTCGATGACGCCCTCAGAGCGGCAGAGCAATCGGCTGCAAACGAGGCCGCTGGCATGGGTGACCTGTTCGGAGAGGTGGTACCTACCTCTGGATCAGGCGACCCCTATCGCGATCATCGGCGCGCGCGCTCCTGGACGCTGCGAGACATCCTTGCGGGCGAGAAAGAGAGTCTCGGAAGCTTTCTGAGTGGTCATCCGATGGATGAATTTGAGCAAGAGGTACGAAAGTTCTCCCCCCGTTCCATCAGGGAGTTAACCACCGGAAGTAAGCAGTGGGTCGCGGGGCTCATTGTGGATGTGAGATTGGTCAAGACACAGCGCGGTACGATGGCGGTCCTGCAGCTTGATGACGGTACGGGGCAGATCGAGGCAACGGCCTACAGCGAAGTCTACGAGCAGAACCGCGACTTGCTGGTCAAGGATCA
>WTJR01000218.1 GCA_011524755.1 Halieaceae bacterium | reverse complement strand
ACCTCTGCCTTAAACGGTGCTACGGCCTCGTCGAGCAATGACGACGCAATCCCACTGTTAAGCACATCCATACAGGCCGCTGCGAGTGCTTCTGCATCACCAACCGGTACTAAGGGAGCGATTCGCCCACCATCGAGCATTTCACTGGGCCCTGAGGGGCAGTCGGTCGAAACTACGGGTGTGCCGACAGCCATAGCCTCGGTCAGCACATTGCCTGATCCTTCGGCGAAGGATGACAGGACGAAGAGGCTCGATTTCGCCATCCAAGCCCAAGGTGTATCGACAAACCCGGGGAGCTGCACACGATCTGCCATACCCGTCTCGGCGATAATTTTCTCCAAGCTCGCTCGCTCCGGCCCTTCTCCGAGAATCAAAAGCCGAGAGGGTGTCGTGTCATTAATGAGCCGGAAGGCTTCCAATAGCGTTTTATGGTCCTTGTTTTTCGTCAGCCTGCCCACGGTGATAAGAACAGGCTCATGGAAATTCTCGCTCAGCCATGGATGATCAACGGGCGTTTGCGCATCTCGAATCATTTCTTCCGTGGTGACTGGGTTTTTAATCGCTGTGATGCGATCAGCGGGCATACCCGTCGTCCTAAGCAGATCCTCCCGAACACCCTCCGATACGGCAATGATACCGTCCAATTTGGGGTATTCATTGCGCATTAACCGGCCCCAATGCCAACGTTGGAAGCGACTACGATGCGCGAGTGATTGCGTCACGTTGATACCAATAACGCCTGTAATCGGAGTGTTGGTGCCCGCTTTTTTACGCGCTTTGAGCGCCGCGAGCATGGCGCGATGTTTCGCGACAAGCAGTGCTTTTGGCGCCTCTTTTCGGAGGTAATCGGCGACCTCGCCGACGCAAGTGGCTGCGTGCTGACGCTTGAGAAGAATTTGGTTTACCGCTGGTGACAGGGCAGCTAAGTGAGGGCTATTACGTTTGATTAGCAACAGATCCACCTCGATTCCCAAGGCCGCGATTTCGTTGACTAGCAGCGCAAAACTTCGCTCAACGCCTCCTTGGCCGGAGAACGACACCAGTACGGCGATTTTGTTTTTGTTTACCATGAGACTTAAAACGTATCGCCGAGCTCTAGTTCACCAAAGCGTTGCAAGCGCGAAGTCAGAACGGCTGCTTGCCGGTGTTTGACTGCTTGCTGATACACAGGATCGGTCACCATCTCAAGGAAGGCACCCGCATTTGGATAACGAGCAATGAAGACCTGATCCCAGGATTCATCGCTGGGTCCGATGACTGTCGACTCGAAATTGCCACGCCAGACAATTGAGCCGCCCACGCGGGAAAAGATGGGTCCACTGTCAGTTCCATAGTTGGCATAAGCCTCGGCACCGGTCATGGGTGTGTTCGCTAGCGGATGACCCGTCTCATAACGCGCTTGATCATAAAATTTGAGCTTGTTGAGCATGAGGATAGGCGTTGTCCTATCCAGTGCTTTGAAAGCATCGAAATTAACTCTTGAGGGGTCGACGTACTGCTCATCGAACATGGTTTTTGGCTCCGAAGGTATCCACGCGTGGTAACCTTAGCCGGTCATGTCGGGCGAGACTAGGTCTCAGCCCGTTTGTTGCAAAATTTATCGTTAGAGGGACGTGCGCATGCGCGAGTTGGTTAAATCAACGCTGGAAGAGCATAGGCAGGTAGTCGAAAAAATGGCTGCGCTTGAAGGCGAAATAGCGTCAGCGGGTGAGTTGTGTGGTAGGGCCCTCGCGCAAGGCCAACGCATCTATCTTTGCGGTAACGGCGGTTCGGCGGCCGACGCGCAGCACATTGCGGCTGAGCTCATTGGCCGCTTTGTCCACGACCGTCGCGCGCTACCAGCAATCGCGTTAACAACGGACACATCTGCGTTAACGGCCATTGGTAACGACTATGGCTACGACGAGGTTTTTAGCCGGCAGGTCGAGGGTTTGTGTCAGGAGGGCGACGTATTAATTGCTATCTCCACCTCCGGCAACTCCGGCAACATCCTCAACGCTGTCGATGCAGCGCATCGCGCAGGTGCCTCTGTCATTGGACTCTCGGGCAAATCGGGTGGCGCGCTGGATACCAAATGTGATGTGTCACTTGTTGTGCCTTCGGACGTCACTGCGCGGATTCAGGAGATGCACATCGTGATTGGTCACCTCATCTGTGCGCTCGTCGAAGAGCATCTGGGCTTAGGCGCTGACTGATCCATGACAGTCGCCGCTGTTTTCCTCGATCGAGATGGCGTTATCAATGTCGACTCTGGCTATGTAGGCGATTGGGACAGCTTTGTGTTCTTGCCGGGTGTGATTGAAGCCATGCGCACGCTGTGCGAGTCCGGTTATGCCTTGGTCGTTGTAACCAACCAATCAGGCATTGGCCGAGGGTTTTACACCGAAGAAGACTTCCACATCCTAACCGAGCACATGTGTAAGGAGCTTAGTCAACATGGCGTCTCGATTGCGGGCGTCTATTTCTGTCCTCATCTGCCGGAGGCCACGCTGGCTCATTATCGGAAGACTTGTGATTGTAGAAAGCCACAGCCGGGGTTGATCCATCGGGCCGTCAAAGAGCTTGATATTGATCTCGCACGCAGTGCCATGGTGGGTGATAAGGATTCCGATATGCAGGCGGCACTGGCGGCGGGGATCCCTCATCGCTATCAGGTCACCAACGGCGAAGCTTCAGCAGACTGTAATGCTGTGAGTGATTTACCGGACGCCTGCAGAGCGCTGCTGGCAACGGCTTAGAACTCGTACCCTAATATTTCTATATCGCGTGCAAAGGCCTCTGTGACCAGCGCCTGCGTTTCTGGTGTGTAGTAGTCGCGGTAGGCGAGACGATCGTCTGCTTTACGACGATGAGGAAGCTCAATTTTCGGAATGCCAATTCGCCTGCAGCACTCGTCGAAGTCCTGCTGAAGCGTCTCATAGTGGCCGATGAAGTCGACAATCAGATTGCCTTTTAGGTCGACTAGATAGTCGCTCTGCGGCGTTATCGACGTGTCGATGTGGTATTGCCAAGGTCTTGAGGGATCAAGCTTTCGGCGCAAAAACTCTTCGAACGTCTCATTGGGCTTCAGCAACTGCGGACGCTCTCGCCGTATATGGTGATAAGAGCTGACCTGTAGATCCCAGGGGTTCCGAACAAATGCAAACTTGAACAATGACTCATAGAAGTCACGCGGTAGCATTTCCTTGGCTGCAATTGCCTTAGCGTGTCGGGGCAATTTGATGCCAACTTCGTGATTTACGAGCCCGCTAAGCTTGCTGGCGATCCAGATCGGCGCGTAGTAGGGGTCGCGCCACCGATGCTTTTGTAGAGCAGCACGAACACTGGTGCCGCCCGTCTTCGCGATGTGTACGAAAAGGAACTTTTTTTGATGAGATAACAGCATGACGCGATGAAACACTCTCGCTATGGCAGGCGCAAGTTAAATTGTTGATTTTTGGCTATTTTACAACGCTCAGCTGGAGTTCAATAGGTGATTTAGTTACTCTGCGGAAACTTTGGGGAGCCCGACATTCGGGATAAAGACCGTAATTAGAGTCACTGAATGCCACAGCAAAACCTTATTCCTGCACCCCTTATGTGGGTGTTCCTGTTTTTCTCACTTGCCGTCAGTGTGGCTACCCGCCAGCTGATCTGGTTGATGGTGGTTGTCAGCCTGCTGACATTAATTACCAACCGCGAGGCGATTCTCTCCACGCCGGGTATGAAGAAAGCGGCCATGCTGTTTGCGTGTATTGCGCTGCCTGGCCTCATCAGTCTTCTGTTTTCGGTCAATCTCGACAGAGGAATTTCGGCTGTTTTTAGATTTGCCGCCTATGCGCTAGCAGCCTGGGTCGTATTGAGTGTGAAGATTGAGGAGGGCGACGCGAAGCGAATCATGTCCTTCCTTGGTATTTTGCTAGTGGCGTGGGCCGTAGATGGTTTTGTGCAGCTACTGACGGGTGTGAGCCTTCTGGGCGACCCATTGGTGGAGCTCGGTGAGGAGGGCGCGATTGTCACGGGGTCTCTGCAGTTAGGTTACGGTGCAACGCTTGCCATTCTGTCGCCGTTCTTCCTCGAAGCACTCCGGCGTGCCGGTGGTATGGGCGTTGGTATTCTTTCGCTTCCTGTTTACGCAGCAATCGTAATGAGTGGGCATCAGTCATCGGCGGTATTGGCGCTGATAGGTCTTGCCGGATGGGCGATGCTGGCCTTGCGCAACAAGGAGGTCGGAGCAAAGCGGCAAGTCACTGGTTTTGTTATTTCGGCGATTATTGGACTGCTGCTTGGCGTTTATCTCTCGGTCGTTACGGGGCAGGTGAGCACGCTTGCAGAGGCGCCAGCACGGTATCAGTCATTCCTTTATCAGTCCCAATTATGGGAGCTGTCTTGGCAGGCTTTTAAGGATCATTGGTTTACCGGCGTGGGTATGCGAGGTTTTGGTACGTACGCGCTGGCAACCGATGCCAGCACCGTCCCGGGTCTTGCTGAGACGTGGCACTCACACCTAACCATACTCGAAGTGATTTCAGAGACGGGCTTGGTTGGGCTGATTGGTTACGGCTTACTTTTGCGGTGGCTTTGGGGCTATGTTCAGGACGAGCGAATCCACGTCGCTGTGGCTGGTTTGACGGCCCTGCTTGCGGTATTCCCGTTGGGGACAGCCGTGGGAATGTATTCCTACATTGGCGGTAATCTCATATTTCTCACCTTTACCTTGCTGATTGCGTTGGACAGGGATTGCCCGCAAGTCACCGAGACCTCCGCACCGTAATCAGCTTTCAAAACGATGATTGCTACTGAGCCCAAGCGTGTTTTGATCATTCGGTTGAGTGCGATTGGTGATGTGGTCTTCGCATCACCTTTGGTTGCAGCGTGTAAAAAGCGATATCCGGAAGCCGAGATTGATTGGCTAGCTGAGGGCGTTGTGCGTCCCTTGCTGACCGAACTGCCCGGCTTGAACGAGGTTATTTTGTGGCCACGCCAAGAGTGGCAAGACCTCTGGCGAGAAAAGCGTCTTTTCGCCTTGTTTAGCGCCGTGGCGGCCTTTAGACGAAAGCTCCGTGCTCGTAACTATGATCTAGTGATCGATGCTCAGGGGCTCGTTAAAAGCGCTTTCCTCGCCTGGTTAACCGGTAGTCGCCAACGTATAGGTTTTAAGTCGAAGGAACCCAACGGCATGTTCCTCACGGACCGTTACGAGAAGAGCATTACGTCACGCATAAGCTCTGAATACCTAGCGTTAGCCGAAACTTTGAATTGGGATACCTCTAGCTTTGAGATGGTACTCGGGCTTTCGGCGTCGGATGATGTGCGAGCGACAGATGTGGCGCCTGACGCGCCGTATGTCGTTATTGCACCGTTCACGACCCGACCGCAGAAGCATTGGACCCATGCGCATTGGCGAGCGCTCATTGGCCGCCTTGCAGATACGGGGCACCAGGTGGCGTGCTTGGGCGGACCCGGTGACCGAGAGGAAGCGGCTGCTTTGCTGGACGAACTGCCGGTACTTAACTGGGTAGGCAGCTATCCGTTGGGTGTGAGCGCTGGCCTGGTAAAAAAGGCCATCGGAGTTATCGGTGTAGACACTGGTCTTACGCACATGGGCATTGCGGCAGGCATTCCGACCGTCGCGCTGTTTGGCTCCACCTGCCCCTATCTTGAGACGGGTCGCGATAATGTCAGAGTGATTTATCATGGGCTCGAGTGTGCACCCTGTAAGCGAAGTCCTACATGCGCGGGACGATTTGATTGTATGGTGGGTATCACGGCCGATGAGGCCTTGAGTGCCTTTAACGAACTGGTCTAGACGCATTTTGGCGCGAGATCAGACAACCGAGAGAGTGATATCGGATGACGAAGCTTCCTAAATTCAGTGATGCCAAAGTACTGGTCATCGGTGATGTCATGCTCGACCGTTTTTGGCACGGTGCGGCGACGCGCATCAGCCCGGAGGCGCCGGTGCCCGTTGTTAAGGTGGCGGGTGTTGATGACAGGCCGGGCGGCGCTGGGAATGTGGCGATTAACCTTGCGGCGCTGGGTGTGGAAACGACGCTCTCAGGTCTGGTCGGTGACGACGAGCACGCAAAGCAACTTCGCTCAGCCGTTGAGGCAAAGGGCGTCCGGTGGTCCGTTATGCCTTGCCCGGCAGATACGATCGTCAAGCTACGTGTGCTTAGCCGGAATCAGCAGCTCATTCGAATGGACTTTGAGGCGCCGCTCAATGACTACGCGGACGAGTCGTTTTTGCAGTATGCGAGTAATCTAATTGCCGAACACGATGTGGTGCTCCTGAGCGATTACGCAAAAGGTACCCTGACCAATATCGAGGCGCTTATCAGCGCATGTCGCGTCCTCAAAACGCCAGTTTTAGTCGATCCGAAGGGTGCGGATTTCTCTCGGTATGCCGGTGCAACACTCATCACACCGAACCTATCTGAATTTGAAGCCGTCGTTGGTGCCTGTCATCAGGACGATACGGTTATTAGCGCTAGAGCGCGTGATCTTTGCGAGCAGCACGGGTTCGAGGCAGTTTTGGTTACTCGCAGTGAGCGCGGCATGACCTTGCAGTCGAAAGAAGGCGAGCCTCTACACTTGCCAGCCCTGGCGCGAGAGGTGTTCGATGTGACGGGAGCGGGTGATACGGTTATTTCGGCCATGGCAGCCGGTCTTGCCAGTCAGGATAGCCTTGAGAACTCGACTCGCTTAGCCAATGTGGCTGCAGGGTTGGTTGTGGGAAAGGTAGGTACTGCAACGGTAACGCGCGAGGAGCTTCAGGGTGCCTTGCTGCAATCCGAGGGTGATGTCCAAGACCTGCCTGCTTTCGGTGTCGTGACAGAGCAAGAAGCAGTAGCGGCTGTGGCGAGACTCAAGGCGGAAGGGCAGCGAGTCGTAATGACAAACGGGTGTTTCGATTTATTGCACCCGGGGCATGTCACCTACTTAAGCCAGGCTGCAGCGCTCGCAGACGTGTTGATTGTGGCTGTTAATGAGGATGCCTCGGTGACCCGTTTAAAGGGCTCTGATAGGCCTATTAACGGCATCGACTCGCGTATGTCGGTGCTGGCCGGACTCAGGTCAGTGAGTTACGTCGTACCGTTTTCCGAAGACACGCCAGCGCGCTTGATTGAGGCGATTTCACCTGACGTGTTAGTCAAGGGTGGGGATTACGCCGTTAATGAGATAGCGGGACACGAGCACGTGCTGGAAAGCGGTGGCGAAGTGATCATCCTCGAATTTGTCGAAGGTTTCTCCACCACCGCTACGATTAAACGCATCAGCACCGATAGCTAGTACCATTTGGTGCCGATTA
>WTJR01000091.1 GCA_011524755.1 Halieaceae bacterium | reverse complement strand
GCAGACGCGGAAAATTTACGTGCAATTATCATTGAAAAAACCGGTAGTAGACGCGATATACCAGTATCTATCGTCGCAGACGGTGATACGCGGCATGCTATGGTGGTCATGTCGATGGATACAGTGAGTCAATTAGGGTTCAAGCGGCTATCAATCAGTACGCAACGACCCGCAGCCGGTGAATAGTTTGGCAGATCAGTCAGTTAAGACAGTCTCAGATTCCAAGTTGTATGGTCGGCTCCTCACTTACGCCTTCGCTTACAAGTGGTCCTTATTTCTCAGTTTCCTGGGCTACGTTGTCTACAGCCTTGGAAACGTCCTGCTGGCTGATCTGACACAGTTCTTGCTCGATTCACTGGGCGGTCAACCAATGGCGGGGCTGGGTTTCGTGTCGCAGGCCTCACAATGGATTTGGCCTCCGGGAGATAAAACTCCAACAGACTATGCGCGTATCGCGGTTCCTGTCGCGGCAGTTGTCCTATCGCTGGGACGTGCACTGGGCTTCTTTGCCGGAAGCTATTTCATGAACAAAGTAGCGCGCTCGGTCGTTCACGTGCTGCGGACACAGCTGTTTGATGTTCTTGTAAGGGCGCCAAAAGCCCACATTGATAAATACTCCACCGGTGAGCTTCTCTCGAAGGTCACCTTCAACGTAGAGCAGGTGAGTGGTGCCGCCTCAGACGCACTGAAGACGATGCTGCGTGAGGGACTTACCATCATCGCCCTTGTATCCTACATGCTCTATCTGAACTGGGAGCTCACGGCCGTATTTTTCATCGTTGCACCAGCCATAGGGTTGGTCGTACACGTCGTTGGGAAGCATTTCCGTCGCTACAGTAAGCGGATTCAGGACTCTATGGGCTCCGTGACCGAGGTTACCGCAGAGAGTCTGTCCGGGCTGGATGATGTACGTATTTACGGAGCGACAGAGCAGATTAGTGAACGCTTTGAGTCGGTTAGCCTGTTTAATAAACAGCAAAGCTTGAAACTCGCCTTCGTACAGGCCATTTCAACACCCATCATTCAGACGCTACTGGCGCTAGCACTCGGCGCACTGTTTTGGTTTGCCCTCGATCCTGCGGTGCTCAAGGAGTTTAGTGCAGGCTCATTGGTGGCTTTCATCACCGCTGCGGCCCAGCTAGGTAAGCCAATTAGGACGCTGAGTAACATTCAGAGCATTATCCAGCGAGGCCTTGCTGCCGCCGAGGATATCTTTGAGCAACTCGACACCGAGCTTGAGCAAAACACAGGTGGCAGTACCTTGGGTGAGGTCAGCGGTCGTGTTGAATTTCACAATATTGCGTTTCGTTATCCCGGGGCACAGAGCGACGCCATATCTGATGTCAGCTTTGCGGTTGAGGCAGGGCAAACAGTTGCTGTCGTAGGGAGATCCGGTAGCGGGAAGAGTACGCTTGTAAAGCTGCTGGCGCGGTTTTACACCCCAACTGGGGGGCAGATCACCCTCGATGGTCAGGATATACAAGGCATTGAACTGACTAATTACCGCGAACACCTCGCGTTTGTTCCTCAAGCCATCAATTTGTTCAGTGACACCGTCGCAGGAAATATCGCCCTTGGCAGCATGTCTGATAGCTCTCGGGAGGCTGTGATCGAGGCTGCCAAACAAGCGCAAGCCGATGGGTTTGTGTCAGAGCTCGAGTCTGATTACGACACGCTCATTGGTGAGCAGGGTGTTGGTTTATCCGGTGGTCAGCAGCAACGTGTAGCCATTGCTCGCGCCTTATTGAAAGCGGCACCAGTCCTCATTTTGGATGAGGCAACATCAGCGCTCGATAACGAATCAGAATCCCTAATACAGTCTGCGTTGGATGCCTCGCGGGCAGGTCGGACAACCTTTGTAGTTGCACACCGTCTTTCCACGATCGAGAGCGCTGACACGGTTCTTGTGATGGATGAAGGGCGCGTGGTGGCCGCAGGTAGTCATTCGAGCCTGCTGGAGCAAGAGCCAATCTACCGGTCGTTGCACCAGCAAGGATTTAACGACGCATGATATCTCGCCGAGAGGGGCTGGAGAGGGCGTTTAACAACGCTTGGTATCACGGCGCCAAGTGGACGTTCATCTTTCTGCCCTTGATCCCGCTTGTGATGTTGGCGACTTCCCTGCGTCGCCGTTTTCGTCCACAGAACGGGTTTGCCGCGTTAGGCGTGCCGGTGGTGGTCATTGGGGGATTGACGGCAGGTGGGACGGGTAAAACGCCCACGCTGATTGCATTGGCGCGTTACCTGTCCGGAAGAGGGTTTAGAGTGGGGGTTGTCAGTCGTGGTTATGGCAGAACGACCGATGACAGTTCGCTCTTGGTCAGCGAGGAGCATACCCATGAGGAAGTGGGGGATGAGCCTTTGCTTATTAAGCGATCTGCCCCTAAAGCGCACGTAATTGTCGGCAAATCACGCAAAAAGGCAGCAAAAAGTCTCATTCGTGAATTTGGCGCGCATGTCATTTTGTCGGACGATGGTTTGCAGCACTATGATCTCCCGCGGGATTTTGAAGTGGCAGTTATCGATGCCGATCGAGGGTTGGGTAATGGCTGGTTGCTGCCAGTAGGACCACTTAGAGAGCCCAGAGAGCGCCTTTCTTCGGTTAATTTTGTGTTGGAGCGTAATGGTAGCGTTGAGTCTCGAGCGCTCACCTACGCGCCCAAGCGTTTTATATCGGTAAAAACCCAACAAACGCTCACCATTGACGAGGCCAGAGCGCGTTTTGCGGGTGCGTCGTTGGTTGCTGCGACCGGACTAGGGCAGCCCGCTCAGTTTTTTACAATGTTGCGGCACATGGGTTTTGAGTTCACGGAAGTAGCTGTCGCTGATCATGCGGTGCTGCCTTTGAGCGAGATTCAGGCATCACATGATCCTGAGTACATCGTTGTCACAGCGAAAGACGCGGTGAAAATGGACAAGCAAGCGTGCGACAATGTGTGGGTCATAGATGTTGAAGCTCAGTTGCCAGAGTCGCTGATGTCTTCATTGGAGCAACTGCTCGACCGCGTTGCTCGTAATTAGTTTCCGATAACCGGGTAGGCCAGCATGTACCACATTGTCATTCCAGCACGATATGGCTCGACGCGGCTTCCAGCGAAAGCCCTTGCCGATATCAATGGAAAGCCCTTGGTTTATTGGGTGTGGCGGCAGGCAATGCAGTCAAAAGCCGTGTCGGTGACCGTTGCGACCGATGATGTCCGTATCCAGGAAGCCATGATGATTCACGGTGCGGAGGTGGTTATGACGGATCCCGATCACCCCTCGGGGACAGATCGGCTTGCTGAGGTTGCTCGCCTGAAAGACTGGGATTCAAGTGCCATTGTGGTCAATCTGCAGGGCGATGAGCCGCTTATGCCTGTGGCTAACCTCGAGCAGGTAGCGGATTTGCTTAATGGGCATCCGGAAGCCTCAATTGCAACGCTTTGCGAGCCAATCGAAACAGCAGACGCTTTCCATGATACTTCGGTTGTCAAAGTGGTATCTGATGCTTCAGGTCGGGCCCATTACTTCTCGCGCTCACCCATTCCTCACGTGAGAGGTGCTGATGAGGCGTTTGTCCCCGCTGAGGCACGCCGCCACGTCGGTTTGTATGCCTACCGCGTTAGCTTTTTAGCCGATTTCGCATCGCAACCTGTGGCACCGCTTGAGCAACTCGAATCGTTGGAGCAACTGCGAGCGCTGCACTGCGGTCATGAGATCCGCATTGCCGATGCGATAGAACCCGTGCCCGCCGGTGTGGATACACAGAAAGACCTCGATGCTGTAAGACGCTTGATGGCTCCTTAATGCTTAAGGTTGAGGCCAACTTTCAGCTTGGAAGACTAAATACACTGAAACTTGAGTGTATTGCAGAGTGCTATGCGCACGTTTCGACGGGCGGGGAGTTACAGGAGGCCTTGACCGAAGCACGACGTCGCTCGGCGAATATCAACGTGCTGGGTGGTGGCAGTAATCTCATACTTAACCGCTATTTACCCGGCATGACTATTCACATGGGCTTGAAGGGGCGCGAACTACTCGAAGAGTCAGCGGATGACGTTGTCGTTCGTCTGCAGGCAGGCGAGGAATGGCATGAGACGGTACTTTGGGCCAATGCTGAAGGTTACTTTGGGCTCGAAAATCTCGCGCTTATTCCGGGCAGTGTGGGCGCAGCACCCGTCCAGAATATTGGTGCTTACGGTGTTGAAATTGCTCAGATGATCGAGTGTGTTCATGTTGTTGATTCGCGTAACGGTGATATTCGGGCGCTAACAGAGGCCGAGTGCTGCTTTAGCTACAGAGACAGCTTGTTTAAGACCCCTGAGGGTAAACACTTAATCATTACAGCAGTCGACTTACGGTTGTCGAAGCATCCTGTTGTCAATACGTCCTACCCAGCGTTGCGACAGGCAGTTTCTCATGATGCTGCGACGCCATCCGATGTATTAGCGGCGGTCGTTGCCATCCGGCAGTCAAAACTTCCTGATCCAAGCGTTGAGGCGAATGTCGGTAGCTTCTTTAAAAATCCGATTGTTGACCGCGAGATAGCTGAGCACCTAAAGGGCGAGTATCCGGATATGCCTCAATACCCCGTCGACGCCAACACCGTTAAACTGAGTGCAGCATGGATGATTGATCAGTTGGGTTGGCGCGGAGTAGATGAGTGTGGCGTGTCAGTATCCGAAAAACATGCTTTGGTCGTAATTAACAAGTCTGCAAGGTATGCATCTGAAGTGATTGAATTTACTAATAAAATTACTTCCTCAGTGTCGCAAAAATATAGCGTTTCGCTGGATCGGGAACCTGAGTTTGTGGGAAGCGATCAACGGGCATGACAGCGACCAAATTTGATGCTGAGTCTTTTTTAAAGCAACTGACCACACGGCCGGGTGTGTATCAGATGTACGACGCCGCGGGTGGGCTGCTGTACGTAGGAAAAGCGAAGAACCTCAAGAACCGCGTAACGAGCTACTTTCGCGCCAGTGGCCTGTCGGGTAAGACCATGGCCTTGGTGTCACGTATCCGTGACATCCAGGTGACCGTGACGACCACAGAGCGCGATGCACTTCTCTTGGAACACAATTTAATCAAGGAGAATCACCCGCCTTACAACATTCTTCTCAAGGACGATAAGTCATACCCCTATATTTATCTGTCGTCCGAGGACAAGTGGCCCAAACTTGCCTTCCACCGCGGTCCAAAGCGACGAAAAGGCGAGTATTTCGGTCCGTATCCGAGCGCTGGCGCCGTTCGATCGACCCTGCATTTGATGCAAAAGGTATTCAAAGTGCGTCAGTGTGAGGAATCTTACTTCCGGAATCGGTCACGCCCTTGTCTTCAGTATCAAATTGGTCGTTGTTCCGGGCCCTGTGTGGGTTTGGTCAGTGATGAGGATTATCAAAAGCAGGTTGAGAACTCGGCGCTGTTTCTTGGCGGTAAGTCGCAAAAGGTAATGAAGCGTATTGCCGATGACATGGAAGCAGCGGCTGAGAAATTGGAATTTGAGAAGGCGGCTGAGTACCGAGATCAGCTCCAGCGACTACAAGATGTGCAATCAGCTCAGGGAATTGAGGGCTCAAGGGGTGAGCTTGATCTTCTGGCGGTTAAACAAGCTCACGGGCAGGCCTGTATTCAAGTGCTTTTCGTTAGGGAGGGCCGAGTGCTGGGATCGCGCACCTACTACCCGGCGACGCAGTTAGAGGAGGATGAAACCTCCGTATTAGATGCCTTTATTCCCCAGTTTTACCTCTCAGGTCGTCAAACCATTCCTCAGGAAATTGTGGTCAGTCACAAGCCAAACGACGCGCAACTGCTCTGTGACACGCTCATGGAGCAAGGAAAGCGAAAAGTTGTTATCAAAACGCAGGTGCGCGATGCGCGAGCGCGCTGGCTTCAGCTCGCAAAACAGACAGCTGAGAGCAACCTTGAATCTTTCCTCAGTGGAAAACAGACCATGGCAGGGCGCCTAGAGGCCCTGAGACGCGAGCTGGACCTCGATATGACTCCGACTCGCATGGAGTGCTTTGATATCAGTCACAGCTCAGGTGAGGCCACTGTTGCCTCCTGTGTAGTGTTTGACAGTAATGGCGCGCGAAAAGCGGACTACCGCAAGTTCAATATCGACGGCATCACAGGTGGAGATGATTACGCGGCCATGCAACAAGCGTTGGAGCGTCGGTATCGTCGGTTATCCAAAGGCGAGGGCACCTTACCGGACGTGTTGTTCATTGATGGCGGCAAGGGACAGGTGTCGCAGGCGCAGCAGGTCTTGGAGCAATTCGAGCTCACCACGGTAAAAGTGGTGGGCGTTGCCAAAGGTACAACCCGAAAAGCCGGTTTCGAAACGCTGATCGACGGTGATACGGGAGCTGAAAGTCAGTTGCGGGGTGATAATCCCGCATTGCACCTGATTCAGCAGATTAGAGATGAGGCCCATCGCTTTGCGATCAGTGGGCACCGAGGCAGGCGCGGTAAAGCCCGAAAACAGTCAACTCTGGAGGGAATTGGAGGCGTTGGTGCGAAGCGAAGACGCGACTTGTTGCGCCATTTTGGCAGTATTCGGGGCGTCGAAAACGCGTCCGTCGAAGAAATTTGCAAAGTCGACGGCATCAGTGCCACCCTTGCGCAAACTATCTACGACCATCTACACACCGTAGAGCAATGATTTTGGAAAACCTGTGAGCTGGAATCTCCCGAACATACTGACTCTCCTGCGAGTTTTGTGTATCCCTCTGATGGTGGGAGCTTTCTACTTGGCTGGACCTTATGCGGGCATCACTTCGGCGATTATCTTCGTCGTCGCGGCCATCACTGATTGGCTCGATGGCTGGGTAGCTCGAACCTTGGATCAAGAGAGTGAGTTTGGTGCCTTTTTAGATCCGGTCGCTGACAAGCTAATCGTCGCGACCGCATTGGTGCTCCTCGTCGATCACTACGATTCTCTGTGGGTCACGCTGAGTGCCATCGTCATTATCGGTCGAGAGATATTAGTCAGCGCTTTGCGTGAATGGATGGCGAGGCGCGGAGACAGCCAGTCGGTTGCTGTGACGGTTGTCGCCAAGTTCAAAACGACACTTCAAATGGTGGCAATTATCGGCCTACTTTGGCGGATGGATGAGGGCTACGGTGATTTACTCCTCATCGTGGCCTTCATTTCTCTAGCGCTCGCCGTCGTGCTGACACTCTGGTCCATGTGGAAGTACCTCGAGGTAATGCTGAAGGCTGAGGCGAGGGACGCAGCGCAGTAAAGCAGTTGATAACGCTCTCTAGAGGGTTACACTGGCAGTACGCGGGAATAGCTCAGCTGGTAGAGCGCAACCTTGCCAAGGTTGAGGTCGCGAGTT
>WTJR01000041.1 GCA_011524755.1 Halieaceae bacterium | reverse complement strand
TAACCGGACAAGTCATGGGACGCATTAATGAGGCGAGAACAGCCGCAGAGGTCGTCGACTATACGATGACAGGATTCCACGAGTGCCTTTCGGGCCTCAATACGTCCTATGCTTGAGTAATTTCGTTCGAGCAAACCCATCACAATCAAAAAAGCCGGCAACTGCCGGCTTTTTCTTTGCGCTGTATTGGTCGTTTCGAATCAGAAGATTCGTGGGATGATGAGCGGTGTATTCTTCAAATAGGCCTGATATTCCGGGTCGTCTCCCCAACGTGCACCCGCGGTCTTACGAAGGAGTGGAACACCGCTTATTCGAGTCAGTAACACGGCAACGAAGACGGGTGAGATGAGGAAAATCATCGCACTGCCGCTGAGAGAAGGAAGCGCCATGACTGCGACACCGGCCCACAGCAGAATTTCACCGAAGTAGTTCGGATGCTGCGCTCTTGCCCAGATGCCGGTCGTAATGAACTTGTTCTCATTAGCTGGATCTGCCTTGAAGGCACTCTTCTGGTTGTCTGCGATGACCTCGACAGCAAAGCCTAGGACCCACATGGCGGCGCCCACATAAAACACGGTTCCGAGTGGGGCTGTATTGGGTGTCATGATGGCTGCCAGTGCCGCGCCAGCGGTAAGGAAGACCCAGGTGCCTTGAAGTGTCCACGTGACTAGGAATCGGGGTGTCGATAGTTTGATCTTACGGAAGCGTCGGTCCTCTCCAGCCTTTTGGATGCGTCTGAACAAGAAGGGCCCAAGCCGTGCCGCCCAAACTATGACGACGCCAGCGATAATTTGTTGGCGTAACCCGATTTCAGCCGCTTGCTGAATCGCAAAAATCGTGACGGTGATGTAAGTCAGGCTGCCAACGAGATCAAAATAGTGCTCGGTCTCAAACAGTCGCGCGTGAATGAGTCCAACCCATTGCACCGTAAAGATACCCAGCGCCATTGCGGTCATGAGCGGGAGACCGTAGAGCGTGGAGCCTGTTTGATCGCCCACCCATGCGACAGCAAATACGGCGGCGGTGATGATGATCGATGTAATAACCAGTTTAGGTCCCATAGTTACCTCGCTTATTGTTATTGCTCAGGGTGAGTCATCTACTGCGTATTAATGAAGGGCCCGTCAACGCAAATGCGGCGCCCATCAGGTGATGCACAGGCGCCGCAGATACCGACGCCACATTTCGTGGTGTAGTCAATTGCACTGAACATCTGCGAAGCCTCGACAAATTCTCGCTGTACCGCCTCGGCCGCGTGAATCATGGGCTCCGGCCCGCAGTTGTAGAACTCAGTTTTTGCCAACGTATCGGCATCGAGGGTCTCAAGGTAGTCACGGAGCGCATCCGTTACCCGGCCATTGAAGCCCGCGCTGCCATCATCGGTGGCGATATGCACCTCGGCGATATCTTTACATTCCTCAGTAAAGTACAAGCGATCGGCACTGCGCGCGCCGGCAAAGATCTGTGCCGGTTTGTCGTTGGATCCAAAGTCTCGTGCCACCTGGTACACAGCGGCCAAACCGGTGCCGCCAGCCACGCAGATAATATTAGCGTCATCCTTCGGCATGACCGGTGCGCCGTGCGGGCCTCGAATGTAGACATCGTCGCCGGGTTTCAGCTGGTAACAGGCGCTAGTGAATTGCCCCACATCAATAACGGCGAGCCGCAAAGGCGAGTCAGTGAGACAGGAAAACGGTTTTTCGCCCACGCCGGGTATCCATACAAACACGTACTCGCCGGCTTGAATGTTGATGTTGCCATCGAGTGTCACGACGGTGATGTCGTCACAGACGGGGTCATTAGCAACGACCTTGTAGGGCGCGAAATCCATATCAAGCTCGAGGTTAAGCCCTGCCTTCGCCTTGTTAGTCCCCTTATCGAGGTCGGTTTGAAGCTGACGGAAGTAGGTATTCATGTCTTCCGTGTCCATTCCACTCAAGGCGGAACCAACGCCAATGATGGATGCGCCGGCGCTGATCGCTGCGCGGCAATCATCGGCAGTCGATAGACCGCCACAGCCGATGATGGGCTTGTCAGTAATCGTTTTGAGTGCACGAATACACTTGAGAGCTGTGGGTAGAACGCCGCTACCGGACATGCCGCCCATGCCATTGCTGAGTACAGGGTGTCCGTGACTTTCTGTGTAGCCGGGTCCCACTGTATTGATGGCACAGAGCCCGTCCGCACCTGCCTCGAGGGCCGCAAGGCCAATGTCCTCAATGCGATCCACATTGGGTGTTAGTTTTGGAATCACGGGAACATCAACGGCTGCTTTGACCGCGCTCACGATCGCCTTAACCATTTCAGGGTCCTGGCCCATCGCCATGCCGTAGCCCTGAGCGTGAGGGCACGAGAGGTTGAGCTCCAGACCGTCAGCGACAGGCGCTAAAATTTTTGCGACCTCAACAAACTCCTCGATACTGCCGCCAAAAATAGAGACGAGGAGGAAGCGATCTTCGGGAATAGTCAGCGATTCGAACCCTTTTCGAGCTTCCTCGGCGCCCGGGTTGGTCAGTCCAACCGCGTTGACAAAGCAGCCGGGAGCATACTGGCTGTAGACAGGCTCACGATTACCTGCGCGGGGGACTGGCCCCACACTTTTGGTGGTGATTACGCCGATTTCAGGGAGGTCGTCAAAGATTCGCTGAATAATGCTGGGAGCCGTCGAGACGATTCCAGAGGGAATCGTGAAAGGACCGCTGACTGTTTTCCCGAGGAACTCTGTTTTCACCCGACTCTCCGTATTTGCGACGGCTAATTATACAGCCCCGCACACCGTTGAGCCATGAACATACTCAGTAAACAGTGCGCATTATGTCCCGCAAAATGTCCGCGTAACGCGTTCAGTTGGCGTGGGTGAAGCGGCCCACAGGCGGTCATTATCTTGCCATTCGAATGGAGCTTTCCAGCGCTCAAAGGCTGCCTGTAAGTACTCATAGTCTTGCGCCTCCGCGTCGGTAATGGCGGCGGCAACATGGTGGTTTCGCGGAATTACTACAGGATTAGCCTGACGCATGCGTTCGCCCGTGTCTTGCGAGTCAGCTTTATTGCTTTCGCGCCGTCGCTCCCAGGCAGAGCGCCACTCGAGTAGCCCGTCACTGGGGACAAACAGGTCTCCGATGGGTGTGTGACCGCTGTCTTGTAGCGCTTGGTGAGTCAGCCAACGGTAGGCCAGTGACAGGTCTAGCTGATCTTCTTCTAAGACCCTAAGGAAACCATCATGAAGTTCGGTGTCTTCAGGTCTAAAACTGTCTAGACCCAGTTTTGCAGCAATGCGCATTTTAAAGGCATCGGTGTACCAACGCGGAAACTCATCAATCACCGATTGTGCATAGGCAACAGCGCGATCCTCACTGGAGTTCAAGACCTTGAGGAGGCATGAGGCAAGAACACTGGTGTTCCAGTGGGCAATGCCCGGCTGATTGGAAAGCCGATACCGACCCTGGCTATCGATGGCACTGAACATGGCGTCGGCTTTAAAGGTGTCGACGAAGGCACAGGGGCCGTAGTCGATGGTTTCGCCGGAGAGGAGCATATTGTCGGTGTTCATGACGCCGTGTACGAATCCGAGGCTCTGCCAATGTGCGACTAGCGAGGCGATCCGCTTTACGGTTTCCTCCAACAGAACCTCTGCTTTGGCGGCCGTGGATTCCGCGCTCTTTGCACTAATGATCTCCCCGAAGTGACGCTCCGCCGCGTATTCCACCAGTTCAGCCAGTCCGTCACCGTCCCGTGTCATGGCGAAATACTGAATACTCCCGAAGCGCAAATGACTCTTGGCAACGCGCACCATCACTGCGCCGGGCTCGACGGTGTTTCGAAATACTTTATCGCCCGTGGCAATCGCAGCCAGTGCGCGGGTCGTCGGCACCCCAAGATGGTGCATGGCCTCTGAGACCAAGTATTCACGTACCACGGGCCCAACGGGTGACTTACCGTCGCCCCCGCGGGAGTAGGGTGTCTGCCCAGCACCTTTAAGCTGGATGTCATAGTGCTCTGAGGGGCTTAGCGCCCACTCACCCAATAGGATGGCTCGCCCATCACCCAGCTGCGGGTTGTATTGACCAAATTGATGGCCTGCGTAAACCGATGCACTTGGGTTTGTGCCCTCCAAAGGGCTTTGACCTGCAAAGATCGCCAAGGCCTCGTCAGTTTTTCTCAGATCTTTCGGCCACCGTAGCTGTTCGGCGAGCGCCTCATTCCAACCCATCCACTCAGGAGAGCTGGCCGGGTCTGGGTTGGCACGACTGGTGTAGCGGCTACCGAGCGCTTGAAAGGAGTGCTGCCATTGAGCAATAGCCATCGTCACCGTCTCCGCTTTAGCAGTGACTGAATGAGATTAGCGCCACCGTTGAGCATCGATCGGACCATGACTCTCGCCGATTGCCAGGTGAGGGCAACCACGGGCAGGACGACAGCCAAGTTAGCAATGATGAATAATGTCCGCATGTTTACTCCGAGTCGTGAGCTACTCCCCCCGGGCAGTGTTGTGCTTTAAACTGCAACGTCTTCTGCCATGACGCTTTTTGCTCGAGCAAGCTAGCTCGCTTCCTTTTCCTCGAAGCGTTTTTGGTAACGTCGCTCAACGTGTTGATTGAGTATACGCTCTCTTTCCCTTCCAACCATTGGATCGGATTTTAATTTCCACAGCGTATCGCGGGCGCGCTTGTAAGATTCCTTTAGGTCAACAATGGGTTCTGGATAGTCTATGGGCTGGAGCATTCGCTCAATGGGCGACATCAGCCATGGTTGGTGAACCAGAGGTGTCGGTAAATCCTTCAGCTCTGGCACCCATTTGCGAATGAATTCACCGTTCGGATCGTGATCTAACGACTGCTTGATAGGGTTATAGATGCGTATCGTATTGATGCCCGTGACCCCAGCCTGCATCTGCATTTGGGGGTAGTGAATGCCGGGCTCAAAGTCCAAAAACAGCGAACCCAAGTGGGTTACCCCGGCCCGCCAGTCCTGCCAGAGATGGTGGGTGAGAAAGCTCACCAACATGGCCCGAGACCGAAAGTTGGCGTAGCCGGTGGCCTTGAGCGCGCGCATGGTGGCGTCGATCAAGGGATAGCCTGTCATGCCGTCTTTCCAGGCGGTAACGAGGTGCTCATCATGGCCGCGTGGCTGCGCCGCATAGCCTCTGTTGATATCCTCAAATTCCATCCGGCACTCCATTTCAAACTTCTGGATGAAGTGACAGTGCCAGTGGAGCCGTGATTCAAAAGCACTCATCGCACGCCCCCAGCCCTGCTTTTTCTCCTGTTGCTGGAGGGCTTGGTAGGCCTGCCGCATGCTGAGATTGCCCCAGGCGAGATAGGGGGAAAGCCGAGAGCAATGCGTTCGGCTTTGCTCGGGTTTGGAAATGAACTTTTGATAGCCCCAGCCGCGGTCACTGAGGAAGCTGTTAAGCACCTCTTGTGCTTGATTGGGTCCGCCGGCTTGCATGTCGCCGCTGTGTTTAATCCATTGTCGATGCTTGGTACTACGCAGACTGTTGAGTTGTTCTGACGCCTCGGCACTGATGGACTTCATTGCTCGCAGCTCAATCTGGTGTGGGTCAGCGGTCATAAATCGGTGCCATGACCGATTCCAGCCTTTTCGATCCCGCCGGCCGCGCTCGACGCCGTTGGTTTGGAATTCGCGCCACTCGATACCCGCTGATTGGCAAAACTTAGCTACGGCTTGGTCGCGCTGGAAGGTCAGATCGAGGCCGGTCTCTTCGTAAGAGAGCAATCGTTTTATACCGAGCTTTCGGTGAACTTCCATAAAGACATCAACAGCATCGCCTTCGAGCACTTCTATTCGATGACCTACAGCTTCAGCAGTGCGTTGCAGGTCTTCGAGTGACTGACCAATGAACTGCCAATGGCGGCCACGATAATGCGGATTGCGAAGCAGTTTCGGCTCGATGAGATACATCATCAGCGTGGGCTCGTCTAACTTGAGTGCAAGCTCCAGCGGCGCGTGATCGGTGAATCGCAAGTCGCGTTTAAACCAGACAATGTTGACCGCCATTAGTCGAAGTTCTCTCGAATCAGCGGGTTATCGACCGGTTGCATGGTTGCCGCATCGACAAGTTCTAATTTCCCCTTGCGTAAGGCACTCATCAGCATGCGATAGGCATCGCGGTCGAAGACCGTTTGATGGTTATCCTGCGATGCCTTGCGCGCCGCCTTGGTGTCGTCGAAACAACCCAGCCAAGACCAATGGTTGACGAGATGGTATTGCTCGGCAGGTTGCTGATCTTGCGGCCGGATATTGCGCTCCACGAGGAATAGCGGTCCGGCGAATGGCCAAGCAGCGATTCGGTCGCGGTCGAGCACGGACAGTAGACGGGCGTTGTGTTCTTCAGGAGTTTCATCTCCTGCACAGGCACCATCGCAACGTTTTAGCTGGTACTGAAAGCAAGGCCCTTTGCCCGAGTCGAGTCCAAGCATACGCAGGCAGAGTCCGTGGTCACGGGCGTGCCGCCGAATAGTGTTGTCGACGTGACGGCGGTTATGAAATAAGCCATAACTGTCTAGTGCTCGTTCGCCCCACGGTGAGAAGTCAGCACTGACGGGTTGCAGGAAATTATCGCGAGATCGATTCAGATGAATGGTCCACAGTTTCCTGACCTGTCGCTGACGACGGTTGTAGAGCGGTGTCTCCGCTTTAATTGCGGCGTTTTCAACAAGGAGCGCGCCAATTTCCCCTGCCGTGGACTGAGTCTCGATACGCGAGACCTGCGACATGATGCGCTGATGTCGCCCGGGCTTTCTGCCTTCTTGAAAATGGGATTGAACGCGAGCCCGTATGTCGATGCTTTTGCCGACGTAGAGCAGGGTATTCTCGGATGAGAAGAAACGATAAACACCGCTGTACGTAGGAAGTTCGTCCAGAGTTTCTCCTTTAGAGGTAATGGTGATATTGGCAAGCTCTGGCATCATGCGCGCATGATTCCCCAAGACGATCCCATGACCCAGAGCCGTCCATCTTTTGAACGGATAGAACAGGCTCCGGCGTTTCTTCCCCACTGTAAGGATCCACGCATCATTGCGATGGGTTTAGCGCCCATGCTGGGTTCATGGGTCGACACAACGCCATCTGACGCATGGCGCGCCCACAAGACAAGCGTCCGTGAGCAGCTGGGCAGACGGGTTTATGCGGTTCTCGACGAGGGGGTCGCCGCGGCCAATGAATTTGCGGGACTGGTCTTTGATCTGGTGGGCAAAAAATCCGGAGCATCCGGCGCGGAGGCGTTGTGGCAGGCTTCCCTAGAGGTGGCCGACGATTTGGTAGTGATGCAGTCAGATGATCATGGTAAGTATCGACTCGTCGCCGCTTCATTGTGCAGTCCCAGTGACTGGCGCCTGGAAGAGAAGCTTGGTGCGACGATGG
>WTJR01000144.1:4532-7489 GCA_011524755.1 Halieaceae bacterium | reverse complement strand
GCACCTCGCAACGCGATACCGAGCCGAAGCCGCGAATCCGCTGGGCTCAGTGGGGCGAGTCAATTTTTTCTGACGTTGTCATTTATTGCTGTTTGCGCCTTGTCCGCCTACGCCTGGTACAGCTATCAGTTGATCGGTGAACTGACGGCAGATCAGTCTCGGACAGGAAAACAGGTACAGAGCCTCGAGAATCTGTTAACCGATACCGATGAAACCGTCACCAAATCGGCGGCGGCGATGGGCGCACAATTAAATCTGCTGGACAGCGAAGTGAGGAAGCTTTGGGATGCCCGCAAGGTTGCCAACCGCAAAGTATCGAACCTTGAGAAGGCAGATAAGTCCACGGAAGCGACTCTTCAGACGCTCAAAGACAATGGCTTCCGTCAAAAGAAAACGTTGGACGCATTGACCTCCGATCTGAGGGAGCTACAGACCTTATCGGCAGATATCGAACGTTTGGCGGGGTCAGCGCGTCAGATTCAAAGCGATGTCGAGCGATTGGCGGATGACGTCAATCGAGCGAACTTGGAGCGCGCGTCACTGGGTAACCGAGTTACCGCAAATGAAGAATGGGTCGCTTCAATCAATGGCTTCAGGAAGCAGGTCAATACCAACGTGAATCAGCTGCGGGCTGATATTCGCCAGTTATCTGCGAAGGTCGATGCTTTAGCTGTTGATTCGGCGCCAGCGCCCGCACCGGTGCCCGCTCCGTAAGCGGGTAAATACATAGTGAGACAATAGAGAACGCTCATGACCGTAATTACAGACCGCGATGTTGTCGAAAGCGTCGCAGATGCACTCCAGTTCATTTCCTATTACCACCCGACCGACTTCGTGCAGGCCGTTCACCGTGCTTATGAAATGGAGCAAAGTCAGGCGGCTAAAGACGCCCTTGCTCAGATCCTCATCAACAGCCGCATGTGTGCCATGGGCAAGCGACCTATTTGCCAAGACACAGGTATTGTCACCGTGTTCGTCGATATTGGTATGGAGGTTCGCTGGGATACATCAAAGCCATTGGAAGACCTGATTAATGAGGGCGTTTCCTTGGCTTATTTGCATCCGGACAATAAGTTGAGGGCGTCGATCCTCGAAGATCCAGCCGGGGCTCGAAAGAACACCAAGGACAACACACCGGCGGTTATTCATACACGAATGGTCAAGGGCAATACGGTCGATTTTCGTGTTGCGGCGAAGGGCGGTGGCTCGGAGAACAAATCAAAGCTCGCCATGTTGAATCCGTCAGACAGCATTGTGGACTGGGTCGTCAAGACTGTCCCCACTATGGGCGCGGGGTGGTGTCCACCCGGCATGCTGGGCATCGGTATTGGTGGTACCGCCGAGAAAGCCATGGTCATGGCCAAAGAATCACTCATGGACCCGGTCGATATCCACGAGCTCCGCGAACGCGGCCCCTCGACACGAGCCGAAGAGTTACGGCTTGAAATCATGGAAGCTGTGAACAAACTCGGCATTGGCGCGCAAGGCCTAGGTGGACTCACGACCGTGCTGGACGTGAAAATTATGGATTACCCCACGCATGCCGCTTCGCTGCCTGTGGCAATGATTCCCAATTGCGCGGCCACGCGGCACGCACACTTTGAACTAACCGGCAATGGTCCAGTCTTCCAGGAGGCGCCTAGTCTCGATGCGTGGCCCGAGGTGACGTGGGAGCCGGGAGACTCGGTGCGCCGAGTTGATCTTGATACCGTGACTCAGGAAGAGACCCTCACCTGGCAGCCGGGCGACACGTTGCTCTTGTCGGGGACGATGTACACGGGCCGGGACGCGGCGCATAAGCGCATGACGCAGATGATCGCAGACGGTGAGGAGCTGCCCGTCGACTTGAAGGGGAAGTTCATTTACTACGTTGGCCCGGTTGACCCTGTGAGAGACGAAGTGGTGGGACCTGCAGGACCAACGACGTCTACGCGTATGGATAAATTCACCGATAACATCCTCGAGCATACGGGTCTACTGGGGATGATTGGTAAGGCCGAGCGTGGTCCTGTCGCCATCGATGCCATTCGTAAGCACAAGGCGGTTTATCTCATGGCTGTGGGTGGTGCGGCTTACCTCGTGTCTAAGGCAATTACAGATGCCAAAGTGGTGGCCTTCGACGACTTGGGTATGGAAGCCATTTACGCGTTCACCGTGAAAGATATGCCCGTGAGTGTCGCGGTCGATGCTCAGGGCACATCCGTGCACATTACGGGGCCAAAACTGTGGCAGGCCAACATCGAAGAGCAAGCCATTGAGCTGTTTTAACCGTCGATGTTGAGTCATTGGTTAGTCACCGGACAGTTATTGGATTAGGGAGGGCTCGTGTCCGTAGAAACGCTGTACTGGCATGACTATGAGACCTCCGGCGCTTCACCTGCGAGCGATCGGCCCTGGCAATTTGCAGGCCTTCGCACAACAACTGACCTTGAAATTATCGGCGACCCACTGACGGTCTACGCCAAGCCGGCACTCGATGTATTGCCGCACCCCGCGGCGGTTAGAGTGACCGGTATTTCCCCCTTTGAAGCCGAAGAAAAAGGACTCTCAGAGCAGGGTTTCATCGCGCGCATTCATGATGAGCTTTCACAGCCCGGCACCTGCGGTGTTGGCTACAACTCGCTGCGATTTGATGACGAGGTCACTCGATTTACGCTGTGGCGTAATTTCTATGACCCATACGCTCGCGAATACAGTCGGGGTAATAGTCGCTGGGACTTGATTGATGTCGTGCGCTGCTTTTATGCCCTGCGTCCCGACAGTCTCAACTGGCCGACGCGCCCGGACGGTGCCCCAAGTTTCAAACTTGAGGATTTGACGGCGGCTAATGGGTTGGAGCACGGCGCCGCCCACGATGCGATGTCAGATGTCACCGCAACCTTGGCGCTGGCAAGAGCACTGCGCTCAGCTGATCGGGCGCTTTTCGATGAGCTGTTGTCGATGCGATTCAAGGCGCG
>WTJR01000144.1:0-4432 GCA_011524755.1 Halieaceae bacterium | reverse complement strand
GCTCAGCTGATCGGGCGCTTTTCGATGAGCTGTTGTCGATGCGATTCAAGGCGCGCGTGGAGGCATTGGTAGATACTAATGCCATGACGCCGCTCGTGTATGTGTCCGGGCTCATGGGTACCGAGCGTACCTGTCTGGGTGTCATTGCCCCGCTTGCAGTTCACCCTGAGTACAAGTCGGACATTATCTGTGCTGACTTGTCGCGCGAGCCTGATTTTCTATCGATAACGCCAAAGGAAATCCAAGCGCGCTTGTTCGCCAAAGGCGACGAACTTGCGTCACCCAGTGATCGGCCCGGACTCATGACCATCAAGGTCAACAAAGCGCCGGTGTTGCTGCCAATGCAGCACGTTTCCCCTGATATTGCGGCGCGACTGGGTCTTGATGGCGACAGTTTGCGACGAAATCTGGCGACACTCAGGCAAGCTCGAGCGGATCGTGGATCCGAGTTCATCCAGCATCTGCAGTCTGTCTACCTGGGTGGGCCAAAGGCCACGGACTCGAACCCTGATACGGCGCTGTACGGTGCCTTCGTACCCAATTCGGATCGAAGGTTGATTCAAGAAGTTCAGGAGAGTTCACCGGCCGAGCTGCGCGATCGTCGGTTTGCTTTTACCGACCGACGCTTACCCGAGCTCCTGTTCCGCTACCGCGCGCGAAATTGGCCCGATATTTTGACCGATGCAGAGCGCGCTACCTGGCAAGAACACTGTCGAGAGCAGTGGCAGAGTAGTGATCATCTGAATCTCGAGAGTTTTCATCTGGCCTTGGCAGAAGAGCAGTCAAACCCCAACTTAGGCGATAAACAGCGCGCGGCGCTCGCCGACCTTGAACGTTGGGTATCGGAAAATGCCAAAGTTTTAGGTGTCAGCGCTGCTTAGGTTTAGAATTAGGGCCCAAGCGCGCAGCTCGATGCGCGAGGAGAGAGAAGCGCTGTGAAATTTGCCGGCCACCACATCTTGGGAATCAGCCAGTTCGACCGGAGCGATGTCGACCGTATTTTCGATGTTGCCGACCGTATGCGCCCCTACGCACAACGAGAACGAAAAACGACGGTACTCGAGGGAGCCATCTTAGGCTCAATGTTCTTCGAGCCCTCGACACGAACACGTATTAGCTTCGGCAGTGCCTTCAATTTGCTCGGCGGACATGTTCGAGAGACCACCGGATTTGAGACCACCGCCATTGCCAAGGGCGAGTCGCTCTACGACACGGCGCGCGTATTGAGTGGCTATTCAGACGCCATTGTCATGCGTCATCCAACGGCAGGATCCGTGAGTGAATTTGCCTCTGCCAGTCGGGTGCCCGTCATCAACGGCGGTGACGGGGCCAATGAGCACCCGAGTCAGGCACTGCTCGACCTCTATACCATTCGAAGCGAACTGGCGGGCAGGCAGCGTGGCATTGATGGCTTGCGAATTGCCATGGTTGGAGACCTCCGCTTCGGACGAACGGTTCACTCGCTATCGCGCTTACTCACGCGTTTTAAGAATGTCAGCGTGAGCCTAGTCTCGCCGGCTGAGCTCAAAATGCCTGGCGAGTTGGTTGAGGAAATGCGCCTAAGCGGCATCGATGTGGTTGAGACCGATCAATTGGAATTGGGCATTGCCAACGTCGACATTGTGTATTCAACGCGGATTCAGGAAGAGCGTTTTGAATCCCAGGCCGATGCCGATCTCTATCGAGGCCGGTTTAGGCTCAATCAAAGCATTTATACCGCGCTCTGTGAGCCCAATACCGTGATCATGCACCCTTTGCCTCGCGACTCGCGTGAGGGAGCGCAGGAGCTTGACGACGACTTGAACGACGACCCGAACCTCGCGATTTTTCGCCAATCTGACAACGGTGTGCTGGTTCGAATGGCACTCTTCGCGCTGATTCTTGATGTTGCGGATCAGGTTGACGATTACTCAAAGCCGGTGAACTGGAGCACGGAGCGTCGATTTTGAGTGAACTCTCACTCAGCTTCGGCTCAGGTGATGTAGAGGTCGACAAGCGCGAGACCTTATTCAAAGGCTACTTTCAGATGGATGCGCTGACCCTGCGTCATCGGCGATTCGATGGTAGCTGGACTGAGGGTATTCGCAGAGAGATTTTTGAGCGAGGCGACGCGGTTGCAGTTCTGCCCTGGCATGTAGAATCTGACACCGTCATTTTGATCGAGCAGTTCAGACCTGGGGCTATTCGCGGTGACGACTCGCCCTGGATGCTTGAGGCGGTTGCCGGTGTGGTTGAGCCCGGCGAGAGCGATAGCGAAGTCGCGCATCGCGAAGCCTTAGAGGAAGCGGGTTGTACCATGGATGCGTTGCTTCCCGTCATTTCGTATTACCCCAGTCCCGGTGCCTGCTCTGAGCAAATCCGCTTGTTTGTGGGGCGTGTGGTATCAGCGGCTGTGGGTGAGGTTAAGGGTGTTGATACCGAGCATGAGGACATTCTGGTGCATTCTGTTTCTCGTACTGACGCAATAGCATTGCTCGATGCGGGGAAAATCAACAACGGCTTAACCATCATCGCGCTCCACTGGCTCGCTCGGCACGGAGATAGGCTGAGAGCGGAGTGGCTCGACCGATGACAGATAACAAGGCAGATAACACAGAGTCCTCCCAGCAGCCGTCTGCTGACCATCCCGAATCAGTGTCACAACCCGGGCGCGGACTGCTGGGGTCGAGCTTTATCGTTAGCATGGGCACCATGCTCTCTCGAGTACTGGGCTTGGTACGTGATGTCGTCTTGGCTAACTTGCTGGGCGCAGCGCCGAACGCCGACGCCTTCTTTGTGGCCTTCAAAATTCCGAACTTTTTGCGGCGTCTTTTTGCCGAAGGCGCATTCTCACAGGCGTTTGTGCCAGTGCTCACAGAGACGAGGGAGCGCGGATCGCATGAAGTGGTCCGTCACTTAGTGGACCGTGTGGCGGGTGTCCTGGGAGGCTCATTATTCGTACTGACAGCGCTGGCAATGGTCATGGCTCCTTGGGTGGCGCTGATCTTTGCTCCCGGGTTTAGTCGGGATGCCGCCAAGCTAGCACTGACCGCCGATCTGATTGTCTGGACCTTTCCCTATTTGCTACTGATCAGCCTCACGGGATTCTGTGGCGCCATTCTCAATAGTTACGGGCGATTTGCGGTGCCTGCCTACACGCCGGTGCTTCTGAATCTTTCACTGATCACCGCCGCAGTCGTCTGGGCGCCGACCATGCCAGAACCCGCACTAGGTTTGGCTATGGGCGTGATGTTGGCAGGGGTTGTGCAGCTGCTGTTCCAGCTACCCTCGCTGCATGCCTTAAAGCTAACACCGCGGCCGGTTTGGGATACCAAAGACGAGGGCGTCAGAAAGATACTGGTACTCATGGTACCTGCGCTCTTTGGCGTCTCCGTAAGTCAGATCAATCTCTTATTTGATACCGTGCTGGCGAGTTTGTTGCCCGACGGTAGCGTTGCCTGGCTGTATTACTCGGATCGATTGACCGAGCTGCCGCTGGGCGTGTTTGCCATAGCGATTGCAACCGTTATCTTGCCCACCCTGTCAGCGCTGAACACGCGCGCTGAGTCTGAAGAATTTTCTGAAACGCTCGCCTGGGCCGCGCGGAATGTTCTGTTGATCGCGGTACCTGCGACGGTCGCCTTGTGGTTGCTGGCGGAACCTATCTTGGCGACCTTATTCCAATACGGTGCCTTTACCGATCGCGATGTCACGATGGCGGCGGCCAGCCTGCGTGCCTACACCCTGGGTCTCGGCGGATTCATGCTCATTAAAGTGCTCGCTCCCGGGTATTACGCGCGCCAAGATATGAAGACGCCAGTGAAAATCGGCATTATCGCAATGGTCAGCAACATGGTGCTGAACGTCGTCTTTGTATTCCCTTTGATGTGGTACTACGAAATGGGTCATGTGGGGCTTGCGCTCGCCACCAGCGCATCGGCGTGGATTAACGCTGGTCTTTTATATCTGGGGCTTCGCCGAGGCGGCATTTCTCTCGCCGGCATCTTTGCACCGAAGTTCGTTCTGAGGCTTGTTGTTGCCGTATCGGTCATGGGTGTTGCCGTATCCATGTTGGCACCTGCGGTGCCACTGTGGCTCGCTGCTGATCTCAGCTGGCGCGTAAGCCAAATGATGCTCTTGGTGGTAGTTGGACTTGCCAGCTTTGCTATCGTGCTGGCGGTACTCGGTTTCAGGCTTAAAGAGGTGAGAGGGCCGCGCGTTTCTTCATCGTAGTCAGGGCCCTAGTGCGGCTCCTCATCGCCCGTGAGATAGTTCTGGAGTCGCTCCTTTGATCAGGTTCGTTGTTTCGCTCGACATTGATGGCCCTCAGTTCCCTTTGATCACTTCGCTCTGACCTCAAACAGGCGATTGTCGCCTGCGGCTCCTGTATACTTTTGAGCGTCATATGAGCGTGCAAGGCACCATGAGACTTATCCGCGGACAGCACAATTTA
>WTJR01000095.1:3655-7575 GCA_011524755.1 Halieaceae bacterium | reverse complement strand
GGGCGCTCCACAGACAGCGCATTGGTAGGCGCAGGGTCCTGGTTACGCTGAGCAACCACAATATCTTCGATGAAGCCGTTCAGCTTGGTTCTCGCCGACGGGCTCTCGAGGTGTAACTGCTCATTCACCACCGATAAGCCGTCTTTTTCGCGTATCAGCGTGTCCGCTACCGCATTGCGCGAGACTATTTTGCCCCGCTCATCCAAAGTAACCACGCCAACCGACTGTTTTGCGATGGTCGAACTGTAGAGCTTGCGCTCCTTGTCGAGCTGGATGAGCTGCATACCGTTAGCAACGGCGCGCTGAATGTGGCTTGCCAACATCTCGAGGAACTCGCGCTCCTGTGGGCCAAAGTTATCGGCTGATTTCGGTCGACAGAATCGCACGCTAAAGCGAAGCCCGTTGGCATTGCGCAGATCGACGCCAATCATGTGATAGATGTCGATAGGCGCCATGCAGTACTTGTAGAGCTCGGTCCGCTCAAGGGTGCGGTAGGGCACGCATTCGTCCAGCGAGACCACTTTGCCCCAGGGCAGGTTGGTCATGAGGTTGGAGGTGTAATAACGGTCCGTGTAGGGGTTGTCGTGATCATCGACGAAGGTCTTTGGCAGAGCCTCACAGGAGACGAACAACAAACCACCGTCATCGCCCTGCGGCTCGCGCATGGTGATCGAAGCAAAGTTAGAATCAATGATGCGGCGTGTTTCAGCTAGAAACGCACTGTAAGGGTCTTCCTCGATGTGGCCATCGTAGAGGAAACCAATCAGTTTCGAGAGTTCCGCTATGCTTGGTTGATTCATAGGGCTACGTACAGACATCCCGGTTATTCTCTAGGCTCCTTAGTTATCAGAAAGACCTAATGCCGTCCAGCGCTAGCTGGCTTTCGCCGCCATTTCGATGGCGATTTCCTCAATCAGATCTTCCTGACCACCAACGGTCTTTCTTCGAGCCATTTCGAGCAGGATTTCGTGCGATGGAACGCCGTATTTGGCCTGTGCTCGCTTGGCAAAGAGCAAAAACGACGAGTAGGCACCAGCGTAACCGAGAACCAGCGCATCTCGGCTGAGCCGGACCGGTTCATCCATGATCGGTAGGACATGATCTTCAGCGGCATCGGCCAGCTTGAAAATATCGATGCCTGTCACCGCGCCCATGCGCTCGAGCACGGCGGCCATGGCTTCAAGTGGCGTATTACCAGCACCGGCCCCCAATCCCGCCGCTGAGCCGTCGATACGGTCAGCACCGGCGTCGATGGCGGCCAGTGAGTTGGCAACGCCCATGGCCAGGTTATGGTGCCCGTGGAAACCGATTTCAGTGTCGCTCTTGAGGTTGTCACGCAGTAAACCGACCCGATCCGTCACGTCCTGCGGCAGCATGTAGCCTGCAGAGTCAGTGCAGTAGATGCAGTTGGCGCCGTAGGACTCCATCAGCTGGGCCTGCGCCAGTAATTCCTCCGCCGACACCATATGGGCCATCATCAAAAAACCCACCGTATCGAGGCCAAGATCACGGCTCAGGTTGATGTGCTGCCGGGATACATTGGCTTCGGTGCAGTGCGTGGCTACGCGAATCGTGGTGACGCCACAGTCGGCCGCCATACGGAGATGATCGACAGTACCGATGCCCGGTAGCAGTAGGGCAGAGATGCCTGCCTGCGAGACACGCTCAACCACAGCCCTCAAATAAGTCTCGTCACTGGCGGCGGGGAACCCATAGTTCACCGAGGCGCCACCCAGGCCGTCTCCGTGTGTGACTTCAATGAGTGGAACGCCGGCATCATCGAGTGCGCCGGCAATATCGACCATTTGATCAACGGTAATTTGATGCTGTTTGGGGTGCATGCCGTCGCGAAGACACATGTCATGCAGGGTGACCTTACGTCCTTCAAGCTTCATTCTGCGTGTCCTTATGCCGTGCGTCGCTGAGCGATCATTTCTGCGGTCCGAAGGCCCGCTGCTGTCATGATGTCGAGGTTACCCGCGTACTTGGGAAGAAAATCACCCAATCCTTCCACTTCGACTGAAATGGTGACGCGGTTGCCGTCGATGATGGGTGCATTGTTGAGTTTGTAACCCGGCACGTAGCGCTGTACCTCTGACACCATGGCATCGATAGAGTCGCGTATCGCGGCTTCATCCGGCGCGTCTTTTGTCAGACAGTGAATGGTATCTCGCATCACCAACGGCGGTTCGGCGGGGTTAATGATGATAATGGCTTTGCCCTCGTCAGCACCGCCGATCTGAGAAATGGCCGATGAGGTGGTGCGAGTAAACTCATCGATGTTGTCTCTTGTGCCCATACCGACCGATTTGGAGGCCACGGTGGCAACGATTTCGGCGTAACTCACTGACTGTACGCGACTGACCGCATGAACCATGGGGATAGTGGCTTGGCCGCCACAGGTCACCATGTTGACGTTTTGTGCGGGGCCGGTGTCCAACAAACTATCGAGGTTGACTGGGGGAATGCAGAAGGGACCAATCGCCGCAGGTGTGAGATCGATCATGGTGGCGCCCAGCGCCGTGACCTTGCGGCTATTTTCGGCATGCACGTAGGCAGACGTGGCGTCAAAGACGAAGTCGACAGGGGACTCGTCGAACCCGGCCACCAGACCATCAACACCCTCGGTGGATGTTTTGAGTCCGAACTCACGCGCGCGCTGAATACCGGCCGATTCCTCGATACCCACCATCCAGGTGGCCTCGATGAATTCGCTGCGCTGGCACTTCATTAACAGGTCGGTTCCAATATTTCCCGGCCCGATGATTGCGGCTTTTGCCTTAACTGTCATACATCACCCTGTTTATACGAATCGGCAGCCTACGCTGCAGTCGTCGAAGCCTTCGCCCGACATAATCAAATGCATTTCATCGCCTGCTTGCACGGGTTCGAGCGGCACGACCGAGCCCGAGAGAATGACCTCGCCAGCCTCGAGCGCAATGCCGTAGGCACCGAGGGTGTTGGCAAGCCAGGCAACGGCCGTCAACGGATTGCCCTGCACGGCACTGCCCAAGCCCCAACTCAGTGGTGCGCCGTTCTTAGTGACGTCAACACGGATATTGGGCAGGTCTAGCGCCCGCGGGTCGAGTTCGGTGTCACCCACCACGAAGACGCCGCAGCTGGCGTTGTCCGCTATGGTGTCCTGAATCGCGATTTGCCAGTTTTCGATACGGGAGTCGACAATTTCAAAGCAGGGCATGATGCACTCTGTCGCGGCCAATACATCCGCTTCGGTATTGTTAGTTCCCGACAGTGTTGATTTCAGACGAAACGCTATTTCTCCCTCGGCACGCGGAGAAATCATATTCCCAGCAATGGGAATGTCTGCGTTATTGGCATAGGCCATGGCATCCGTCAGGAAGCCAAAATCAGGCTGGAATACACCCAGCATTTTCTGCACCGCATCCGATGTGACGCCGATTTTTTTACCAACGATGGTTTCCCCGTCCTGCTCCATGCGAAGTGACAGCATCACACGAGAAATCTGATAGGCATCCTCGATGGTAATGTCTGGGTGTGACTGGATGAGGGGTTTGATGGGCACCTCAGAGCGCATCGCCTCATACAGCGTTCGCCCCAATGTGGTGTGATCAGCCTTGGATAGGCTCATGGTGCCGCTCTCCGAATTAGTTAGCGAGGAATGACAGGCAGCGCTCGTTGAAGAGATCTGGATACTCCGACATCACCCAGTGCCCGCAATGATTCACAAGCTCTGCCTGAACCGTGCCTTTCATCCCAAGCACCTTCCAGGTGCCTGAGGCAGGGCAGAAGCGATCTTCAGTGCCCCAGAAAACAAGCGTCGTGGTGTCGATCTCAGGTAATCGGTCGGTCAGATCCGGTATCTGCATGGTGGCAAGTACATGCGCGTTCTGGGTTTCTAGCGTTGCCCAGCGCTCGTCAACCAGCTCCTGATCAACATT
>WTJR01000095.1:2149-3555 GCA_011524755.1 Halieaceae bacterium | reverse complement strand
GTTGGAAGGCGGAGACGTTGTGTTTGAAGTTGCTCCAGCCGCTGGCACCTGGACCACTGCCGTGAATAAAGACGGCCGTGCCGCACTCTGTGGCGGTGGCAGGGTGGTCCGTGTAGTGAATCGATCTGCCCGGACTCACCTCGTGAAATTGCGATGCTTCCGGATTAGCAGGCATTAGATAAACACATCCTGATTTTCCATGCCCAGCGTGACGCTACCGAGGTTGCGCGCAAACGCCGTTGGGTTGTTGGCAACGTGGCAACGCGCAATGTGGATATCGTGCCAGAGCTGCTGAAGCGGATGACCATTAAAGACTGAGCGTCCACCGGCCACATCAAACAAGGTATCAATCGCTTCGATGGCTTTATCGATAACCAATGAGGCCTGGTAGCGGTACATGATTCGCTCTTCAAGGCTTGGCTTCCAGTTAGCCGCCTCCATCTTGTCAAAGTTGTGGTACATCACCGCTTCTAGCTCAGCGATCGTGTTGAGTACCTTCGCCAGGCGCTCCTGAGTCTCTACGTCACCCGCGAATTTGGTCATATCAGTGGTCGAGTTGCCTTGCTTGGACTCCACAAATACCTTGACCGCTTTCTTCAGTGCACCAATCGCCGCCGAATTGACAACGCGCACGAAGGTTTGTGCCCACGACAAGTCGTACATGGGGTTTTCCTGATCGTTAACGCAGTTGAAGCCATCCATCTGCTTGTGCGTTCGGTGCTCTGGAACAAAAATCGGCTCGGGAATGACAACATCGTTTGAACCCGTACCCTGAAGGCCCATCACGTTCCAGGTGTCCTCGATTTCGTATTCGCTGCGAGGCACGAGGAAGGTGCGGTAGCCGTCACCAGGAATAACGCCGCCGAGTAGTGCCCAGGTACAGTGCCCCGACCCAGAACTCCAGCCCCAACGTCCGTGAAGCATGAATCCGCCCTCGCACATTTCCGCTCGTGCACCCACCGGGTTGTAAGAGCTGCTGATCAGCGTGTTGGGGTCGTTCTCATACACTTCTCGCTGCGCCTCTTCCGACATTAGCGCTAGCTGGAAGGCGTGAACAGCAATGATGCCACCGGCCCAGGCCGTGCTCATGTCGGCCTCGGCGATGCGCACTTGCTCAGCAAAAAATTCTTGTGGACGACGCTCGAGACCACCCCACTGTTTGGGAAGCAACATGGTGAAGAAACCACATTCCTTGAGCGCATCAACGACTTCCTTCGACATCTCACGAGCGGCTCGCTGCTCGTCTGACTTGCTCGAAATCAAGTCCAGTATCTGCTGTGTTACGACTGGTTCATGTGTGCTCATGGCAAAGATCCTTTAGCTGTATCCGTCTTGCTGCGGGTTTTAGGGCATTGCACACATCGTTGCAAAGCGCGGCGCCGTCGACATACCTCGTATGTACTAAC
>WTJR01000095.1:0-2049 GCA_011524755.1 Halieaceae bacterium | reverse complement strand
ATTGCACACATCGTTGCAAAGCGCGGCGCCGTCGACATACCTCGTATGTACTAACCCGGAAAACTCGTCTAATCCTGCTGGCCTACGGAGAAGTCGTGGCCCCAGAAGCTTGCAACGGTACTTTCAAACACCTCGTACTTGGCCCAATCCTCGATGGTGCGGCCTTCAGCGCCATATTCCACATCGAAACCACCGGGGCTCTGCATGTAGAAGCTAACCATATGGTCATTAGCATGCCTGCCCAAGGTACCTGACAGCTTTACCCCCGCGGCAATTCGCCGGTCATTACCGCGTCCCACTTCGTCCACATTGGCCACCTCTGTCATCACATGTATGCAGCCAGCGGGGTGGGGCACTTCAAATAGCCCTAAGCTGTGATGCCGTCGGTTGCAGTGCATGAACCACAATCGCTTTACGGGCTCATCAGGATCGGGTGTAAAACGCAGCTTCATCAGATCAGACAGGCCAAATCCCAAGGTGTCGGTGAAGAAACTTGCGGTTTCATCAAAGTTGGGCGCGGGCAGCACCACGTGTCCAAGACCCTGATCGCCAGTGACAAACCCAGAAACGCCTTGGGGTGAGTTCAGTACTTTGAAGTCGGAGACCACGCCCCAGTAGGCCTCGTGGTGATTGCCTGCGGGGTCGGTGAAGGAGAGCAAGTTTTGTACACGGCGCTTCGCGATCAGCGCGTCATCACCCCAGGTGAACGCGACGCCGGCCGTGGTCAATGCCGAGGCAACCTCATCCAATCCTGCCTGATTGTTGGTTTCCCAGCCACAGAGCGCCAAGTTGTCAGTGTCTGCCGCCTGAACAAAAAACCGATAGGGGTGGTAGTCCATCTTGTAATAATGGGTGCTGTCGTCCCCGAGTGTGTCGGATACGTCTTCAAGACCCATGACACCGCAGGCGAATCCTTTCCATGAATCGAGTTGCGTGGCGTTAACGCCGATGTACCCCAGGCTCTGAATGGCCATAGTGTGTTCCTTATGTTGTCTTGCTTGTTGTTTGTTATTGGCTCGCATCAACACGTCGCGTCACTGATGACGCTGATTGTGATCAGAGCATAGTCCTCAATGTTGTTTTTAACACCTTTCCCGACGCGTTTAAGGGAAGGGCATCCGTGAAAATCACGCGTCTCGGTACCTTGTAATTCGCCATGTGCTCGCGGCTCCACGCAATCAGTGATGCGTCATTGATGCCACTGTTGGGCGTGGGTACAACGAAGGCCGCGCAGACTTCCCCCATGCGTTCATCGGGCATGCCAATGACGGCAACCTGCGCTACATCCTCGTGCTGCAGCAGCTGATTTTCGATCTCAGCTGGGTAGCAGTTGAAGCCGCCCGAGATAAACATGTCTTTCAAGCGATCGGTGATGCGGATATTGCCATCGACATCGAGTGTTCCGATGTCACCCGTGTGCAGCCAGCCATCCGTATCGATCGTGTCAGCCGTGGCCTCGGGGTTATTAAAATAGCCGGTCATGACGTTGTAGCCGCGCACCACGATTTCACCGGCCTCGTCTGCGTCGCAGATGCGACCGTCAGTATCCATGATGGCGACCTCTACCTCAGGAATTGCGCGTCCTGACGTGTGGGCAATCACGTCAGGTGAATCGCCCTGACGGCACATGGTGACCAGACCACAGGTTTCCGACAGGCCATAGGCCGTGATGACGGTATCGATCCCCAACGTATGGCGCATGTCGACAATGAGCTGAGTTGGTATCACAGCAGCGCCTGTGGTGGCCTTCTTCAAGGTGGCAATATCAGCCGGTTCCAGCTCCGGGTGCATCAGAATGCTCTGAAACAAGGTCGGAGGTCCCGGCATGACGGTGATGGCCTGCGTTTTGATGGCATCTAGCACGGCGGGCACATCGAAAACGGCCATGGGATAGACAGTGGCGCCTTTGAGGAGCGCCGCTAACCAGCCAGCCTTATAACCGAAGCTGTGGAAGAAGGGGTTGATAATCAGATAGCGATCGTTGGCATCGAGTCCCAGGATGTCTGCGAAGGTGGTGAATGCCTTCAGATTCTGGCCGTGGGTGGTGAC
>WTJR01000139.1:18652-28603 GCA_011524755.1 Halieaceae bacterium | reverse complement strand
GACTGGGCCGCCCGGCTCGACCCATCCTGCACCATTACAGGGGTTGATATTTCGGCGCCCATGTTGGCGCTGGCTGAGGATTTAAAGTCTGCCAATCAATCATCGCTACAAGCCAATGTGTCGTTCGTAATGGGCGATGCCAGTGAACCACTGTTTCCCGAGGCGTCTTTCGATGCCATTTATTCCCGATTTGGAGTCATGTTTTTTGCAGACCCAACGGCAGCCTTCGCCCAACTGCGTTCCAACTTAAAACCGGACGGTCAGCTGGGATTTGTATGCTGGCAAAGCCCCGCGCTAAATCCTTTCTTTACCGCTCCCATGCAGGCGGCGCTTACCGTCCTGCCACCTCCGCCGCCGGCGAAGCCCGGAGCGCCCGGCCCCTTTGGGTTATCGGACAGGGAGCGCACCCATAGTGTTCTGAGTGAGGCAGGGTTTACCGAAGTCACTGTTGAGCCACTGCAGCTAGAACTATCAGCCGGCGCCGATCGCTCCTTCGACGACCTGTTTCAGGAACTGATACAGATTGGCCCGGCCGCCGCATTGATCGCCGAGAGCGACCCGACTCTGAGTGAGCAAGCCAAAACGGCGGTCTATGAGACACTCGAGGGGTTCTACTCAGTCGGCAAAGGGGTTCGTTTCGAGGCCAACTTCTGGCTTGTCAGTGCCCGAAGTTAGCCCACTAACATGCCAGTAAGACCCGCACCCTGATCGCTGCCCTCAAAATTGGCCCAATTCGGTAAGACCGACTCTAGCGACTCAGGAGCCACACCCATCCACCTCGAAACCTCCGCATACATTGCGTCGGTTGCTGTCGTGGGCAGGAAACGGCCACGGTTCAAATCAAGTGGATTGTCTTCAACTTGCTCGGGGAAGTGTCCGTATAGCTGACCACCCTGAACGGCACCACCCATTACCATGGCATTACCGCCCCAGCCATGATCCGACCCTCTGCCATTGGACGTCAGTGTTCGGCCAAAGTCGGAAATCGTGAAGGTGGTGACTTGGTTTGACAGTCCCAGCTCCTCCAATGCCAGTTGAAACTGACCAAGACCCGCATCCAACGCGGGCAGCATTGTCGCCTGCTGGCCAAGAGTGTCTTCATGATGGTCCCAGCCGCCAAAGGTCACAAAAAAGGTCTGGCGGCTTACCCCAAGCTGCTCATGCACGCTGGCAAGTTCGGCAATACGCTTCATAGCGGACGAAAAAGAGTCCTCGGCGAAGGGTGTGCTCAACGTTGTCGCCTGAGAGAGCGCCGAAGAAAAAACATCACCAGCGTCAATCGCCGACTGCAATTTGTTTCGGTAAACCGTTTGCAAGGTCGACGCGCTGCTATCAGCCATGAGGCTATCGAAGGACCGCTTGAAGAGATCGTTGTCAAAGCCGGTGATTGACTGCACACCTCGGTTTGCACTGATCGCATAGGAACCTGTGGCGGCACCCGCCTGAAACGAGTTATTTCCAGACAGCGAGATATTGCCCGCGAGCGCCAGACCTGTGTTGGCTCCGGGGAGCGCATCGATTAATCGACCGCCAAATCCGGTACCCGCGCGGTTGGCCGGTGTGGCCGTTTGCCAGCTAAGAATCTGGTCAGAGTGCGAAAATAATCCAAGCGGTAACGTCACCGTTTCCGCATCGATAGCAGCTCGTGTCGTAGGTTCAACCAGAGGCCCAACGTTGGTCACTAGGGTGGCCTGACCCGCATTAAAGCGTTGTTGCAAACTGCTCATCGCTGGGTGCAAGCCAAACTGAACCCCCTCGTGCTCGCCATCCAACGGCAAGAGATCGTTTTGACTCAGTGCTAAATCGGACCTTCTGGCCTGATAGCGGTTATAAGCGAGCTCCGACCGCGGCACCAGAATATTAAAGCTGTCGGCTCCGCCAGCCAGCAATACACAGACAACAGCACGGTACTCTTCCGAGGCAACTGCTCGGGCCGACCCCAACAATGAAAACGGCACGGTTGTCGCCATGGTCATGCTGACCGCACTGCCTAAACCATTTCGCAGAAAACGTCGTCGATTCATCATAGTGCATTCCTCTCTGCTACCGCCTGATCAGGCGCGCTGAGCGCGAGATACAAGGCCAGTTTTACCCGATCTGTGGGACTAGAACCTGCTGCTTCATCCCAAGCGCCTGAGATAACAGAGCGCGTGTGCTCACTCATGGTCCCGGCAAAGAACAACCGCTCGACGCGTGTCAGGAACGCTTCCTTGTCATCGGCAAGGCTCACCATTGACGTCAGATCTAGTCGCATCTCGGGCAATTCCGGATGATTGTGCATTGGCCGATTGCCGTAGAGAATTTGGGCCATCAAATTGGTCACTCCAACGATCGTGTCCTCGGTCGTAATCTGCATCTCAGGGGCTATCAAACCTTGCCCACCCTGTGGTCGATAGAATGGTGAATAGAAATTGAAGACACTGGGGGCGGTTAGCACCATCTGACCTGTTGCGTTCTGAACAAAAAACCCGGTTACACCAATGTCACTCCCTTCGGAGGGTGTGGTGTTGAGCGCTCGGTTGGCTGCGAGGAACCGACGAAACGGCTCCCTGACGCGCGAAGCTTCAGCTACCTCGACGTCGGTAAGAATGGCTCGTATGACAGCTTTCATATCACCTCGAACGCCATCGCCGTTATCAGCGAAGACAGCGGAAATACGGCTCACATAATCTGACGACGGGTTTGAGGTCACTAGCCTTTGAATCAATTGCTTACTGACAAAGGGCGCCACATTAGGGTGGTTGAATAAGTTATCGACCGCATCATCGATGTCCTGAATACCATTCTGTCCATCCGGCACCGTAAATCCATTAAGCAAGTACTTTTCGCCGGGCTCGTGGTAGTTGTCGAACATCACCATCGGTAGATGAAGTACCGCTCTGTTGCGGCCAAATTGAGGTTCCTGGCCAGCATCGCCCGCATAGGCAAGACCGGTGAATATCTTCGAGAACTCCCGAATATCCGTGTTGTCATAGGTGGGAATGGGCTGACCCTCTGCATCCAACTTCCGCGTACCGTCAGAGTTCAGCTCATACAATCCGATGGTGAAGAGCTGCATGACCTCACGTGCATAGTTCTCGTCGGGGAAGGTATTGGCGTCCTCGTCAGTCTTCGCGTTGTTGACGTGACTTAGATAGAAGCCCATCGCCGGGTGCAGCGTAACGGCACGCAAAAGGTCGCGGTAATTGCCAAAACTATGGGTGAGTAGCGTGTCGTAGTAATTGGACAGACCCAGCGGGTTGTTACCCAGAACACCGGTCTGCGATACGACAAATAGCTGAGTTAGCGCATAGGCCGTGACTTGTCTCAGTTGGTCGGGAGCGGTTAGCGCGTTCTCGAAAAAAGCAAAGCGCCGGAATTGCCCTATGGGAATCGGACTGTCTTGATTGTTAAAGCCGTACTGTGCGCCATAGCGGCGAACAATGGGTTCGTGGAGGCTGATGGGCATGGTGAACTGCTCATCAAGCCAGGCATCAACGCCACTCTCTGCCACGGATTCAATATCGCTGTAGCGGGCACCAAAGGTACCAATATCGAGTATGAGTGCTGCGTCACGGTATTCCTCAGCCGTGGGCTCTGTTGGCCCTGTCGACCCACCGCCACCACTACCTCCACCGGACCCGGAGCCACCACCGCCCGATCCTGGTGGATCCGCCGGTGTACTTCCGCCGCCTCCACCACCGCAGGCTGATAAGAACGACACCAACACCAATGCAATAAGGGAATGTTTCATGGGAGCATGCCTCTCCTGATTACCCGTTATGTTTATCCTACGACCGAGCACACGATACCCGTCGTTAGAATTCGTACGGTTTGACCCTAACAAGAAGTTTTGTTCCTGCATCTTTTTTTTGCAATATGATTTGCAAAATGCGAATAAAGTCTCATTTTAGGTCGCTGAATGGACGTTTTTGTAACTCCAGTGGTCATCAACTTCACAAAGAAACCGTGTTTCTTGAGTTTGAGGTTATTTAGCTACAGGCCCCGTATACTCGTCACCCATGGCGACTTGATGCCTCATCGGTCGTGTTTTAGCTATTCATTCAAACAAAAACTAATGCAGCAATGGGATCAGGTATGAGCAGAGAATTTGACGTCATTATCTACGGAGCCAGTGGCTTTACTGGCCGCCTTGTGGCCGAGTATATGGGAAAAACCCATGGCGACGGCGCCAACTGGGCTATGGCAGGCAGAAATGAAGCAAAGCTTGCCGAAGTAAGAGACTTGGTAGGTGCACCCAGCACAACGCCACTTGTGACAGCCGATGCCAGCGACTCTGACTCACTGCGCGCGATGGTTAAGCGAGCGCGGTGTATCTGCACAACCGTTGGCCCCTACCAACTTTACGGATCCGAACTCGTTAAGCTCTGTGCTGAAGAGGGGACACACTACGTCGACCTGTCAGGAGAGCCAGGCTGGATGCACGAGATGATTACATCGCATCAGGCAGCTGCCGAGGCCTCTGGCGCACGCATTGTTCACAGCTGCGGATTTGATTCCATTCCCTTTGACCTGGGCGTGTACTTTCTACAAAAAGCAGCCATAGCCCAAACGGGAAAGCCCATGCCTCGTGTACGCGGTCGGGTTCGCGCGATGAACGGTGAGTTCTCTGGTGGCACCGCAGCGTCATTGGGCGCAACAATGGCTGCACTTAAAACCAATCCAGGCCTGATCAAAATTCTGGCTAATCCCTTTTCATTGGCTAACGGCTTCCAGGGTCCCGAGCAGCCATCCGATGCCAAACCGTATGAAGATGAGGTCGTCGGCTCGTGGGTCGCCCCTTTTATCATGGCACCCATTAACACCAAAAACGTTCATCGATCTAACGCTATGCTGAATCACCTCTATGGTGAAGATTTTCAGTACGACGAAATGATGGTGACGGGACCGGGCGACCAGGGCGCGGCGATGGCGAAGATGGTAGCGAGCAGCAACCCTTTGGAAGGCGATGATGTCCCCAAGCCAGGCGAAGGCCCCTCTAAAGAGAGCCGCGAGGCAGGTCACTACGATGTGCTATTCGTCGGTACAAACGACGAGGGAGGCCGCATTGAGGCGACCGTCACCGGCGACATGGACCCAGGCTATGGCTCAACATCAAAAATGATTGCCGAAAGTGCGCTATGCATCGTTCACGACTGCCCGGATCTACCTGGGGGTGTTTACACCCCTGCACCCGCCATGGGTGAGAAGCTGATCGAGCGACTGGTCGCGAACGCCGGCCTCACCTTTGATCTAGGCAGCTAACAGCCTCGTCTAACGACTGCCGAATAAGCGGTGCTGGGGCAGGTCCTCGGCACCGCTCAACACCAATAAACCAGCGAAAATAGCCAGATTTTTAACGAAGTTCTGCGTCTCGTGTGCCTGGCTGACGCCCTCATACAGGTTCCAAAAATCGTGCATCCCCAAATTGATAATCAGTGTTAACGCTGCAAGCACGAGAGCAACCTGCCCGACGCGAAAACCCAGCATTAACATCAGACCACCCGCCACTTGGAGGACGATGGTAACCGGCAGTAAGACCTCTGGGAGCGGTATGTTATGAAGCGACATGTAACTGAGCGTGTCAGCGTAGCCCGTGATTTTCGAAATCCCGGGCAAAAAGAAATACAGCCCAAGTAGAAAGCGACCCAGTGTTACTGCAAATGTCATCGTGATCTCCAAAACCAATAATACATTGGCCTCCATTAAACACCGCTTTACTCGCCAAAGGCACCAAACATCAGATCACAAAAGATTTAGCCAAAAAAAAGGCCGCAGCGCGGCCTTCCGATCAAACCAACGTTAATTAGACGAATGTTTCTCCCGCAGCGAGCTTCTCAGCAACGATGGCGGGTGCAGTGAAGCGGTCGCCGTAAGCATCGCTAAGCTCACCACAGCGGTCAATGAAGTTCTGCAAGCCATAGGTGTTCACAAACTGCAGTAGACCACCGGTCCAAGCAGGCGCACCGATACCCATGATCGAACCGATATTGCCGTCCGCCACGCTGCGAAGAACACCGGTCTCAAGGCATTTCAGCGCTTCGATAACCTGACGGAAAAGCAAGCGCTCCTTGATGTCCCGATCCGATATATCGACGCCGTCACGACCATAAAGATCGGCTAGACCAGACCAAACTTCCTTGGAACCGTCCGCACCATACTCGTAGAAACCACCACCGTGATATCGACCACCACGACCGTGCTCACCGATCATCGTCTCGACAACCTCAGCGGTAATCGATCGATCATCACCGTCAATAGCGAGCCCCATTTCCTTCCAGGTCTCTTGCGCCTTTCGTGACAACTCCAGACTCACCTCGTCGTAAACGGTGAGCGGACCCACCGGCATCCCCACGGCCTTGCCAAGATTATCGATACGCACTGGCTTCACGCCCTCGACGAGCATACGTACGCCCTCATCGAGGTAGGTACCGAAGGTTCGTGATGTGAAGAAACCCAGTGAATCGTTAACAACAATCGGTGTTTTCTTAATTTGCTTCGTGTAGTCAAACGCCTTGGCGAGTGCGACATCACCCGTCTTCTCGCCCATAATAATTTCAACGAGCGGCATCTTGTCGACTGGAGAGAAGAAGTGAATGCCAATGAAGTTTTCAGCGTTCTGACTCGCTTCAGCCAGCTGCGTGATGGGTAAGGTAGAGGTGTTTGAACCCCAAATGCCGCCCTCGGCCATTCGTGGCTCGAGATCACGCGTCATTTGATGCTTCAGATTCATGTTCTCGAACACAGCCTCGATAATGAGATCACAGCCATCGAGATCTTCGTCTGATGCTGTTGGATGAATGAGTGAGAGCACCTCGGCCATCTTCTCAGGTGTCATTCGCCCCTTATCAACACGCTTCTGCAATAAGGTTTCGGTGTAGGCCTTACCCTTCTCGGCGGCTTCCAGGCTGATGTCCTTCAATACAACCTGGATACCGACCATGGCCGATGAGTAGGCAATCCCCTGCCCCATCATTCCGGCACCCAGCACACCCACCTTTTCCGTTTTCTGCGGCGGTACGTCTTTGGGTCGAGAGGCGCCACCGTTGATCTTGTTCATCTGGAAAAAGAAGGTATTGATCATGTTTTTGGCTTGGGGTGTCAGCGCCAGTTCGGCCAGGCCACGACTCTCGATACGCATCGCCGTCTCGAAATCAACCGTGAGCGCCTGCACTGCCACGTCAAAAATCTTCTCAGGGGCAGGTAGCAGTCCGCGCGTGTTCTTGCGAATCATGGGCGCACCCATGGTGACCATCTGCGCCACCTGTGGGTTCCGAATATTACCGCCTGGAATCTTGTACCCCTTGGTGTCCCATGGCTGAGTGCGTGCAGCCTCGTCATCCTTGTTGTCCAAGACCCACTGCTTGGCTGCAGAAACCAGCTCTTCCTTGCTCTCGACAACCGCATCAATCAGTCCCGAGCCCAAGGCCTTTTCGGGGGCCACGCGCTTACCCTCAACAATGTACTCGTTGGCCGCCATGAGCCCCATGAGATACACCGCTTTCACGTTACCGCCGCCTCCAGGCAGCAAACCCAATGTCACCTCGGGAAAGCCGAGCTGGACACTGCGATGATTCCAGGCAATGCGGTGGTGACATGACAAAGCGAGCTCGAGGCCACCGCCAAGTGCCGCACCATTGATGGCAGCGCATACCGGCGCCTGAAGCTTTTCGAGACGACGCATCGCCGCTTTTGTCGCGCACATTCCCTGAAAGAAATCTTCAACCGTGTCCTCGGTCACCTGACACAGCATGTTCAAGTCACCGCCTGCAAAGAATGTGGACTTGCCTGATGTCAGCACAACGCCAGCGAGGTCTGTCTCTGCCTCGAGCTTATCGAGGGTCGATTCAAACAAGGGCAGGAAAGCGTCGCTCATGGAGTTGACGGGGCCATCCATATCCATGGTAACGGTGACAATCTGATTCGCGTCTTTTTCGTAATGAAAACTCATTGTTTCTAACTCCTAATACCGCTTACACGCGCTCGATAATGGTGGAAATACCCATGCCACCGCCCACACACAACGACAGCATGGCGCGCTTGAGATCGCGGCGCTCGAGTTCGTCGACCATGGCGCTGACCAAGCAACCACCGGTCGCACCCAGAGGGTGGCCCATGGCGATCGCACCACCCACGACATTGGTAATCTCGTGGCTGATATCAAGATCTTTCATATAACGGAGTGCAACTGAAGCGAAGGCTTCATTGATCTCCCAAAGATCGATGTCGTCGGGCGTCAGCCCCGCCTTTTTGAGACATTTCTTCGCCGCGGGGCCAGGGCCCGTCAGCATGATAATCGGGTCAGTCGACAAGACGGTCGTTGCAACAACGCGCGCTCGAGGCGTCAATCCGAGATCGCTCCCGGCCTTCTCGCTACCAATAAGCACAGCACTAGACCCGTCGACGATGCCGGAAGAGTTCCCGGGAGTATGGACATGCTCTACCTTGCTGTACTCGTTGTACTTGGCGAGGATCACATCATCAAAGCCCATTTGACCCGGCATTTCGAACGAAGGCTTCAAACGGGCGAGACCTTCCATTGTGGTGTCGCCCTTGATGAAGTCATCGCGCTCCAAAATGGTGATTCCTGAGGCATCCTTGACTGGAATCACAGACCCATCGAACCAACCGCTGTCACGCGCATGTGCCGCTCGACGTTGCGATTCCATGGCGTAGGCGTCAACATCTTCACGGGTATAGCCATCAATGGTGGCTATCATGTCAGCACCAATACCTTGCGGCACAAAGCCTGTCTTGAGCGCGAATGCTGGGTCACTCGCCATGGCACCACCGTTCGAGCCCATGGGCACACGCGACATACACTCAATACCCCCAGCGACGACCAGGTCATCCCATCCCGACGCCACTTTTTGCGCGGCGGTGTTCACAGCCTCAAGCCCCGATGCACAGAAACGATCGAGCTGCACACCTGGCACTGACTCATCCCAGTCGGCGTTTTGAACAATCATTTTGGTGATATCAGAACCCTGCTCGCCGACAGGTGTGACACAACCCATCACAACATCATCAACATAGCTGGTATCCAGATCGTGTCGTGCCTGCAAGGCACGCAACAATCCCGCACCCAAATCAACAGGTTTGACTTCGTGAAGGGTTCCATCCTTCTTACCCTTACTGCGTGGGGTCCTAATGGCATCGTATATGTAGGCGGCGTGAGGCATGAGCAATCTCCATGGTCCGGTCCATCCGGCTTGTGTTTGTTAAGCGGTCGATACATTGCCAAATAAGTGGCTAAAAATCGATGCAATCCGACTAAAAAATTGAACTTTGAGTATGTTTTTTTATCTGCGGGGATGTTCGCTTGAGTGAATAGCACCGGCCCGGATTGGTATCGCGCTTTTGCCCATAGGAATGTGCGCTAGATAGACCAGAAAAGACTTGTGCCAACGCGCCACATGCGCCGTAATGGTGCGTTATGGATCAGCGCACCCAATACCTCCTCACTGCACCTGCACTCCCCCTGCTGACGCAACTGTCGATACCCAGCAGCGTGGCGTTTATTGTGCAGTCGACCGTCAGCCTGACCGAGGTCTGGTATGTCGGACAACTGGGGAGTACACCGTTAGCTGCGATGGCCCTCGTATTCCCGATGCTGATGCTAATGCAAATGTTGTCGGTTGGCGCTTTGGGGAATGCCGTATCGTCAGCCATTGCTCGAGCATTAGGCGCGGGAGATCAGGCACGCGCGGAAGAGTTGATGTGGCACGGTCTTATCCTGGCTGTTCTTGGACCCGTCGTCTTACTCATCGCATTTTTGATTTCTGGGCGGTTTTTCCTGTCCCTCTTGGGCGGGACCGGTGAGATTCTTGAGCTGGCATTCGCCTACAGCGCCATGCTGTTTGGTGGCAGTGTCACTATTTGGGTCATGGGGGTTGCGAGTTCCATTTTCCGAGGCTTGGGCGACATGCGCTACCCCGCTCGGATGATGATTGTCGGCTCACTCATACAAGT
>WTJR01000139.1:1914-18552 GCA_011524755.1 Halieaceae bacterium | reverse complement strand
TGGGCGACATGCGCTACCCCGCTCGGATGATGATTGTCGGCTCACTCATACAAGTTCCGCTGTCGGGCGCCTTAGTGCTGGGGTATTTCGGCGCTCCAAAACTCGGCTTGTTTGGTGCGGCGGTATCCGTCATTGCAACCAGCGCCGTCATGGCGGTGATCATCCTCCAACGCCTAGTGAGGGCCAAACTACCGGCTAATTTGCGGCTTTCGCGCCTCGGGCTACGACAGCATCACTTTCGAGATATTGGCCGCGTTGCGCTTCCAGCCTCACTGTCACCCATATCAACCGTCAGCACGATTTTGGTACTGACCGGCTTGGTAGGCCAGTTCGGTGAAGAGGCTCTCGCTGGCTACGGGATTGGCTCGCGTATCGAATTTTTAATGTCTTCGCTCATCTTTGGCATCGGCGCGACGATGACCTCGTTGGTCGGCATGAGTATTGGTGCTCGCAATGCAGATCGGGCTGAAGAAATTGGCTGGACTGGCGCGGGTATGTCTTTTGTTCTCGGGGGCGTCATAGGCACCCTGCTCGCTGTCTTCCCTCACATCTGGATACCCGTCTTTACTGATGACCCGATGGTCTATGAGACCGCCAAGGGGTTCATTCAAATTGTCGGCCCGTGCCTCGCCATACACGGAGTCGGGTGGGCGCTTTACTTCGCCTCTCAGGGCGCGGGTGCCATGCGCGGCCCGGTGGCAGCACTCATTGCACGTCCGATTGTCGCGATAGGCACTGCATTCCTCCTATTAGGCCCGATGGATATGGGCATGACAGGCGTGTTCATTGGCGCCGTCGGTGGGATGTTCGCCTACACCGTCATTGTCACAGGGTCCATGAAGGGTGGCGCTTGGCGTCGACAGATACCGGCTAGCGCCGCTCAAACCTAATCGCTATCCAATTGCTGCTTTGACTGATTGGCGGCCGAGCCAAAAATACCCTTGGCCATGAGTGACGTCTCGCCCTCGCGACGCCGCTGATAAACCTCGGCTCGCAGCGCATGGACCGCCTTGTTGTCGGGCTCTGCCTGCATTGCAAATTCGGCCAGGTGACACGCCAGTCGCGCATCGGTCTCGGCCAATTCACGGGCCCGTTCTGCCAGTTTCAAAGCCCCACCTGACAGACTGGCCAACTCGCTCGCCACCAGCGCATCGCGGGCAGGCTTCAGCTGTGCCGGATTGCCGTCATACCACCCTCCATAAAGACGCCAGATGTTCCTCACGACGAACTCGGGCTCGTCATAAGTGGGCCCCAAGTAGGGTTTCTCGAGAAGCTCTGATCTCACGGATACGGAGTGGATAATATCGTTAAGGGACGCACCCTGATTCATGAGATCAATGGTTTGCTCAACCATCGTTTCCAGCACCTCAGCCACCTCATTGAGCACACTGCGGATTCGGTCCTTGCCGCAAATCGGCAGCCCGTGAGCTGGGAGGAAAAGCTCGGCATTGCGCGACGCCATATCCCGCAAGGCAGCCGCCCATTCTCTAGGATAGCGCTGCGCCTTTTGGGGGTTTCCAGCATTGGGAAATGCCCAAATGAAGAAATCTCCAGCACAAATCGCCTTGTGTTTAGGAATCCATGCCCAGGTGTGATCGTCGGTCTCTCCCCGCGCATGATTCAATTCAATCTCCAAGCCCCCCACAGAAAGCATTAGGTTTTTACTGTAGGTCACGTCGGGGTTGGGCGTTGCTAGGGGAAGAAAGTGCGATGCTCCCGCCAGGTCGTATCCCCGCCGTTTGAACTGTCCAAACTGGCGCTCGTTAATGACATGGTTATAGCCGTTCGTCATTCGATAACGATCAAAACGCGCGGCGACGTTCTCGTGACCCACAATCGTCGGCTTACGACCTTCGTAAGCCTCGCAGAACGCACCACAGCCACCGACGTGGTCAATGTGTCCATGCGTAAAGACAACGGTATTGAAAGGGTCATGTGTCCACGACTGAATCGCGCTGACGCACTTTTTGCCACCGTGCTCATTTGAAGTGTCAAAGGTCACCAGACCATCATCGGTCTTAAAGACAATGCAGTGCGAAAATGCCTCGACCACAGCCAAGTCGTTGGAAAGCTCGGAGAGTTGGTGGTTAATGCGGTTTAAGGGGCCCAATTCGTTAGGTGCCACTCGCCCATCGATAATGTCTGCGGACATTGCCAGTAGGTCTGCCATGATGGTCTCCTCTTTAACGTTATTGTTGTAGGGACGGCCAGTCGTCTACGACCGTTTGCTAACCACCGTGACTGTAATAATTCGGCTACACTCTATGCAATCGCAAACGCCCTATAAAACAAACACAGGGGCACTCTGGGAGCACAGATCATGAATGATGTGTTAGCGGTAATGCAGGACGACTGGGTCATGATGGCCCTGCCCTTCTTCTTTGGGGCACTGTTTATCGAGGTCATTTGGGCCTACCGAAGCCACACGCAACACTACGAGTCAGTCGACTTCTGGACCAGCATGCGAGTCATGCTGCTGACCGTTTTCGTCGATCTCATCCCCAAGTTTCTTGGGATTTCACTCATGTTTGCCGCCTACTCGATCTCGCCTTTGAAAGGTGTCATCGATACCAGTTGGTATTGGTGGGTTCTGTTGTTCTTCCTTGACGACCTCACCTACTACAGCTTTCACAGAGGAAATCATGAAATTCGGCTCCTCTGGGCAGGGCATGTATCGCATCACAGCTCCCAGTACTACAACCTCGGAACAGCGTTACGCCAGGGCGTCGGCGAGCGCATCCTCAAATACCCGTTCTGGGTACCGTTGGCGCTACTGGGCTATCACCCAGCCATGATCGTCACCATGCTGAGCGTCAGTCTCATTTATCAGTACTGGCTGCACACCGAAGCCTTTTACAAATTCCCGCGATGGATTGAATTTATCTTCAATACCCCGTCGCACCATCGGGTCCACCACGGGTCTAATGTGCGCTATCTGGACCGAAACCACGGTGCCACGCTCATCATTTGGGATCGCTTATTTGGCACATTCTCGGAGGAGGTTCCTGAGGAGCCCGTCAAATACGGCCTCACCAAAAATATTGAAACTCACAAAGTGCTGAAGGTGGCCTTTGGAGAATACGGATCGATGTGGCGGGACGTACGACGCGCAGACCGCTGGCGAGATAAGCTCAACTACCTATTCAAGGCGCCTGGCTGGAGTCATGACGGCCCAGACCTGCGATCTGACACATTAAGGCGCGCGTAACGGCTTTATGCATGAACGAATTCTGGCGATCTACGATGCTGATCTATCGGTCATCGGCGAGCTGGCTTACGCCGTCGGCAAGCTGACGGGCACACGAAGCTGTGCTCTTTGCGACATCACACACGGTTTAAACCCGTTCGGCAAACGGGCATGGCGCAGCTTTTGTGAGGAACGACCCGAGGTGGAGTGGCTTCACCGCAATGAAATCTCTGATGAGATGCTCGCTCAACTCCCTACACCGCTCCCCTGTGTCATCAAGCAAGATGACAATGGATACCTTTTCACGCTGCTTGATACATCAGCGTTGATGGCCTGCGAGGGCCAAGTGGAGCGGTTCGACCAGAAACTCAGCCGAGCCCTGAGTGAGTCACAGCCTACGAGCGATGCCGCACTCGCATCATGACCTGTTCCGCAGGCCTCGTCGTCAAACGCGCCGCGGGCACAACGTTCTGATCGGGAAGTAGTTCGAAGTCAAAGCGGCTGATCAGCTGAGACATGATGAGCAAGCTCTCCACCTGAGCAAAGCCGGCACCCACGCAAATGTGCGGCCCTTGCCCAAACGGGATATATGCGCCTGTATTCAGCGTTTTTTCATTCTCAGGTAAGAATCGCTCGGGAATAAACGCATGAGGATCATCCCAGTACTTGCTGTGCCGCTGCAGCGTCCAGGGAGCAATCATGACTAAGGCACCACGCGGCAACTTCTTTCCTTCGATTTCCACTTTTTCCAAAGCCACTCTCGGCACGAAAGTAATCGGGGGATAGAGGCGCAAGGCTTCCTTAAAAAATGCACGCGTCAAAGGCAGTTTTTTTGTGTCTTCGAACGTGAGCTGCCCATCGCCCATCACGGGATCGATTTCTTCCCGCAGCCGCGCAAGCCACTCTGGACGCTCCGCCAAAATATAGAACACCCATGTCAACGCACTCGCAGTGGTCTCGTGGCCAGCAAGGAAGAACACACCCAGCTGATCAATCAGCTCGTCGCGGGTAAACGGCAAACCTGTGTCTTTGTCTTTCGCCTCAATCACTGCCGATGCAATGTCGTTGTACTCACCGGCCTCGGCTTCCAAATGGGTATCGATGAGCGCACCGATATGATGACGAATGCGCTCACAGGCAGCGAGCACCTCTGGCGTTTGTTTTGTTTCAGACCATGCGGGTTTTAGGATCATCCCTAAAATATCGACCTGAGCCACAGACTTCTCAAAGAGCGTGAAATCGTCAAATACCTCTTTTGCAACGTCGGATGCTAGTGGTGTAGAGAAGACCGTCCGGCAGATTACATCGGCTGTGAGATGGCTCATGGCCAGGTCAAGGGAAAACGGCGTATTGTCGGTAGCTAGCTGATCGATCGCGGCGACATGATCATCGGTCGCAGCGCACATGGCGCCATAAGCCACATTCAGCCGCATCAGACTGAAAGCAGGATCAATCATTGCGCGTTGCCGACGCCATTTCGGCCCATCGGTGACAAACATGCTTTCACCAATGAGTGGATCGAGGGCACCGACCATGAGGTCACTCTTGGGAAATACGCCTTGGGCGTCGCGCATGATCTCCTTCACTGCTGAGGGCCGGTTGAAGAGCACGGTACCGCGGCGAGAACGCCCCAGATGGCCCACCTCAAAGTGATAGGCCTCGGCAGGTAACAACTCTAATAAGTTGCCATCACCCTTCCAAAGCGAGCGGATTAACGCGACAACCGCTGGAAGCGAGTGGGGCTTTGGTGGTATGTAAAGTGTTTCATCCACGAAAACTATCCAATAGTATTGACACTACGCACAGTATGGAGGCCGGATATGACCCTGTCGACCCATGGCATCTTCGAATCGCTGGTGATCATGCACATCATCACCGGCACGGTCGGACTCATTTCTGTTTGGATTCCCATTGCCGGAAAGAAAGGCGGTGTACTGCATCGACAAGCAGGCAATATCTTTATCACGAGCATGCTCACCACCGGCTTGGTTGCTACGGGCATCTCCATTACGACGCTAGCCGACCCAACAGGCACACACCCTCACCTGTCCACCCATGAGGTATTTCGGCAGCCCGAGATGATCTCGGGAATTTTTGGCTGGATGATGCTGTATTTGGCAACGCTCACTATCAACCTTGCATGGCACGGTTGGCTTTGCATGCGTAATAAACGAGATCATGAGAAGAACGGCGCCTGGCACAATCTTCTGCTTCAGGTTGTTTTAACAGCGACCTCAGCCAACTGCTTTATTCGCGGCATCGAGCTTAATCAACCCATGATGATGGGCATCGCCTTCGTCGGTTTCGCCACCGTTGCCACGAACCTGTGGTTCATCTACCGCAAACCCTCATCACCCAAAGCACGCATCAAGGAGCACATCAAATCTTTGGTGGGCGCCGGCATTTCTGTCTACACCGCCTTTTTCGCCTTTGGTGCGGTGCGCTTGCTCCCCGAGATTGCGCTGACGCCCGGTCTCTGGGCGATTCCACTCGTGACCGGACTGATTCTCATCATCTACCACCAGCGCGCTGTCATGGCGCCAGTACGCCGAGCACAAGCCACCTGATGACAAAACGAGCAATCATTGTGGGCGCCGGCGCAGGCGGATTGTCGGCTGCCGTCGACCTGGCAACTGCAGGCTGGAAAGTTGATGTGTTCGAGACCAATGCCGAGCCTGGCGGCAAAATGCACCAACGACAGGTGGGGGACGTAGGCATCGACGGCGGCCCCACAGTTTTCACCATGCACTGGGTTTTTGATGAGTTGTTTAAACGCGCAGGTGCCGTGTTTGATGATCGGGTTCGTTTGACCGAGAGTCGCCGGCTCGCCCGTCATGCTTGGACGGACGGAAGTCGTTTGGACCTCTTTCACGACATTGATCAGTCAGCCCAGGCAATCGCCGATTTCTCAGACGAACGCAATGCAGAGGGCTACCGCAGATTTTGTGACGATGGTGAGCTTGTTCACAACCTACTCCGCGATAACTTCATGGCCACATCGCAACCCTCACCCATACGACTCGGCTACCGTTTATTGCGCGATGGCGGCTTGAAGAGTCTGGCGGTAGCGCCGCACCAATCGCTCTGGAGTGCACTCGGCAACTATTTCTCAGATCCGCGGCTGAAGCAGCTCTACGGCCGATACGCCACTTATGTGGGCTCATCACCACTGTCGACCCCTTCAACGTTGATGCTAATTGCGCATGTGGAGCGCCAGGGCGTGTGGTGTGTCGACGGCGGCATGCGGGCGCTCGCTCATGCAATTGCTGACCTCGCGATAGAGCACGGCGCCCAGTTTCACTATCAAAGCCCAGTCCGAAAGATCAACTGTACTAGCGGACGCGCGACCGGCATCACACTTGCATCGGGCGAGACCTTGACCGCTGACGCCATTATTTTCAATGGGGACTCAGCAGCATTAAGTGACGGACTTTTAGGCGATGATGTCGTGAAATCGACACGCACACGAAAGCGACAGGAGCGAGGCCTCTCCGCTATCACCTGGTGCATCAACGCCAACACCTCTGGATTCGAGCTCGATCATCACAATGTATTCTTTGCCACGGATTACGAGCGCGAGTTCACTACGATTTTCAAATCCAGGTCCGTCTGTAATGAACCCACCGTTTATGTTTGCGCCCAGGATCGCGTCAACGGAAAACTATCGACCGAGGGCAAGGAACGACTGTTATTACTCATAAACGCGCCGGCAGATGGTGACCATGGCGCATGGACCCGCTCTAAACTCGATCAACAACGCAAGAACGCACTGGATGTACTCAGTCGCGGGGGGTTAAACCTCGCCTTTTCTGAAGCGGACTGTGTCACCACCTGCCCCGATAACTGGCACCAACGCTTTCCCGGGAGTGGCGGCTCACTTTACGGTGCAGCATCCCATGGAATGTTTTCTAGCTTCACCCGTCCATCGTCCGCGAGTCGGGTTAAGGGACTTTATCTTGCGGGTGGAAGTGCTCACCCCGGGCCCGGCGTGCCGATGGCGACATTATCCGGCTCGATCGCGGCACAACGCATCCAACGAGACGCCGCTTAGAACGGGGCTTCTCACAGGGCAATGAATGGGGCTTTGAACGGGCTTTAGAGAGCCCCAAAAAATGCCTCGATAGCACCTGCTGTCTCTTCCGGGTGCTCCCACTGTGGCATGCCAAGACTTGGCGCTATTCGCTTAAATTGCCATGCGGGATTTGCCTCAAATTTCTCAAATAGTTCAAATGAAACATTGGGGTCCTTGTCGAATAACACCAGCACCGGAACGTCGAGCTTAGAATAAAGAGACTCGACAGCGTTCGCCGTAAACAAACCCATTGAGAGAAACTGTAGCGGCATGTCATGCGCGCTGGGCTGACGCGTCGTTTTAAGGGCGTAAGTCACCAATTCATTGGGAACAAAGCCCGAGAAGTTCATACCGTAAAAGTAGCGAATACTCCGTTCCAGACGCAGTAGTTTGAATGCACCACGCCCAAAACCAGCAAAATCAAAAAGCCGCTTCAAGCGTTTTTGGGCTTGCGGTGGTGGCGGCTGACGACGAGAAAAACCCGTGGGTGAGATGAAAGTTAGACTCCTCACCGTGGCACCGCACTCGACCACAGCCCGTGCGACGAACTCACACCCCAAGGATAAGGCGATCACATCGGGCGGCTCAGTCGGGGTTATCTCATCAATGATAGAGGCAATATTTTTTGCAAACTCCGAAGCTGTCATGGTGCCCACACGGCGTGTTGACCGACCGAAACCCGGGAGATCTGGCGCGAATACGGGTCTTGATGCTCTGAAGTGCTGGAATAAAGGCTTGAGCTCTATCGCGCTAGGCGCCGCGTTGACGCTGTGCACAAAGAGTAGCGGACGACCCTCCGATTCGGTGTCGAGGTACCAGTAAACCTCGTAATCCCCGACACCTTTGATCAAGGCGCCATCGCTGTCGATTGCTTTCTCTAACTGCTGCATAAAGGCCGTCTCACCACTATCACCCTCTATACGCCGCATATCCAGCGCAGACCAATTGCCACAAAAAAATACATAAAATTTGACAAATTATGTGTTTAAATAAAATGACACTAATCCGATTCGGAAAACCCGCGTCGGCGAGCTCAAATCAATTGAGCCTTTTTGGGGGAGTAATCATGACCGTAGCGTATCCCTTTACGGCGATCGTTGGGCAAGATGATATGAAACTTGCCTTATCGATAGCGGCCGTAGACCCGAGCATTGGTGGTGTATTGGTCTTTGGCGAGCGAGGCACAGGCAAGTCGACAACGATCCGCGCGCTGGCTCAACTGCTTCCCAAAATCGACGCAGTTAAAGACTGCCCTTACAACTGCAATCCCGAGGCTCCCAAACAGGGCTTATGCGGCCGATGCCAGTCGGCGGATGCGCTCAAGACACGAAAAATTGCCATCCCCGTTGTTGATCTCCCCCTGGGTGCAACCGAAGATCGAGTGCTTGGCGCGCTGGACATTGAAAAGGCCATTCACAACGGTGAGAAGGCATTTCAACCCGGTTTGTTAGCAGCCGCCAATCGCGGCTTCTTGTATATCGATGAGGTCAATCTGCTCGAGGATCACATTGTCGACGCCCTTCTTGACGTTGCGGCAAGCGGCGTAAACGTAGTGGAGCGGGAGGGGTTGAGCGTTCGGCACCCTGCGCGCTTCGTCCTTGTGGGAAGTGGAAATCCCGAAGAAGGCGAGCTGCGTCCCCAATTGCTGGATCGCTTTGGTCTATCGCTCGATGTCAGAACACCCAGGGATATTCCGACGCGCGTCGAGATCATAAAGTTACGCGACGCCTTCGATCATGACCCTGAAGGTTTTAGCAAACGATTTGCCCGAAAAGAAGGTGCGCTTCGCCGCAAGATTGATGCTGCGAGAGAGGTCGTCGAATCTGTCGATGTACCCTCGAACGTACTCGAAAAAGCCGCCGAGCTATGCCTACAGCTGGGCACTGACGGCTTACGCGGTGAGCTAACGCTGATACGAAGCGCGCGCGCACTCGCTGCGCTCGAGGGAAAAGATGCAGCCACCTTGCAACATCTGAAATACGTCGCTCTATTCGTATTAAGACACCGCCTGCGACGCGACCCAATGGATGAATCCAGTGCCGATGCCCGCGTCGAACGCGCTATCGAAGCCGCTCTCGCCTGAGGCGGAAGCCGCGAATGCATGGCATGACGCCGAGCTAGCTGCGGCGTTGGTCGCTATCCTGCGCCACAAAGCCGGTGGCATTCGCGTCTGCGCACAACCGGGGCCCGTTAGAGATTACTGGCTCGCTCTACTCGACAGCTTCACTGAAACGCCAGCCCGTCGAGTACCGAGTAACACACCCACCGAACGTCTACTGGGTGGCATGGATATCACCGAGAGCATGCGACATGGTAAGCCCGTTTTGGCACAAGGCGTGCTCGCAGAATGCCATCAGCGAGTTGTGCTGCTCTCTATGGCTGAGCGGCTACCCAAAGAATTCACAGGACATTGGTGCGCCGCCCTAGATACAGGTGAAGTCCATATAGCGCGAGATGGCATAAGCCATACCAGCCCCGCCTCAATCACCGTCATCGCGCTGGACGAGGGCATCGACGAGGAATCGCCACCAGCTGGTCTGATAGAACGACTAGGCCTCAGTATCGCTCTTGACGAGATCAGTATCCGCTGCGTCGATGACAGTCGCTACGCTCGATCAGACATCCTATCGGCGCAATCGCGGCTTTCTCACACGACAGTTCCGGATGAAGACCTTACGCGACTGGCGGAGCTTGCGGCGTCCATGGGAATACACTCCTCTCGCACATTGAAATTCGCCGTCGACATCGCCAAAGCCCTGAGCTTGTTAAGCGGCAAACCCGTTAGCGACGAGGCCGTTATGCATCCTCTCATTCGACTGGTACTCCTACCCATAGCTCAGCATTTACCAACACCACAAGCAGAGCCTCAGCCTCCAGAACAGGCCGACGACAATCAAGAAGACACAGATGTGCCCGAGCAGCAAACCCAGCAAAAGGAGGAGCAGGACCACGAAGATCTAGTTCAGGCCGCGATGGCTGAGCTGCCTGAAGACCTACTGGCGATTCTGTTGAAGCGCGCTGAGAAAAGCCGGCAGCGTCAAAGCAAAAGTGGCAATGCTGGTGAGTTTGCTCAGGACAAACAACGAGGTCGTCCAGTGGGCGTACGACGTGGCGATGTAAAGCGCGGACACCGCATCGATATACCTGCCACGCTGCGATGTGCTGCACCGTTTCAAACGGCAAGAGCAATGTGGGATACCTCGGACAAGAAAAAAACCAGCCTATACATTGAATCCTCGGACATTCGCGTGAAACGCTTTGAACAGCGTAAGTCCAGCGTGATGATTTTTGCAGTAGACGCTTCGGGTAGCAGTGCGCATCAGCGCATGTCAGAAGCTAAAGGCGCAATCGAACTACTGCTCGCTGACTGCTACTCCCACAGAACAGAAGTCGCCTTGATTGCCTTCAAGGGCGATACAGCAGAGATCCTGCTACCACCCACGCGCTCGCTAGTCAGAGCCAAGCGCACCCTAGCTCAACTTCCCGGAGGGGGCGGAACGCCGATGGCAGCCGCGCTTCAAGCAACACATGAGCTGGCGCGTTCTGTATCCGCAACAGGGGCGACGCCAAGTTACGTACTCCTGACCGATGGCGCCGCCAATGTTGCGCGGGACGGCACCAAAAGCCGGTCAGCAGGTACGGAAGACGCGCTCTCCGCTGCGAAGCTACTCGCTAACACACAGATTAAGGGTGTTCTCGTGGACACGGCGGTTCGACCCAGCCCACGAGCGCGTGAACTGTCCTCCGCGCTAGATGCCACCTACCTGCCGCTTCCAAACGCGTCTGCACAGTCACTGAATACATCCATCAGAACGCTCAGCGTAGGCTAGCAAACCCATGGGGCCCGACCGTTTACCCAGTGATTGGCCTCTGCGCGAGCACAGCGAATTCGTGCAATGCGCGGGCACCCTATGGCACGTTCAACGCATTGGATCAGGGCCAGTGATCTTGCTCTTGCACGGCACCGGCTCGTCTACCCACTCTATGGCGGGCATGGCTGAATGTTTGAGCAGGCAATTCACGTGCGTATTGATAGATCTCCCGGGCCAAGGCTTTACCTACCCACTTGATGAACGCGAGCACCTTTTGAGCGCGATGGCTCGGGCTATAGATGAGCTGTGCAAGCACCTAGAAATCTCACCCGAGTATGTGATTGGACACTCAGCAGGCGCAGCCGTTGGCATCAGAATGTGCCTCGATACAGACATCAGACCGCGCGGGTTACTGTCAATTAACGGTGCCCTTCTACCCTTCGGCGCTTTCATTGAGCCGCTTATGCTCAAAGCCGCGCGTGCACTCAGCCGATCGCCTAGGGTGTCCCGCTTCCTCGCCCGGCGCGGAACCGGCGAGTCCGATGTGCGCAGAGCGTTGCGCGATACCGGCGCCACCATCTCGGAACCAATGATCCAGCGCTACACAACCCTGATATCCCAACCCGAACACATCGAGGGCACCTTAAGAATGATGGGTGGATGGGAGCTGGGTCAGCTAGCGAAGGACTTACCTAAACTAAAAACCCCGACTCACCTCATTGGTTGCGAAAAAGACCACATTGTTCCTGCCATTCGCGCGCACAGGGCAACACGCGAAATACCAGACGCAACGGCAATCACTCTGGAGGAGGCGGGTCATCTGGTTCATGAAGCAGACCCCGAGCGGGTCGCACAGGTGTTTTATCAGTTTCTGGAGCGGCTCAATTAACGGGTGTGCAATCCGAAAACCGGTGATAGACTGTCAATTAATATTGACATAAATGACGTCTATAAAGATGAACACAGCGCATCCGGACTTCGATACCCTCAAGCAAGTTGAGTCACATGAAAAAGCCATTGTCATAGGTAGTGGCTTCGGCGGCCTCGCCTCTGCGATTCGTCTTGCAGCCAAAGGCTATCACGTCACGCTTCTCGAAAAGCTCGATGCGCTGGGAGGTAGAGGCTACACCTACAAACAGGACGGCTTCACCTTCGATGGCGGGCCCACCATTGTCACGGTCCCCGAATTATTTGAAGAGCTCTGGGAACTCTGTGGCAAGAAGATGAGTGATGACGTTGATCTTCGGCTCATGGATCCGTTCTACAGAATCCGTTTTGATGACGGGCGAATCTTTGACTACTCGAGCGAGAAGTCAGAAAACCTCCGTCAAATACTCGAGTACAACCCAGCAGATGCTCAAGGCTACGAGCGCTATTTAAAAGCCAGCGAAGCGCGGCATAAAGTCGGTTTTGCATTGCTCGATAAACCCTTCAGTACCTTTGCTCAGCTGATGCGCTTCGCACCTGACTTAGTGAGATTACGTGGTGATCAAAGTGTTTATTCGCTGGTCTCGAAGTACATCAAGAACGAGCAATTGAGGCAGGCTGTAAGCTTCCACCCGCTTCTCATTGGTGGCAACCCGTATACCGCTAGCAGCTTGTATTCCCTCATCTCTCACCTAGAAGTCACGGGTGGCGTTTGGTCTGCCATGGGTGGCACAGGGCGCATTGTCGAATCGCTAGGCAACCTCATCCGTGGACAAGGGAGCGATATTCGGCTGAATAGTGAGGTTGACCAAATCACCACAGACAATGGAAAGGTCACCGGCGTGCGCCTCAAGTCAGGTGAGCACATCGCAGCTAATCTCGTCATATCAAATGCAGACTCTGCATGGACCTACAAATACCTGCTGTCGGAAACACACAAACGCAAATGGACTGATCGAAAGATTGATAAAGCGCATTACTCTAATGGCTTATTTGTTTGGTATTTCGGCACCAAAAAGCAGTACCCCGATATACCCCACCACTCAATCATTCTTGGGCCGCGCTATAAAGGACTGCTTACCGACATCTTTAAACACAAGAAGCCCACCGAAGATTTCAGTCTGTATTTGCACAGGCCAACAGCGACCGATCCGTCGATGGCGCCGGAGGGGTGCGATGCGTTTTACGCACTAGTACCGGTACCGCACCTGGACTCTGGAACCGACTGGACAACGCACGCTGAGATATTCCGGCGCGCTGTTGAGAAGCGTCTCGAGGAAACAGGGCTGCCTGACTTGGGCGCCAACCTCGCCACATCACTGATGCTGACGCCCCTCGACTTCCAGAATCGCCTCAACTCGGTGAAAGGTGCAGGATTCTCGCTGGAGCCACGCATTACCCAGAGCGCCTACTTCAGACCTCACAATAAAAGTGAAGAGGTTGACGGGCTCTATTTGGTTGGCGCTGGCACTCACCCCGGAGCCGGTATGCCAGCCGTACTCTCCTCCGCCAAAGTCATTGACGGACTGATTGAAGCCCCCACCTATGCAAGTCGATAAATTTTTACCGACTCCCAGCACCGATATGGGGCTGTGTAAGCAGCAGCTATCCAACGGGTCGCGCTCCTTTTATTTTGCGTCACATTTGCTGCCCTCCGTCATGCAACACGCAGCCTGCGGTCTCTATGCTTTTTGTAGAGAAGCCGACGACCTGGTGGATGAGGGGGAAAACCCGAAGCGGGCACTGGAGCTATTGCACAATCGACTCGACCGCATCTACGAGGGAAAGCCGCAGTATGTGGCGACCGATCGAGTCCTGACGCAAATTGTTCACACCTATCAAATGCCGAGAGAGCTACTGAACGCCTTACTTGAAGGTTTTGCCTGGGATGCTGAAGGGAAGCTCTATCACTCGATTGAAGATGTCTATGATTACAGCGCCCGTGTCGCCGGCGCTGTTGGTGTCATGATGTCAGTACTGATGGGCGTTCGAGACGCCAAGACATTGGCAAGAGCCGCTGACTTGGGCACAGCAATGCAACTGACCAATATCGCGAGGGATGTGGGTGAAGACGCGCAGCTGGGTAGAATTTATCTCCCCATGGACGAGCTGAAGGCAGAAGGCGTGGACACCGACGAGATGCTCGCAAATCCGACCTACTCAGAGGGTGTTGGCGTGGTAACACAACGACTTCTTGAGCGCGCGGACTGGCTGTACAAACGCGCAGACCATGGCATTGCGCAGCTCCCTAGAAAGTATCAACCGGGCATTCGTGCGGCGAGAAAGCTTTACGCCGCCATTGGTCAGAAAGTAGGTGAGCATGGCTTTAACTCGGTTGATCAACGCGCCATTGTCGATACGAAGAAAAAATTCGCCCTGCTGACCTCGGCTATCGCTTTCGCACAGCCCAGAAGCAAGGCGCTCGATACACCCGCCCTACCTCAAAATCAGTTTCTTATTGATGCAGTGGTTGCATCAGGTGGTGTAGCACCTGCCATTAAATCCGACCCCTTCAAGGTAAGAACACTCTGGATTATTGATCTATTTGAGACTCTTAGAGAAAGGGACCGTGACGCGCGAATCGCCCGCATTCGCTAGACCGTAGAAGATCTTACGCATCCTGAACGGCAGCAACCGCTGAACCCATGGCGCAGCGAAACGGTCTAGATCCAAGCTCTCATGCATCACGCTGTTTCCGGAGGCATCATGTAGGTGACTTCGCGTGTAAAAAGGCGTGTCTTCAAGTGTTTTTTCGACGTTGAAGCCTTGATGGCTCCTTGCAGGCCTGGAAACACGCCAAACCGGACCAGCCGATAAGTCACGTCGGGGCGGCGAATGCTCTGACGCCATTCCTGTTTTGGGACCGCCGAACAGCGTCATGAGACATGTCTCACCGTCTCTTGCGTGCGCCTCATAAACGATGCGGCAATTTTCTGGCCCCATATCGGCCCGAGACCAATGCCAGTCGGTAAAGGTATCTTCCAGCGCAACAGTACCACCGTTGGTGTCAACATAGCCTGCGCCCTCCCACCCCACGTCCGGTGTATCAAGCGACACCTTTACACGCGCGGTCGGTGCAATTGGCCACCATCGATGCTGACCGGCTGAATGCAGTGCATAACAGCGATCGGTAACGGCAGGTATATCGATTACCACCTTTCCCTTAATAGCTCTGCGGAATGGCGCTGATCGCTCGTCGAGATCGACCGTTAGCCTCTCACCATCGAATGACATTGAGGATGGGCCGATCTTGAGCATCGAAGTGGATGTTTGAAGGTCGCGTGCCCGACGCTCTGTCATCGCCCAATGTTTTTGCTTTGGCTCGTAGAAAACCGCGTTCACGCAAACAAACTCGCGTGGGTCAGTATCCCCCTTCTTTCTCGCAGCGGCATAAAACGGGGAAAACACCGTTCCGATGAAAAATATCAGTGTCACACCGTGCGATCCGCATTCACTGAATCCGTCGACATACCACCAGCGATAGCCGTTATTTGAAACAGGCAAGTCGAACCCCAAACCTCCCGATGTCGACAGCAGTGGTTGCTCCATAGCGAATCTCCCGCGCGTTGCTTGCAGGGTGTGCAAGATCGGCGTAATGTGTCAACTAATATAGACAAAAATAATGTATAAATAAAACAACACTTACGGGTATGGTGACTGCCATGGAAAAAACGCTACTGGATTGCGAGCAATACATAGAAGAGGCAATGGCAGAACATGCAACTGCTCAATGCCCACCCCTACTTGCTCAAGCACTGAACTACGCCGTTTTTCCGGGCGGCGCACGCGTCAGGCCCCAACTGTGTAAGGCTGTTGCGCTAGCGAACAACTCTAGCGACGTTGGCCTCGCGAATGCCGCAGCCACAGCCGTTGAGCTCCTTCACTGCGCATCCTTGGTCCATGATGACCTTCCCTGTTTTGATGACGCGACTCAGCGACGCGGCAAACCATCGGTTCATGCCAAGTTTGGAGAGCGCATCGCGGTCCTAACCGGTGACGCCCTAATTGTTGCGGCCTTTCAAACGCTTTCAGCACACGCGGTGCAAGCAGTCCGCGCAGAGCGTGTTCCACTTGTCACCACGATTGTGGCACGTGGTGTAGGTGCACCTCATGGCATTTGTGCTGGACAGGCTTGGGAATGCGAGCAACGGGTTGATTTATCTCGCTACCATCGCGCTAAAACTGGCGCGCTGTTCGTCGCTGCCACCTGCGCTGGCGCCGCTGCTGCCGGCGTTGATCCAGGCCCATGGGTCAATTTGGGAGCAAGTATTGGTGAGGCCTATCAGGTAGCGGATGATATTAAGGACGCCGTGTCCGATCCCGACACATTGGGCAAGCCAACCGGTATCGATGTGAAGCTTGATCGACCTAGTGCGGTTCGCGAACTGGGGCTCGAGGGAGCCGTCGCACGACTAAAGGAATGCCTTGAAGCCGGTCTAGACAGCATGCCAGCCTGCGCTGGACACGACATGCTACAGAAGTTGGTGCGCGCACAAGCTAGCCGATTTGTACCCGAGAAGATTGCGCAAGTGGCCGCGTAATGGCCATACCCTCCACTACCGAATCGAAATATACAGATTCGAAAGACAGACCCTCTGGCCGCTACGCCCGCTTTTTGCTGTGGCGAAACCGGATGCTTC